>NZ_CP044285.1:2847139-3163488 GCF_008728635.1 Hymenobacter baengnokdamensis | reverse complement strand
CTGGTGCCGGGTCGTACTTCCACGCGCGAACTCGCCGGGTTCACGCTCCTTTGCTTATGCCTCTTCGCCGAACTGCCTACCTCACGCTGCTGGTGCTGGCCCTGCTCACGGGGCTGGCCGGCTACTTTGCCGCCCAGCTGCGCTTCAATTATAATTTTAATGATTTTTATCCCGCCGGCGACCCCGACCTGGACTACTACCAGGGCTACACCCGGCGCTTCGGCAACGACAACGACTACCTGCTGCTGGGCCTGGAGGCGGGGCCGGGCCAGACGGCTTTTTCGCCCGCCTTTCTCACGCAGGTCGATAGCCTGACGCGGCTGGCCCGGCGGCAACGCAACGTGCTGCACGTCAGCTCCCCCACCACACTCAGCCAAACTATTGTGGAAGGCCTCGGGGCGTATACCCTCCCCTACCTGCACCCGGCCGACTACCGCGCCGACCCCAGCCGCCGCGCCGCCGACTCCACCCTGATTTATCGCACGCCGGGCCTGGTGGGCAACATCTTCAGCACCGACGCGCGGGCCGTGGCGCTGGTGATTCAAACCACGCCCGACCTCAAGAAGCCGCCCGGCGACTCGCTGCTAACCGAGCTGCGCCTCGGGCTGGCGCGGGCCGGCCTGCCCGAGGCGCGGGCGCACTTTGCGGGCCGGGCGGTGGCACAGTCGGTCTTTGTGGACCGGCTGAAGTGGGAGATGGGGGTATTCATGTCGCTGTCTTTTGTGCTGGTAATGGGGCTGTTGTGGCTCACGTTCCGGACCTGGTGGGGCGTACTTTTACCGCTGGTAGTAGTACTGGGCGCGATAGTATGGGGCCTGGGCGTGATGGGGGCCTGCGGCATCAGCATCGACCTGATGACGGCCCTGCTGCCGCTGATGCTGTTTGTGGTGGGCATGTCGGATACCATCCACATTATCAGCCGCTACGTGAGCGAGCTGGGCTACGGCGCGGGCAAAAAGCACGCCCTGCGCACTACCATCAAGGAATCGGGATTCGGCTCGCTGCTGTCGGCGCTCACCACCAGCATCGGCTTTTTTACGCTCATGACGAGCACCATCCGGCCCATCCACAATTTCGGGCTGTTTACGGGCATTGCCGTGCTGCTGGCTTTTATGCTCAGCTTTACGCTGTTGCCGGCCATGCTGGTGTTGCTCAATAAACCCGCCCTGCGCCAGCCCCGCCGGCACGGCCACGACTGGGACGGCGTGCTGGGCCGCCTTTTTGTGGGCGTACTGCGCCGCCGCCGCCTGATTTTCACCTTGAGCGGCCTGATACTGGTGGCGTCGGTGGGGCTGGCCCTGCGAGTGCGCATCAACTCGTCTTTGCTCGATGACTTAGCCAAAAGCGACCCCGTGCGCAAGGATTTCGCGTTTTTCGACCGGCAGTTTGCCGGCGTGCGGCCTTTTGAGCTGGAGCTCAAGCCCGCCGGCGGGCGCAGCATCTACGACCCGGCGGTGCTGGCGCAAACCGAACGGATTGAACATTATTTAAAGACTATATACGGGCTACGCTTTTCGGCCTCGCCAGCCACGCTGGTGCGCACGGTGCATCAGGCCCTGCACGGCGGCGGACTGGCCGAGTACCGCCTGCCTGCCGATTCGGCCGGACTGGCCCAGCTGCGCGGGCCGCTGCGCCAGTTCCGCAAGCGGCCCGAGTTTCGGGCCCTGGTGCTGCCCGATGGCTCAGCCGGCCGCCTCACCGGCCGCATGGTGGATGTGGGCAGCATCCGGGCCGACGCGCTCAACAGCGCGCTTCGCCACTTTTTGCGGACCGCTATCGACACCACCATCCTGCGTACGCGCCTCACGGGGTCGTCTAACCTCATCGACAAAAACAACGAGAGCCTGACCCTGAACATGATACAGGGCATGGCGATTGACGTGGCAATGGTCACGATTATCGTGCTGCTGCTGTTTCGGTCGGTGCGCATGACCATCGTGGTGCTGGTACCCAATTTGCTGCCCATTCTGGTAGTAGCGGGCGTAATGGGCCTGGCGGGCGTCAATATGAAAGTGAGCACGAGCATCATCTTCACCATCGCCTTCGGCATCGCGGTAGATGATACCATTCACTTTATCAGTAAATTGCGCCTTACCATGGGCCACGAGCCCAATTTATTCAAGGCCGTGCGGCGAACCTATATTCTGGCCGGGCAGGCCGTTATTGTTACCTCCCTAATATTGGTGGGCGGCTTCGGCACGCTGCTGTTTTCGTCGTTTGATGGCACGTTTTACGTGGGTCTGCTCATCGGACTGACCTTGCTCTTCGGCGTAATAGCCGAGCTGACCTTGCTGCCGCTGCTCATTTTGGGCGTGTACGGCCGCAAGCGCAAAAGCCCGCCGCCCGTAGCCACACTGGCCGGCCACTAATACCTCCGGCAGCTCCGGTAACTTCCTGGCAGCTATAGAGGCGCATCCTGGCGCCTCTACAGCAACCTGTAACCTGATTTTGAGGACAGTATCGCAGTTTATAGCCAGACCAAACCCGGCCCAGCACAAGGAGCAAAAATGCGGGAAGATAGCGTAACTTTGAATTTCAAAGTTACGCTATCTTCTCCTAGGCTTAGGCGCTGGCACTACGGTGGGGAGGCTTTTGTCTGGTCAGCTTATGGAATACTTCGTGGCTCCCGGCTCCATCGTGCGCCGCATCTGGGGCACTGCCGATACGGTGCTGTTCATCTTTGCCGGGGCGGCGGCCGAGTTTGCGCTTAATAAGGCTGTTGACTGGCTGTACTTCACCGGGCGGCTGCCGGCCGACCCGCTGGGCCGGCTGTTTTCGACGGTAGACTATGCCCGGCGCATTGTATTTGCCGACCGGGCCGGGGCCGAAAAGGCCATTGCTGGCATTGCAGCTATTCATGGCGCAGTTGAGGCCAGCCGGGGGCAGGCCATTCCGGCCTGGGCCTACCGCGATGTGCTGTATATGCTGATTGCTTATTCCATCCGGGCATTTGAGGTGCTGGAGCGCCCCCTTACCCCGGCCGAATGCACAGAAATAACGGAGGTTTTTTGCCGCGTGGGCCAGCGGATGGGTATTGTTGACTTACCTGCCTCCTACCCGGCCTGGCAAGCCGACCGCCAACGCCACCTGGCCGCCGACCTGGCGCCGAGCCGCTTCACCGCCGACCTCTACCGGCAGTATCGGCGGCACCTGGGCGGCCCGCGCTACGCCCTGCTGCGGGCCGTGCAAGGCCTGGTGGTACCGGCTCCCGTGCGCGAGCAGCTGCACCTGGGCCGCAGCGCGTGGCTGCGGCCCGCGCTGGCTTTTTACCGCAGCACCAGGCACCTACCCCTGAGTAAATATCTTAAAAACACTATGTTATCCCACGAGTACCGGGCCCGCATAAAGGCGCTGGATGAAGTACCAACGGCTTATTCACACTTGTAGGTCAGCTTTACTATTGGCAATTTATAATACTGATTATCAGTGCGAAATAAAACAATACGTAAAAAATATACTATTAATTACTATAACCCATTCTGAAGGACGGTGGCCTTATGGCCCGCGTCGTTTTCGGGCGCTAGCCCTCGGCCAGGAAGCGGGCCAGGTAGGGCGCGGTGCGGCTTTGAGCGGCTTGGGCCACCTGGGCCGGCGGGCCCTGCGCCACGACGCGGCCACCCTCTTCCCCGGCGCCGGGGCCAATGTCGAGTACCCAGTCGGAGCCGGCTACTACGCGCATATCGTGCTCCACGACGAGCACAGTATGGCCGGCTTCGACGAGGCCGTTGAGCTGGGTGAGCAGCTTTTCGACATCGGCGGGGTGCAGGCCGGTGGTGGGCTCGTCGAGCACGTAGAGCGTGTGGGCGCGGGCCTGGCGCTGCAGCTCGGTGGCCAGCTTGATGCGCTGGGCTTCGCCCCCGCTCAGCTCGGTAGCCGACTGCCCCAGACGCAGGTAGCCGAGGCCCACTTCGCGCAGCACCGTGAGGGCCCGGCGCACGCTGGGCTCATCGGCAAAGAACGCCCAGGCCTCGTCCACGGTCAGGCCCAGGATTTGGGCTATGTTCTTGCCCTGGTAAGTGACTTCCAGCGTTTTGGCATTGTAGCGCGTGCCGTGGCAGGTAGGACACGGCGAGTACACGCTGGGCAAAAACAGCAGCTCGACCATCACAAAGCCCTCGCCCTGGCAGGTTTCGCAGCGCCCCTTAGCCACGTTGAAGGAAAACCGCCCGGCATCGTAGCGCCGCCTGCGGGCCTCCGGCGTGGCAGCGAAGAGCCGGCGCACGTGGTCGAACAGCCCCGTGTAAGTGGCCATATTGGAGCGCGGCGTGCGGCCGATGGGCTGCTGATCGACCCGCACCAGGCGCTTAATAACATCCAGCCCGGCCGTGACTTTGCCTTGCAGAACTTCGCCCTGGTCGGCCAGCTCCAGGATTTCTTCGGCCGCCTCGCTGCTGACAGCGTCGACAGCGTCGGCTTTCTGGCCCAGGGCCTCACTCACCAGCTCAACCAGCACCTGGCTGACCAGCGTCGATTTGCCGGAGCCCGACACGCCCGTAACGGTTGTGAACACACCCAGCGGAAAGGCGGCAGTAAGGCCGCGCAGGTTGTGGCGCGTGACCCCGGCCAACCGCAGCCAGCCAACTGGCGGCCGCACGCTGCGGGCGGGCGGCGCCGCCTGGCCCAGCAAAAACGGCCGCGTTTGCGAGGCGGCCACTCCGGCCAGGCCGGCGGGTGGGCCGCTGTATAGAATCTGGCCGCCCTTCTCGCCAGCGGCGGGGCCTACGTCCACGAGCCAGTCGGCGCAGCGCACCACGTCGAGGTTGTGCTCCACAACGAAGAGCGAGTTGCCCGCCTTTTTCAGCGTAGCGAGGGCTTTGAGCAGCGCCTGGGTATCGGAAGGGTGCAGGCCGGCCGAGGGCTCATCGAGCACGTACACCACCCCGAACAGATTGGAATAGAGCTGCGTAGCCAGGCGCAGGCGCTGCAGCTCGCCCGGCGAGAGCGTGGGCGTGCTACGCTCCAGGGCCAGGTAGCCCAGGCCCAGGTCGAGCAGTACCGTCAGGCGGGCGCAGAGGTCCTGGGTGATGCGGCGGGTTACTTCGGCCTGGGCTTCGTCGTGGTCGGGCGTGCCGGCCGTGCCCTCGGCGTAGGGCTGCAGCCGGGCCGCCACCTGCTGCAAGGGTAGCCGCGCCAGGTCGGCAATATCGAGTCCGGCGAAGGTGACGCTCAGCGACTCGGGCCGCAGGCGCTTACCGTGGCAGAGCGGGCATTCCTGGCTCAGCATGTACTGCAGCACCCGCTTTTTCATGAGCGCGCTCTGGGTGTTGGCAAACGTGTGCAGCACGTGCCGGCGGGCGCTGCTGAAAGTACCCATGTAGTTGGGCTGCTCGCGGCGCTTGAGGGCGCGCTGCGTCTCGGCGGGCGAGTAACCGGGGTACACCGGCACCACCGGCTGCTCGTCGGTAAACAGAATCCAGTCGCGCTCCTGCTGGGGCAGCTCGCGCCAGGGCCGGTCCACGTCGTAGCCCAGCGTGACGAGGATATCGCGCTGGTTTTGCCCGCCCCAGGCCTGCGGCCAGGCCGCGATGGCCCGCTCGCGGATAGTGAGCGAGGGGTCGGGCACCATCGAGTCTTCGGTTACTTCATACACCCGGCCCAGGCCGTGGCAGCGTGGGCAGGCACCCTCGGGCGTATTGGCCGAGAAGCCTTCGGCGTAGATTATCCCCTGCCCTTGCGGATAGTTGCCGGCCCGCGAATAAAGCATCCGCACCAGGTTGGAGAGCGTGGTGACGCTGCCCACCAATGAGCGCGTGGTGGGCGCGCCACGCTGCTGCTGTAAGGCCACGGCCGGCGGCAGGCCGTCGATGCTATCGACCTCGGGCACTGATAGCTGATGAAACAAGCGCCGGGCGTAGGGCGATACCGATTCGAGGTAGCGTCGCTGGGCCTCGGCGTAGAGCGTGCCGAAGGCCAGGCTCGACTTGCCCGAGCCCGATACGCCGGTGAATACTACCAAGGCATCGCGCGGAATGTCCACGTCGATATTCTGAAGGTTGTGCTCGCGGGCGCCGCGCACGCGTACAAAGCCAGGAGCAGGCTGGGGGGAGAGGTTGTCAGACATAGCAGGAGCTTGGCTACGTCCATACGGAGCATAGGCTTAAGGCGGCTAGCTGCGGTGGATTACTGCTCCGGGTAAAGTAGGACAAACGGCATTTAAAACCGGGCGATGGCCCGCAGATTTACTACGCGCTGCGATAAGTAGCTGGGCACCGCGTAGGTGCGGCCGTTTACATCCTGCAAATAGCTGTAGCCGGCCACGTTATTGGCCCCCAGCAGGTTAAGAATCTCCAGGCTTAGCCACAGGCTTTCGAGCGAGTACAGGTGCGGCTTGGGAGCACTGCGCAGGCTCACGACCTTGGAAAACCCGACATCGACGCGCTGATAGGGCGTAGTAAGTGCGCCCGCGCCCCGAAACTGAGGCAGGCCGGGCGGACTAAACGGCAGGCCGGTACCAAAAACCAGATTCAGGTAGCCGCGCACGGAGGGGTTGTCGGGCAGGTGGTCCTGAAAGAAGATGCTGGCCGTCACCCGCTGGTCTTGCGGGCGGCGGATGTAGCCCAGCGTTTCGAAGCCGGTACGCTTGCCATTCTTATCGTAGGTGGCGGTGGTGTCACCCTTTTCCTGGGTGGTGAGCACGCCCAGGCTCAGCCACGACTCCACGCCCTTTACAAACTCGCCGGTGAGGCGGGTTTCGAAGCCGGCGGCGTAGGCCGTAGCGCTGTTGGTGGCGTAGTAGCGCAGGCGCACATTGTCTACTTCGTAGGGCACCACGTCGGTGAGGCGCTTATAGTACGCCTCCGTGTTGAGGCGGAAGGGGCGGTCCATGAGGTGCACCTCAATCTGGCGGCCCAGCACAAAGTGCAGCGACTTCTGGGCCCGCAGCTCGGTATTGAGCTGGCCCTGCATATCGCGCAACTCGCGGTAGAAGGGCGGCTGGTCGTACACGCCGGCTGCCAGCTTCCAGCTGCGCTCGGGGTGGCGGCGGCTGCGCGCGGCAAACTGAATGCGGGGGCTGATTACCAGCTCTTCATTAACCGACCAGTAGTGCGCCCGCACGCCGTAGGTAAGCGTTTTGAGCGAGTCAATTTGCCAGGTGTGCTGGGCGTAGCCCTGGGTGCGCTGGCTTTCCAGGCTGAGGTTGGTGGCGAGGCGGGTGCGCCGGGCATCGGGCACGTAGTCGGCCGAGTCGGCAAAGCTGTACTCATCAATCTGGTCATGAATGATTTCGTGACCGGTTTTGATGCCCCAGCGAATGGTGTGCGGGCCGGTGGGGTCGCCGCCGGGGTTCCAGCGGCCCCGTAGCTCGGCCGTGTACACCTGCGCCGTGAGGTCGTTGCGGGCGTGGTTGAAGCTGGAGCCGATGTTGCGCTGGCGCACGGGCTGGTTGAAATCGGGGCTGTTGGGGTCGCGGTTTACGTCGGCAAAGGTGTAGGCAGCCTCCACATCGCGAAACTCAAACTCGCGGGTAGTCAGCGCCGACGCCAGCAAGTCGAGCTGCAGGCCGGGGTGAAAGTTATGCCGCAAGTCGAGGCCCGTCTGGTAGGTATCGTACTGCATGCGCTCGCGGCCATCATAGTAGATGTTCACCCGCGCCACCTGGTTCACGTCGGTCGAGAACGTGACCTGCCCGCTCACCGGCACAAAGCGGTAGTCGTTGTGGGCCACCACGCCCAGGATACCCAGACTGGTTTTCTGCAGGTCGCCATCCTTGCGGCCCAGGCCGATATTGACGTACGCCTGGCCGTCGTAAAAGGTCGGGTTGTAGTTGCCCTGCTGCTGATTAAGGGCATTAAATACATACTGCGCATTCTTGTAGCGCACCCCAGCCAGGTAGCTTACCCGGTTGTTGGCCGAGCGGGCCTCGACGTGGGCGGCGCCGCCCACGAGGCTGGCCGTGGCCGAAGCGGCAAATTTTTCGGGCTCTTTGTACTGAATATCCAGCACCGAGGAAAGCTTGTCGCCGTACTTGGGCTGCCAGCCGCCGGTACTGAAATCGACCTTCTGCACCAGGTCGGGGTTGATGAAGCTCAGCCCCTCCTGCTGCGCCTGCGTCACCAGAAAGGGTCGGTACACCTCAAACCCGTTGACATAGAGCAGGTTCTCGTCGTAGTTGCCGCCACGCACGTTGTAGGTGCTGGTCAGCTCGTTGTTGCTGATTACGCCCGGCAGCGTTTTGAGAATAGCGTTAAAGTCGCCAAAGGGCGAGGGCAATACCTTGGCCGTCTGCGGGTCGAGCTGAATGAGGCTGGCCTGCTCACGGGTATCGGCCCCCGCCGAGCGGCCCCGCACGGTTACGCCGCCCAGGGCCTTGGTATCGGCCTGCAAAGCCAGGCGCAGGGGCTGGGCGGCATCGTCGGGCAGGCGCAGGAGCTGGCGTAGGGGAAGGTAGCCCAGGCGGCGCGCTACCAGCACTACCGGGCCGCTCACGGGCCGGGCCAGGCGCAGGGTAAAATTGCCCTGGGCGTCGGTAGTGGCGCCGCCGGCCCGGCCTTCGAGGCCCACCACGACCAGTTCGAGCGACTGGCCCTGGGCATCGCGCACGGTGCCCAGAAGCACGGTAGCGGCCGCTGGCCGGGCCGGCGTGGGCACCTGCTGGGCCAGCGCCGGCCCGGCCAGCGGCAGCGCACTTAATACGAGGAGTAACGGTAGAGGCTTCAAACGCAAAGGCAGCAGAAAATATAGTCCGTAAAGCTACGCCGGTCCCGGTGGCGGCGCTCCCGGCTTTTTAACTTCTCCAACCTCACTTTCAGTATCGGGAATACCCTATTTATTTGCCGCCGGAGCCGGGCCGGCTTCGCGCAGCAGCTGGCGCAGGGCGGCCAGCGTAGCTACCGGCCCGCCCGGCGACTTAAACACGAAGTTGCCGGCTACCAGCACGTCGGCCCCGGCCTGCACCAGGGCGGCAGCGTTGGTCTGGCTTACCCCACCATCAACTTCGATGAGGGCGGCCGAGCCGGTATCGAGCAGCAGTTCTTTCACGGCTGCCACCTTTTGCAGCGTGTGCGGAATAAACGTCTGCCCCCGAAGCCGGGGTTAACCGACATTACTAGCACCAGGTCGAGGTCGGCGGCAATGTCTTGCAGGAAGCTAGCGGGCGTGGCGGGGTTCAGGGCCACCCCCGCCGTGCAGCCCAGGCTCTTGATTTGCTCCACCACGCGGTGCAGATGCGGGCAGGCTTCGTAATGCACGGTGAGGTGCGTAGCGCCCGCGTCGCGGAAAGCCGCCAGGTAGTCCTGCGGCCGCTCTATCATCAGATGCACGTCGATAGGCTGCCGGGCATGGGGCCGCAGCGCCTCCAGAATAGGCAGCCCGAAAGAAATGTTCGGCACAAACCGCCCATCCATCACGTCGAAGTGCAGCCAGTCGGCTTCGGCGGTCGCCAGCAGTTCGGCAGTAGCCTGGATATTGGCCAGGTCGCTGGCCAGCAGCGAGGGGGCCAGCAGCGGCTCGCGGCGCGGGCGCGGCGAAATGGGGTCGGGCAGGGAATAGCTCATCGCAACAAAAGTACGGAGCGTAGTATGAGGCGCAGAAAGGAAAAGTGGGGAAAGAAAAAGGCTGTTGGGCTTGCTCCTACCCGTAGCAAGCCCAACAGCCTTTTTCTTCCTTCGCCCGCACCCCTGGCGGCTTAAGTAACCTAGTCGGCTTTCTTCTCGAAGGGGCGCCAGTCGAGCTCGCCGCTTTCCTTGCGGCGCAGAAAGTACGTCTGGTCATCGTCTTCGCGCTTGCCAAAGGTGAGGTCACCTTTGCAGTCGCGGCATTTCACACTGGTATATTTGAATTTTCCCTGCGCTACGCGCGAGGTCAGGTCCAGGTTATCGGAGCCGCAGAGGCCGCAGGCGGCCACGTCCTGAAAGCTCAGGCGGTCGTACTCGGCCACGGCTTCGTGAAAGTTTTTGCCTTCCACCGTGAAGTGAAACTGGCGGCGCCCAATGCGCTTGGTCGTCATTAGCTGTAACATAGAAAGAGGCGTCTGATTGACGGCTTAAAGTTACGCAGACAAAGTCACAATACCAATATTTTTGGCTCAAACAAGCTATTTTAATTAGCAATTCTACTGCCGCACGAACCGCACCGTTTGCAGGGCTCCGCCGGCCACCGGCTGCACGGTGCAGAGGTAAGCGCCCGGCGCCAGGCGGCGACCAGGCAGGCGCAGCGCCGCCGTTGCGGCCGGGCTGGCGGGCAGCAGCTGCTCGCTGAGCAGGGCCCCTTTGGTATCGAGCACCCGCACCCGCAGCACCTGGCGGCGCAGGCTGGGTGGCACGCTCAGCATCAGCTCCTCGCGCTGGCTGGGGTTGGGAAAGATGGCCAGGGGCGACTCGGCCGCCGGCCCGGCGCTGGCAGCCAGCGGGGCGCTGGGGTGCAGCAGGTTGTAGGCTTTGCCAAAATCAGCAATGCCGTAGCCCAGGGTATTATCGGGGCTTTGCGCCTGGGAGGCGCCGTTTTTGAGCGCCGCAATTACCTGCTGCGCCGTGAGCGTGGGGTTGGCCTGCCAGAAGCCCGCTACCAGGCCGGCCAGCTCGGGACAGGCGTAGGAGGTGCCGCTGCCGCGCATGATGGTGCCGCTGGGCGTCAGCACTGCCGACGACACGCCCATGGAAGAAAGCGTGGGCTTGATGCGGCCATCGGCGGTTGGGCCGTAGGAGCTGAAGCCGGCGTGGTTGCGCAGCGAATCGACGGCCCCGACCGTAATGATGCTGTCCGCATCGGCCGGCACGCTCACGTAATGCCAGCTGTTGCCGCCATCGTTGCCGGCCGAGTTTACGACCACTATCCCCACGCGGGCGGCTCCCAGGGCCGCCCGGCTGCTAATTGCCGTGCGGCCGTTGAGGTCGGCGTAGCTGTGCGATAAGGCCGCATCATCGAAGGTAGTATAGCCCAGCGACGAGCTGATAACATCGACGCCGACCGAGTCGGCATACTCGGCGGCGGCCAGCCAGTTGGCTTCTTCCACCGGCGACTCGCTGTCAATATCCTCCGTAATGCAGAGGTGGAAGGTGGCGTGCGGGGCGGTTCCGATATAGTATCCTGGTAATTCGCCGCCAATCGTAGAGAGGCAGGCCGTGCCGTGGCCGTTGCGCAGGTACACCTGCCGGCCGCCATCCACAAAGTTGCGGGTGCTGGCTACCCGATGCTGCTGCTGCACATTTTGCAGGGCCGTGAGCTGGTCGGCCCCCGGAAAACCGGCGTCAAATAGCGCAATCTGCATATTCTCGCCCCGAAAGCCCGCCTCGTGCATGCCGGGGACGCCCAGCAGCTGGTTCTGGGCATAAGCGGGGCCGTAGGTAGCACGCGGGGTGGCGGGCGCGGGCGGCGTGGCAATGGAGGTAACGGCACCGGCCGGCCGCGGCGACTGTGGGGCGGCCCGGCTTAGCAGCTGCGTGCTTTGCACGGCCGGCAGCCGCTGCACCTGCACCAGGGTGGCCGAATCGCAGGCGACTACGGCGCCGTTGAGCCAGCGCGAGGTGTACAAAACCTGGGGGCTACCCGGCACGGCCCGCAGCTGGGTCAGGTAAGCCGGACTCACGGGCAGGTCGCGGGGACGCACGGCTATGCCCTGGCGACTACGCCGCGCCAGCGCGCGGGCCGACAAAAATGCCTGAGGCTGAGCCACCGAGTACGGGGTGCCGGCCTTGTCTTTGAAATACACAAAGTAGCGGTACCCGGTCGTCTGGGCCCGGGCACCGGGAGCGGCGGCCACGAGCAGCAGCAAGGCAGCGACTGCACCTAATAAATTTTTCATATTTATAGCACTACAGGTAATATCAGCGTGGTTACCGGAGCGGCTGGCCGGCGCAATACCCACTATATCGTTCCCTTGTCAATCAGCACTTCGAAGCGCGAGTACCCATCCTGCACCACGCCGGGCGTGAGCTTGGTGGAGTTGTCGGGCAGCAGGTAGTAGGTATTGTGGCTAAAGCGCCGCCGCTGCACCAGGCCGGTACCACTGGCATACACCTGCTGCAACCCCCTCTGGTACAAGGCATTCACGTCGTCGATACCCCCATCGAGGGTCGTTTTGGTGGTAACGGTGACAGGGTACGTAACCGCAGGCTGGCCCTGAGCCGCCGGCACGGTATACGGCGCGGCCACGTTGGGGCCATAAAAACGGGTAAGGCTGGTGATAGTGTCGGGCGAGGCGGAAAAGGCCATGTCGTTCCACCCTTTATTCGCCTGCACCGGATATATCAGCGCTACTGTGCGGATGTTGTTGCGGGTTACCACCACGGCCCGCGCCATGGGCTGCACCACAAAGGCACTGTCATCGACCCAGCCGGCAGCGCTGTTGGGGCGCTTGGAGCGCACCAGGCGGTAGGCCGGCTGCCCCGCCGCATCGGCAAACTGCTCGGTTACGCGCTCCCGAAACTGGTAGTTGCTGACCGTCAGCGCGCCTTTCAGCCAGCTGGAATCGGCCACGGCATACGTGCGATAAGTGCCTACCTCAACGGGAAAGTAATTGTCGTAGGCGGGCACCACTACCACATCGTGCCGGCAGCCGGCCAGTAGCACCGGCAAGGCCAGCAGACCAAGTGCCCAGGGGCGATAAGCGGCAAGCAAGCGGAGAAATGAGCTCATAAATATAAAAAAGGCGGGAGCCTCGCGGCTACCCGCCCAGTTGGCCTTCCAAGATACTACTAGCTGACGATTTACTTACTTACTATATAAAATAACATATTTTTATACTTCAACGTCATCCGTTACAGCCGCCACCGGCACCTCGCCAATCACGTGGCGCTCAATCCAGCCGCCGCCCAGCACATCATCGCCATCGTAGAAAACGGCGGCCTGGCCGGGCGTAATGGCGTGCACCGGCTCGGTGAAGTAGATGTTAATCTTGTCGCCGTGCTGCTCCAGGAAAGCCGGTGAGCCGGCGTGGTGGTAGCGCACTTTTACCACGGCCGGCACCAGGCCCTGCCCTTCCAGGTTGCCGACCTTGCCCATGTTGAGCATGTGTACGGTGGTAGCGGTGCTGGCCAGCTCGTCGTAGTTGCCCAGCACTACCTCGTTGGTTTCGGGCCGAATAGCCGTCACGTAGGCCGGGAAACCCAGGGCAATACCCAGCCCTTTGCGCTGCCCGATGGTGTAAAACGGGTAGCCCTCGTGGCGGCCCAGCTCGGTGCCGTCGGCCAGCACAAAGCGGCCCCCGGCCACGCGGGCTTCCAGCCCCGGCACGCGGCGACGCAAAAAGCCGCGGTAGTCATTGTCGGGAATAAAGCAGATTTCGTAGCTCTCGGGCTTGTTGACCAGCGCCGTGAAGCCCCGGCGGCGCGCCTCGTCGTAAATCTCAGTTTTGCGCATGGCCCCCAGCGGAAACAGCGTGCGGCTCAGGCTCTGCTGCGTCACGCCCCATAGGGCGTAGCTCTGGTCTTTGTTTTCGTCCAGCCCTTTGCTCACCACAAAGCGACCAGTATCAGCATCCTGGCGAATCTGGGCGTAGTGGCCGGTGGCAATAAACTCGCAGCCAAGCTGGTCGGCGCGGCGCAGCAGGGCATCCCACTTAATGTGGGTATTGCAGAGCACGCAGGGGTTAGGCGTGCGGCCGGCCAGGTATTCGCTGGTAAAGTTGTCGATAACAAAATCGCCAAACTCGTCGCGGATATCAATGATGTAGTGCGGAAAGCCCAGGCGCACGGCAATATCGCGGGCATCGTTGATGCTGTCGAGCGAGCAGCAGCCGGTTTCTTTTTTCGAGCCGCCGGCCGTGGCGTAGTCCCAGGTTTTCATCGTCATGCCCACTACTTCGTAGCCGGCTTCGTGCAGCAGCACGGCGGCTACCGACGAGTCGATGCCGCCACTCATGGCCACGAGAACGCGGCCTTTGGTTGGGGTTGGGTTCATGAAAGCGGCAAGCCACTCAGGGAGGTGAATGTTCCGACTGGCGCCACTACAAAGGTAGTGAGCAGTGAGTAGTGAGCAGTGAGTAGTTATCGGAACGACCTTTGCGGCTCACTACTAATCGCTCACTGTTCACTACTCACTGAAGAAATGTCCTTAGCTCTTCCCGTGCTCGTGCGCGGCATCAACAATCTTTCGGACGCCCGCTACTGCGCGGGCATGGGGGCCCAGGGCCTCATTTTTACGCTCGACCCCAGCTTGCCGGGGGCCGTGGACTCGGCCACGGCCCGTGAGCTGGCGGGCTGGGTGGCCGGCGTCGATATCATCGGCGAGTTTGGCTACGTGGCCGGGCCCGAAATCAACCGCCTGGTCGAAGAATGCGGCCTGACGGGTGTGCTGCTGCGCCTCGACCGCGCCCGCCAGGCCTGGCCCGAAGGGCTGGCGGTGCCCGTCCTGATTGAAGTACCCGCCAATCTTATCACCAATCAGGCCCATTACGCGACGGCCCTTCATGATGTCAGCGCCGCTTTTCCGCAGGGCTTTGCCTTGTTTACCACCGCCCCTCGCCCCTACCCGGCCGACTACACTTACTGGCACCAGCTGGCCCGCCAGGCGCCGCTGTGGCTGGCCAGCCCCACCGACCCCACCGAAGCCGCCGACCTGGCCCAGCAGGTGCATCCGGCGGGCCTTGTCCTGGCCGGGGGCGAGGAGCTAAAGCCCGGCCTGCGCGATTTTACCGAGCTGGAAGCCGTATTTGAGGCCCTGGAAGAAGCGTAGTAGCGTGAGCGCGGCGAGTTCGCGCGTGGTAATATGCAGCACCCTGTTCCCACGCGCGGACTCGCCGAGCCCATGCTATAGCGTAAACCGCACGTACTTGATGGGCACGCCCACCGCGCGGTACTTGCCCTCAAAGTGCGTCTGGATAGCCTGAGCCGCCGCGAAAGCCGGGTCAGTTTCGGCGTAGAGGTCGCGGGTCGCAACCTCGATGCGGGCTTCGGGTCGCCCGGCCAGGACTTCTAAAGTGTACTCAAATAAGCCTTCGCTGTCGGTTTTGAGCTGGGCTACCCCACCGGCGGCCAATAGCGTTTGGTACATATTCAGAAAGCGCGGCGACGTGAGCCGGCGCTTAATGTCGCGGTCGCGGGGACGCGGGTCAGGGAAGGTTATCCAGATTTCGCTCAGCTCGCCGGGGGCAAAGTGCTCGGTGAGCTGGTGCGCCAGCAAGCGCACGAAACCCACGTTTTGCAGGCCCAGCGCCTCGGCGCGGGTGCTGCCGCGCCAGATGCGCTCGCCCTTGATGTCGAGGCCCAGGAAATTCTGCTCGGGATGAAGCTGGGCCAGGCCCACGGTATACTCGCCTTTGCCGCAGCCTACTTCGAGCACCAGCGGATGGTGGTTGTGGAAAAAATCAGCGCCCCAACGGCCGGAAAGCTGGCCAAAAGCTGGCTTGCCCGGCTCTACGATATCGGGTCGGGTGGCATTTTCGGCGAAGCGCTGGAGTTTAATGCGGGGCACGGTAACTTATTTTTTAGGCTAAAAGGGTCACAAAACTACGCGCTAATCCCACGCTGTTTCCCCTTCGGCCGCGCCAGCGGCCGTGCTACTGATACAACTCCGCTACCTCAGCCACCACAAAGGTGCTGCCGCCGATGAAGACAACGTCTTCGGGGCCGGCGGCGGCGCGGGCAGCAGCCACGGCAGTAGCTACGGGGCCGTAGGCCTCGCCCCGAAGGCCTACGGCCGCCGCCTGGGCCGCCAGCTCGGCAGCCGGCAGCGCCCGTGGAATAGCCGCCTGGCAGAAATAATACGTGGCCGTGCGGGGCAGCAGCCCCAGCACCTTCGCTATATCCTTGTCGTTGACCACGCCGATAACCAGGTGCAGATGCTGGTGCGGCACCCGGGCCAGCTGCGCCAGCACAAGCTGCAGGCCGGCTTCGTTGTGGCCCGTGTCGGCCACCACCAGCGGGTGCTGACCGATGATGCTCCAGCGGCCGCGCAGGCCGGTCAGGCGCGTTACCTCGCGCAGCCCCTGGCGCAGGGCACTTTCCGGGATAGTGAAGCCTTGCGCGCGCAGCTCATCCAGCGCCGCCAGCACGCCGGGCAGGTTCAGGCGCTGGTAGTCGCCGAGCAGGCCCAGCTCCACGTGTGCGAGCCACGGCTGGCCAGCACGCCAAATATCTAGTATTTGCCATATTCCAGCCTCGACAGCGGCCGGGCGCGCTTCGTAGCGCGTGTCGGCAAACAGCAGCGGGCTGCCCTCCTGCCGGGCTTTGGCCTCAAATACGGCGGCTACCTCGGGCTGCGTCTGGCTGACCACTACGGGCCGGCCGGGCTTGATAATACCGGCCTTTTCGCCCGCAATCTCGGGCAGCGTATTGCCCAGCATGGCCTGGTGGTCGTAGCTGATGTTCGTAATTAACGATAGTAGCGGCGTAATGATATTGGTGGAGTCGAGCCGGCCGCCCAGGCCCACTTCCACTACCGCCACATCGACCTGCTCGGCGGCGAAATAGTCGAAGGCCAGCGCCACGCACATCTCAAAAAACGACGGCTGAATATCGGCAAACAGGGGCTGGTGCTCCGCCACCCAGCGCACCAGATATGCAGGAGCCAGCTCCTGCCCGTTCACCCGAATGCGCTCGGTAAACTCGCGCAGGTGCGGCGAAGTATAGAGCCCCACCTTGTAGCCGGCGCTTTGCAGCACCGCCGCCAGCAGGTGCGACGACGAGCCCTTGCCGTTAGTTCCCGCCACGTGTACGCTGCGAAACTTCGTTTCGGGATGTCCCAGGGCCGCCGCCAGCGCCTCCGTATTACCCAGGCCTTTCTTGAAGCCGGCCGCCCCTACCCGCTGGTACATGGGCAGTTGTGCGTAAAGCCAGGCCAGGGTTTCGGGGTAAGTCATGGGAATTAAAAATGAAGAATGAAGAATTAAAAGTAAAGCGACCGCCACAAGGCCACCCGGTTTTTAGTCTTCCTTTTTAATTCAAATCTATTTCACGGTGAAGCGGAACGTATAAAAGCCCGTAGCCCCGCCCGCCCCGGCGTTGGTTTTCACAAAGTTGGCGTCGAGCAGCTTGTCGCGGCAGAGCTTCTCCTGGGCCGGCGATACATTGCCCGATACTTTGGTGACGGACTCCACTTCGCCGTCGTCGGTGATTTTAATTTTAAAGCGCACCACGCCGGGGTTGTCGTCCACGGCCTCCACCACGGGTGTATTCTCAAAGCGCCAGCCGCTCATTTCGAGGCCGCTGCCGCCCCCGCTGCCGGGGCGCGAGCCGCTGCCGCCGCTGCCCGGCTGGCCATACAGGGCCTTGGCATCGAGCGAGCCGTTGGGGCTGCCCTGGTCGCCCACCGTGCCGGGATGGTCGCCGTTGCTGTTGCCGGTAGGCGCGCTGCTGCTGCCGTTTACGCCGTTGCCGCCGGCCACGCCGCTAGCGCTGCCTTTGGGCGTGTATAAGGTGCGGGGCTGCTCGCGGGGCTTGGGCGTTTCGCGCACGGCCTCGGCTGCCTTGGGGGCGGGCTTCTCAACGGGCGGAGTAGTCACGCCGGCGTCTTCCGCGTCGCTGGTGAGTACTTTTTCCTGGGCGGCGGGCTGGGCCGGCGCCGTACGCTCTACCTGCGGCTGGGCCGGCTGCGGCGTGGGGTTGGGCCGGGCCGCCGCCGGGCGCGAGTCTTCGCGGTTTTGCGAGGCATTGGCAGTGGCTTTGGTCTGAATATCGCCCGAGCCGGCCTCATCAAGGCCGTAGTTCAGCTCTACGCCGTCGCCCCCCAGGGCAGTCAGCGGCGGGTCGGGGCCTCTGAATACCACAAAATAAAAGAGCAGCGCCAGCAGCAGATGCACGACCACCGTGCCAATCAGAGCCTCGCGGCGGTGCTGTTCGGGATAGTCGAGGGCCATTTTTTGGAGTTATGAGTTTTGAGTTAAAAGGCAGGAGTTAAAGTAATAAGCCAAAAGCTGCCAGCTCATAACTTTTAACGCCTGACTTACAACTATTTTCCAGCCGCCTGTTGCGACTGAGTCGCCATCACCATTTTCATCTTCAGGCGGTTGCCGATTTCCAGTACGTCGACCAGCTTCTGCACGTTCAGGCCGGCATCGACGCGCAGCACTACCGTGGGCTGGGCTTCGGCGGGCTGCCCGGCCGGAATGAGCGCCTTCAGCTCGGGTTCAAGCGAAGCGGCCGTCACGGGCTTCTTATTGACGAAATACTCCCCGGCCGCGTTGATAGATACCGTAATGGGCTGCTTCATCACCTGCTTGCTACTCTTGGCATTGGGCAGCAACAGCTTGATAACGTTGGGATTCACCATCGTGGACACAATCAGGAAGAACAGCATCAGGAAGAACATGATGTCGTTCATCGAGCTGGTCTCGACGTGCGAAGACAGGCGGTGGCGGCGGGAAAGATTCACGTTGTTAAATGTGGAAATTTGAAAATGTGGGAGATGTGAGAATTGCTACTCAGCACCTGGCGCGACTAGCTAGTCATTTTCTCGTTTCCCACATTTCCACATCAAATAATTAATTATCCTGCAGGATGTCCATAAACTCGACGGCCGAGTTTTCCATGCGAAATACCATGCGCTCGACCAGAATGCTGAGCCAGTGGTAGCCGATGTGGGCAATCATGCCCACGATGAGGCCGGCCGCCGAGGTTACCATCTTGGTGTAGAGGCCGCCGGCAATCTGCGTAATGCCAAACTCGCCGCTTGACGAGATGGCGAAGAATATCTTGATAACGCCGATAATGGTACCCACGAAGCCCAGCATGGGCGCAATGCCGGCAATGATGCCCAGGATACTGATGTTCTTTTCGAGGCGGGCAATTTCAATCTTGCCCACATTTTCGACGCTGGCCTCAATCTCGGTGATGGGCAGGCCGATGCGCCGCAGGCCTTTCTCCACCATGCGCGCCAGCGGCGAGGGGTTCTGGGCGCAGTAGAGCTTGGCGCCCTGCAAGTCGCCCTTCAGCATAAGCGCCCGGATACCAGCCATAAACGAGTCGGGATTACCGGCTGCGTTGCGGATGGTAATATACCTTTCAATCATAATATAGATTGAAATGATTGAAAGCAATAAGATGGGAAGCATTATCCAGCCCCCTTTCAGTATCAGGTCGATGAGGGAGAGGCCGGGCGCGGCGGCAGCCATGGCGTTGGCATGGGCCGCAGCCGTATCGGTGGCAATAGTGGTAACGGCGGGGGCAGCTTGCAGCAGGAAGACGGACATTCAGCGAAAGAGAGGATAAACGAAAGAGCAGGCCGGCGCGGCGCCAGCCCGAACAGGCAATGCGTTCGCGTTCAGATTAATAGGGCAGGATAGTCAGCCCTTTATCGAAGTGCCGGTTCTGGCGCAGGCGGCCGGCCGCGGCCACTGCCGAGGCGCGGTCGGGGAAGTCGACGGCCGACAGGCGATAAAGGCGGCTACCGGGGGGCGGCAGCAGTATTTTGGCCGGCCGGCCGGCATGGGCCAGGTTGCGGCGCCCTTCCTCGGCATGAGCCAGCGAACCGTAAGCAGCTACGATAAGGTAGTAACGGCCAGTGCGGCTTTTAATTGTAGTGGCGGCCTGCGAAGCTGAAGAAGCCGGGGCAAAAGCAGGCTTGGCAAGCGGCTTGAAAACCGCTTTGGTGGGCCTTGCCGCCGAAGACTTGCCCGTAGGCACCGCCATAGCCGGATGAGCCACCGGGGCGGCTACAGCCGCCGGAGTTACCGAAGCCGGCACCGGCTTCGGAGCCGCCGTAGCTACCGCGTAGGAGGTAGTCATGTTGCCCGCCCCGGCATGGCGCTGAGCCAGTGGTACGGGCCGGGCAATATTGCTTTCATTGGCAACGGCGATGGCTGCCGCGGCCGGCACCTTGCGGGCTTTGCCCCTGGGGCGCACGGGTACCGGACTGGGTACCGACTGCCGCCGCGAGAGCAGGGCATCAACGGGGTCGGTTTGCCTGGGGGCTGCCTGGGCCGGAGCGGCGACGAAGGCCGCTTCGGGCTTCTCTGTCACCATGGCCGGAGCAGGGGCTGCCTCCGATACCGGCCCGGCCACCGGCACCGAGAAGCCGGGCTGCGCCAGCGCCGCCTGCTGCGGCACGGCCTGGTGCGGAGCCTGCTCCCAGCGGGGCAGACGGCCCTGCCAGGCGGTGGGCAATACGGCGGGGTGTAGATTCAGCAGGTAGAGGCCGGCCACGGCCAGGCCGGCCAGCAGGCCGATAGCCGCCCCTGGCACGGCCCGGCGCAGCCGAAGCCCCCGGCTGGCGGAGCGCAGGCGGGGCACCAGCTGCGCCTGCTGCTCACGGGCCAGGCGGGCGTCAATGACCGATACCGGGTGAGCTGTCAGCTCGGGCAGGCCGAAAGAGGCAGTCAGCAGGTTATCGGTGCCGGTATACTCAAATTGCAGCCCCCGGCCCGCCAACTGCCGAAATACGCCGATGCCCGGCAGCTCGGTGCGCTGCTGGGTCTGGAGGTCGCGGTGCAGGGCGGCCACGGCCTGGCGCAAGGCCTCGCGGGCTTCGGCGGCCGGCAGGCCCAGGTGCTGGCGCAGGGCATCGACGAGCAGGCCATCATTACGGGTAAGGGCCTGATTAAAAGCTACCTGGCGGGTAGGCGGACTGAGCAGGTGCCGGCCGCCAGGCTGCACCCGCGCCGGGGTATACTCGGCCACCAGGCCCCCAAAATCCGGAATAATCACGCAGTCGTGGTCGCGGAGCAAAGGGCGTAGGTGGTCGGAAAGGTTCATTGAGTGAGAGGCTTAGCGGGCGGGCAGGTAAAAGTTATGAGGCTAAAGTTAAGGGCAGAAAAAGGCAATTTCCCGGCTATCGTGCTCCGCTTTCTCGCACCGGAAAGGCCCGGCGGCTTAAAATGAGTACGTTAGCCCGGCTATTGCATTGATTCCCTGGCTTTGATAATTCAGGTAGCGCTGGTAGTGGCGGTTGGCTAGGTTATTTCCCATGGCAAAGATGCTGAACTTTGGGGTAATCCGATAATCGGCCCGCAGGCTCAGGTCGATAACCGAATTGGTCTGGCGGTCGACGACGGTGCGGGGGGGGGTGGCACGGGCAGTGTAACGCCAGGCGCATAGCCTACCCCGTAGTTTGACGAATAGTAGTAGAACGTAGCCCCGAGCAACAGCTTATCAAACACGTTATAGGTGCCGTAGAGCGTGCCCAGGAAAGCCGGCTGGCCGTAGGCCTGCGCCAACGACTTAACGCCGTAGTGGTTATAATCAGCCTTGAAGCCCACCCGTACCTTCTCGCTGGCGCTGTAGAGCGCCTCGGCATGTACGTTCACGACGTTGATGGTCGTGCTGTCGTACACAAGGTCGAACTTGCTGGTATCGGCCAGCGAGTTGCGGTAGAAATACAGGTTGCGCGAGCGGCCGAACGTGGCGCGGGCGGCCAGCTCCAGGCCGCTGACCGGCGTTGAGGTGAAGCCCCCGTACACAGTGGGGCCGGCGTGGGTGTCGGCCAGGGTCTGACCCGGAGCCAGCCAGGGGTTTTCCTGGCTCAGGTCGTAGCGCGTGACGCGCTGAATGGCCCCGCCCAGGCCGCCGTACACCACGAATTTTTCGGGTACCAGGGCATAGCCAAGGCGCACGGCCGGGTTAATCATGCCCTTGCTGGAGCTGCCAATTGCATCGCTGGAGTAGCCGAGGGTGGCCCCGAGCGTGAGGGTAAGGCCGGTTTTGCCGGTCAGCTCATAGGCGGGCGTGGCCTGCACGAAGTTGCGGGTGCGCACCAGGTCGCTGACAAGCCCCCGAACACGGCCGGCTGCTTGTCGGAAATAAGCGAGCCCTGCGCATCCAGCGTGAGGCGACTGGTTTCGCTCAGCGCGTAGCCGGCTTTGCCATCAAGCAGGAAGTTGCTCTCCGTTACGTTGTACGAGTCGCTGAAATGCTTAAAGCCCAGCCCCACTTCGTACTGCAGCTGCGCGTCGGGGGCGCGGTTGCGGGCGTAGGCGCGCACACCGAAGCGGGTAAAGGTCTGCTTAATAGCATCGGCATCGGGAGCATCGGGCAGCCGGGTGCGGTCGTAGCCGTAGAAATGATAGGTATCGCGGGCAATATCCAGGGCGGCTCCCAGGGCCGTGGTTCCCTTATAATACTCGCCGGTGGCGGTGGCGCTGGTCTGGCTCACGCCCGAGTTCTTGCCATCGACGGGGCCGGTGGCCGAGCTTTGGTGGCGCACGTCGAGGCCGTAGCTGTACTGGTCGTTGCGGGTCGAGTGCAGGTGCGCCCGGCCGTACACCGTGCCATAGTTGCCCAGGCCCAGCTTGAGGTAGTTGCCGGTCAGCGGCTCCAGCTCTTCCTGGGCCACCGTGAGCACCTGCACCGAGGGATTGAGGCGGGTAGCGGGCAGCCGGAAATCGGGGTAGGTATACGTAACCTGCCGGGTAGGCCTGGGCGGCGGGTCGAGCCGGATTTTCTCGAAATTCCGGCTGGCCTCGGGCAGGGTATTTACCCGGTCTTTCACAATCTCAATCTCGGCATCCTGGATGGTGCCGCGGGGCTTGCCTTTGCCCGGCTGGCCCTGCGCCTGCGCGCCAAAGGCCACGGCTCCGCTCAGGCCAGCGGCCAGCAGCGACCGGCCACCTATGGAAGTAAAGCTTGATTTTATCACCTCTAAACGTTTCATTAAAGCGATTTTATGCGAGCGAGCTACTAAGAAAATGAGTTAAGCAATCCGCTGAACAGGCAGCGGGCTACTCATTTGCCGGCGGGCTTGGCGGGCGCTGCCTGTTGACTGCGGACAGGCGTTTTAGGAGTGGTCGGGCTGGCCGACGCCGATTTGGCCGGGGTAGCTTTTGGGGGCGTGGCAGCCTTGGAGGCCGGAGCTTTGGCCGGGGCCTCGGCGGAAGGAGCCGGCTCATCATCGCTGGCGGGCAAGCCTTTGAGCCGCTGGCGGGCGCCTTCCACGACTTCGGCTACCGGAAATTTATTGTCGATAATGGAGTTGAGCGTAGCCCGTGCCTGAAAGATGTCGCGCTGGGCGGTGTACACATCGGCCAGCAGCAGGAAGGCCCGGCCCTGCCACAGCTCATAGGCGCTGTAGTTGGAATTGACCTTAAAGGCCTGCGTGATGGCCTCGTCGTATTTCTTCTGTTTAAAAAGCACTTCGGCCAGCGTGTACTGCGCCTCGGCCCCGGTGGCATCACTGGGAGCCGCGGCCACGGCAGCGGCCAGCTCGGTAGCGGCCTGGTCGAGGTTGCCAAGCTTAAAATCGGCCTTGCCCTGGTAGAGCAGCGCCGTGTTGGTAGCGTTGGCTGTGGCCCCGGCCAGGGTGCTCAGGTCGGTGGCAATGCTGCGGGCCTTGGTATAGTCGCCGCTGTCGTACGTGGCCTTGAGCAGGCCCAGCGTGGCGGTGGCCACCTCCCGGCGGTTGGCTGAGGCCGTGCGCAGGCGGTCGTAGTACCGGATGGCCTCGGGATAATTCTTATTTTCCAGCTCAAGGTCGGCCACGCGGCCCACGGCCCGGTTCACAAACTCACTCTTATTGTCGGCTACCACCGCTTTGAGCAGCGGCAGCGCCGTGGCCTTCTCCCCCGTTTTCAGGTACGAGTCGGCCAGAATAAAGCGCGCGTCGGGGGCCAGCGCATTGTCGGGGTACTGCTTGAGGTAAGCCTGCACGCGGGGCAGGGCCTGCGCGTATTTCTCAGCCAGGTAGAGCGACTTAGCCGCTTCAAACTCGACGCTCTCGGTAGCCTTGCTGGTGGGGTTTTGCGCCTTAAAGCTGGCCACGGCCTGGTCGAGCTCCTCGGTGCGGCCCAGGGCCGTGAGGCTTTCCTGCAGGCTGTAAAGCGCCTGCTGGGCGGCCGGACTGCGCGGGTAGTCGCTGAGCACTTTCTGAAAATCAGCCACCGCCTTATCCTGCTGCTCCAGGTTGGCATAGGCCACGCCGCGGCGCTGATACGCATCGGGCAGCAGGCTTGAGGTGGGCCGGTTTTCGATGAGGCGGGTAAAGCCCTCGGCGGCCGGGCCGTAGTCGCCGGCCTGGAAAGCCAGCTGGGCCTGCTGAAATACTGCCTGCTCGGCGTAGCGTGAGTCGGGGTTGCTCTTGAGCAGGGCTGCCAGCGTCTGGCTGGCCTCGTCCTTGCGGCCCAGCAGGCCCAGCGTCACGCCCTTCTGGTAGTAGGCGTAGTCCTTATCCACAGCGTTGGCCTGAATAACCTTGTCGTACAAGTCCAGCGCCTGCTGATAGTTTTTTGCTATATAGTACGTATCCGCTAAGCGCAGCGTGGTATCGTAGTAGTTGGGGTCGGCGGGCTTGGCGGCGGGGTCGGCGAGGTAGGCCTGAAACTGCGGCCGGGCCTTGTCGTACTGCTTGGTGTTGTAATAAGCGTAGCCCAGGCCGTAGCGAGCCAGCTGCACGTACTGGGTTTCCTCGTCGCTCACGCCGCCCTGCCGGGCCGAGCGGGCGGCCTGGGCATACGCCGTAATGGCCTCGGGGTACTGCTGCCCTACGGAGTAGATTTCGCCGCGCAGCACCTGGGCGGCAGCCCGCAGGGCGTCATCCTGCGGGTATTTCAGCGACTTATCCAGCAGCGGCAGGGCCTGGGCGTAGTTGCCATCGTTGTAGAGCGTGGCAGCCTGCGAGTAGGCAATGCGCTGGTAGGTACCATTGAGCTTGTCGCCCCGGTCGTCGCCCAGGCCTTCGAGGTAAGTCAGGGCCTCGGCATAGTTGGTGCTCGACAGGAAGCCGTCGCTGAGCAGCTGGTCTACCACGGCCTGGTTTTTCGAGCGCGGGTACTTTTTGCGGAAGTCGCGCAGGGCGGCAATCACCTCGGGCAGGTTGCCCAGCTCGTACTGCACCTGAGCGTACTTGAGGGTAGCATTTTCCGACAGGTTTTTTTGCAGCGTGCTTTGGCGGGCGGCATCAAACGCGGCCAGGGCGGCGGTTTTCTGGCCAGCCTGCAAGTAGCTCAGGCCCAGGTGATAAGCCGCATTCTGCCCCAGCGAGTCGCGGCGGGTCGCCACGTTTTTGAGGCTGGCGATGGCGTGCGGGTAGTCGCCTTCCTTATAGTTAGCAAAACCAATTTTGTATTGCAGGCTGGGGTCAATCTTGCCCTTATGCACGGCGGCATACTGGTCGAAGTAGCTGCCGGCCTGCTTGTAGTCCTGCTTTTGGTAGTACGCATCGCCCACCAGCAGCTGAATCTCGTCGGCGCTTTGGGGCGGTGGCGTTTGCTGCAGGGCCTTGGTGGCGTAGGCTACCAGGCCGTCGTAGTTGCCTTCCTTGTAATAAATCTGAGTCATGATGGCCGGCACCACGCTGCGGTAGGCGTCGTTTTCGGCAGCCACGAGCAGGTCTTTACGGGCCCCGGCGTAGTCGCCGGCGCGGTAGGCCAGGTAGCCGGCGTAGTACGAGCTGGCGTAGCGGTACTGGCTGTCTTGCTTCTTGTTGCGGTCGAACAGGATGCGGGCCTGGTCATACTCCTTCAGCTGGAAGTGGCTGTAGCCCAGCTTGAAATCGGACTCAGCGCGCTGGCTGGCGCTGAGGTTGGCGGGGGCCACTTTCTGAAAGTAGGTACTGGCCTGCGCGTAGTTCTGCTGGTCGAAATAAAACTTGGCCAGCTCGAAATACGCCACGGCCGCGCGCGGGTGGGCCGGATGCTGGCGGGCAAAATCCAGGATAAGGCCCTCGGCGTCGGGGTGCAGCAGGTAGAGGCCGCTCACGGCGTAGTAGTATTCCGCATCGGCCAGGCGCTCCTGCCGGCCCGAGCCGGCGGCCGGGCCGCTTTGCTCGCCGGCGCGGCGGGCGCCCAGCTGCATGTACTGCTGAAAGGCCTGCTGGGCGGCGCCGTACTGCTTTCTATCGAAGAGGTCGAGGCCTTCCTGAAAGTAGCGCTCGGCGCTGGCGAAGGTCTGGGTTTGCTGGGCGTGGGCAAGCTGAGGCTCGGCGGCGGCGGCACCCAGCAGGGCGGCGGCCAGCGTCAGCCGGGGGGGTAGCTTCATGGAAGGCAGCGGTTCGGTGGGCGGGCGCGCCGGCTGAGGCACGCCCGGATTCGGTCAAAAGTAGCTAGAAAACGCCGGTCGGATAGTCGGGAAGCCGGGCCAATGGCATGGAACGCGGGGAAAACCGAATTTGGTATGCGCCGCCGACCTCCCGGCGCGCCGCTGCTTCAGGCCAGGCTAAATATCACATTTTTCATATATTAATCATTTAAAACAACCCGCCTGATTTTAACTTATTCGTCTTTACTTTTTAATTCCTCACCCCCGTATCCTACCTTGGCCACCCAGCTGGCCTGCCACACTCCGCGCCTTGTCTACGCCTTCGCCCGCTGCTCCGCCCGTCATCCGCGTCTCGCACCTTACCAAGCGCTACGGGGCGCAGGTTGTCGTCGATGACCTCAGCTTTGACGTGGCCGCCGGCGAAACGCTGGTGCTGCTGGGCCCCAGCGGCTGCGGCAAAACCACGCTGCTCAAAACCCTAAACCGCCTTATTGAGCCCGACGGCGGCACGGTTGAAATAAACGGCCGCGAGGTGCGTCAGCAGCGCCCCGAGGAGCTGCGGCGCGGCATCGGCTACGTGATTCAGCAGGTAGGGCTGCTGCCGCACTACACCGTGGCCCAGAACATTGGCGTGGTGCCCGGCCTGCTGGGCCGCCCCGCCGCCGAAACTGCCGCCCGCACCACCGCGCTGCTCGAACGCCTGCACCTGCCGGCCGCCCGCTTTGCCGCCCTGCTGCCGGCGCAGCTTTCGGGCGGGCAGGCGCAGCGCGTGGGCCTGGCCCGCGCCCTGGCCGCCGACCCACCCGTTATTTTACTTGACGAGCCCTTTGGCGCGCTCGACCCGCTTACCCGCGCCGCGGTGCGCCGCGACTTTCGGGAGCTCGACGAGCTACGCCGCAAAACCGTGGTGCTCGTAACCCACGACGTGCAGGAAGCCTTCGAGCTGGCCGACCGCATTCTGCTGCTGCACACTGGTCGGCTGCAGCAGCTGGGTTCGCCGCGCGAGCTGCTGCTACGCCCCGCCAACGACTTTGTGCGCCGCTTCTTCGGGCCCGAGCGCCTGGCCTTGCAGCTGCGCGTAACCGCGCTGGCTGAGGTGCAGCCGTTTTTAGCATCCTCCACTCCTGCTGCTTTGGCGGGCCTGCCCACCATCCCGGCATCGGCCAGCGTGCACGAGGCCCTCGCCCGGCTGGCCGATGCCGGCGCAGCCGGCCTGCGCCTCGCCGATACGCCGCACCAGCTCACGCAGGGAGCACTGCTGGCCGCTTTTAGCCGGGCCCTGGCCGATGAGGCGGCGTTGAGCTGAGTATTTGCCAACACGCCTGCCAGGCACTGCTTCTTTTTCGCATTCCACGCGTTTTTCTACTCCTTGAAGACCCTTTCTGAGCTGCTTACCTTCTGGCACGAGCAGGCTGGCAAGCTGGGCCAGCAAACCCTCCAGCACATTGCCCTTACGGCCGCGGCCCTGCTGCTGGGCGTGGCAGTAGGCGTGCCCCTGGGCCTGTGGCTAACGCGCCGGCCGCGCTGGGCACCGGCCGTGCTGGGCGCAGCCGGCGCGCTCCAGACCGTGCCCAGCATTGCGCTGCTCGGGTTTCTGATTCCCTGGCTGGGCATTGGCGCTACCCCAGCCATTCTGGCGCTGCTTCTGTATTCCCTGCTGCCGATTATTCGCAATACGGTGGCCGGCATTCAAGCCGTGCCGCCGGCGGTGGTGGAGGCAGCGCGTGGGCTGGGCTTTACGGATGGGCAGCTGCTGCGGCGCGTGGAGCTGCCGCTGGCCCTGCCCGTTATAATGGCCGGCATTCGCACGGCTACGGTTATCAATGTGGGCGTGGCTACCCTGGCGGCCTACGTGGCGGCGGGGGGCCTCGGCGAGTTTATCTTCGGCGGCATCGCGCTTAATAATCCAGTGATGATACTGGCCGGGGCCATCCCGGCCGCCGGGCTGGCGCTGGCTTTTGATGCCGGATTGGGCGCTCTGGCAAAGCTATCGGCCCGGCGGGTACGCCTGGTGGGTGGCGGCCTGCTGCTGGCGCTGCCGCTGCTGGCGGGCGGCTACTGGCTGCCCCAGGCCAGCGCCCGGCTGCGGGCGGGCTTCAGCCCCGAGTTTATCGGCCGGGCCGATTGCCTGCCCGGCCTCACCAACGCGTATGGCCTTACGCATCTGCCCAACGTGGTGCTGGCCCCGGCGCTGGTGTACGAGGCAGCCCGCACGGCCCACGTCGATGTTATTGATGGCTACTCGACTGATGGGCGCATCCGGGCCTATGACTTGCAGGTGCTGCGCGACGACCGCCACGCCCTGCCACCCTACTTTGCCGCGCCGCTGCTGCGCCCCGCCGTGCTGCGCGCCCATCCCGAGCTTGGCCCGGTGCTCGACCAGCTCAGCGGCCAGCTTTCCGACTCGGCCATGACGAATTTAAACTATCAGGTAGACTACCTGCACCGCGCGCCGCGCGCCGTGGCCCTGGCCTGGCTGCGCCGCAAGGGCCTCTGGAAAGCGCCGCATACGCTGCCGCCCACGGCTCCCGTAGTACGCCTGGGCTCCAAGATTTTTGCTGAACAGTATATACTAATTGAAATGTACGCAGCCCTGATTCGGGGTAATACCGACCTGGCAGTGGCCACTAAAACCGGCCTGGGCGGCACCACTATCTGCTTTGAGGCCCTGCGGGGCGGGCAAATTGACCTATATCCCGAGTACACCGGCACGGGCCTGCAAGTGCTGCTGCAACCATCGCGGGCCGTGCTCGACTCCCTGGGCGGCCGGCCGGGAGCGGTATTCAGCTACGTGCAGGCCGAGTTTGCGCGGCGCTACGGCCTGGCCTGGCGCGCCCCGCTGGGCTTCAATAACGCGTATTGCCTGCTCATGCGCCGGCAGCAGGCCCAGCAGCTGGGCATTGCCAGCATTTCGTCGCTCAGCCGCTATTTACGCAACTAGTATTTTAATCTGAAGTATTGGTTTATTATCGAATTTTTCATTTACTTGCAATCTTACCAGGCTCGCTCTTTTGCCGCGGGTGGCTACTGGCTGGTTTCACAACGCGTGTCATGCGCCTGCCGGTAGCGTAGCACGCGCCGAGGGACAGCCAGCCGCCTATACATTTTAGGGCCTGCCACCGCGCATCGGATAGGTGGCTTTACCGGCTGGCGCGTAATTTCGCCGGGCTACCGGACTGCTTCACCTTGCCAGCCTTTTGCTTTTTCCGGGCAGTGGTTTCTATATATGACAGTAAATGAGTTCTTCGAGCTGTTTTTAGATGAGTTGCGTGCCAATCCGGCGCTGACCAGCTATTACAAGTTCCTGGCCAGCCCGGCCAGCTTCGAGTTTCGCAAAGCCTACGTAGTACAGCGCCTGCACTATATTCTGGAACACCTGCCCAACCAGGAGGCCGCCATCTGGGACTGCGGCTGCGGCTACGGCACCACGGCTATCTTTCTGGCGCTGAACGGCTATAAAGTTCACGGTACAACGCTTGAATTCTATTTTGCCCAGATTCCGGAGCGCCTGCGCTACTGGGCGCAGTTTGGCGATGTGTCGGGCTTCACCTACAGCTACGAAAACCTGTTTGACTCGCCCCCGCCCGCCGCGTCCTACGACCACATCATTATTCAGGACACCCTGCACCACCTGGAGCCGTTGCAGGAAGCGCTGCGCATTTTCCGCGAAACCCTGCGCCCCGGCGGTAACCTGATTATCGTGGAGGAAAACGGCGGCAACGTAGTGCAGACCCTGAAGCTTTATCTGCGCCGGGGCAACAAGCGCATTATCGAAATATACGATGACACGCTGAAAAAGAACATCTTAATCGGCAACGAGAACATACGTAACCTGGCTACCTGGCGCCGCGAGCTGGCCCGGCAGGGCCTGCGGATTCCGACCAGCGGCGTGCAGTACATCCGGCTCTTTCCGCCCTTCATGTTTAAGGCCGACAACGTGCCCCACCTGCTGAAGCGCGAGAACAACCTATGGCGCCGCAACGCGCTGCTAAAGGAAAACCTGTTTTTCGGCCTCAATTTTATTGCTGATAAGTCGGCCTAGCGCCGTTTCGTAGTCCCGGTATCGTAGCGCGGACTTTCAGTCCGCGCTACTTGCGCAGCTGCCCACTGATTCCGAAACCGCGCTAGTAGCTAACCGGCCAGGCACTTAGTACCGGACGGAATTGGGGTCGGCGTTGATAACCTGGTGCGTAGACTAGCACTATACGCCGGGTTTTTAGCCGGCAGCCGGCGCGAGGCGCTTGCCCAGCGAGGCCGTACAGAGAGCTGACCCCGTTGCTTCAGCTTACTTTACCGGCATGAAGCACTTTCTGCCAGCCGCTGCCCTGCTCCTGCCTGTGGCGCTCCACGCCCAGGAAAACCTGGTGCAGTACGCCCACCCGCTGGTGGGCACGGCCCGTATGGGCCACACCTACCCCGGCGCCACGGTGCCCTTTGGCGCGGTGCAGCTCTCGCCCGATACCGATACCATCAGCTACGAGCAGAACGGGAAGTACAACCCCGAGGTATACGCCTACTGCGCGGGGTATCAGTACAAAGACCCTACCATCGTGGGCTTCAGCCACACGCACTTCAGCGGCACGGGCCATTCCGACCTCGGCGATTTTCTGGTAATGCCGACCACCGGGCCGCTCCAGCTTAACCCCGGCACCGCCGATAAGCCGCTGAGCGGCTACCGCTCGGCCTACTCGCACCAGACCGAGGTGGCCGAGCCGGCTTACTATAAAGTGCGGCTGGCGGACAATGATATTCTGGCTGAGCTGACGGCCACGACCCGCGTCGGCATTCACCAGTACACGTTTCCGCAGGCGGCTGAGTCGCACGTTATTCTCGACTTAATGGCCGGGATTTATAACTATCCCGGCAAGAATACCTGGACGTTCGTACGGGTCGAAAACGACTCGCTCGTGACCGGCTACCGCCAAACCAACGGCTGGGGCCGCACCCGCACGGTGTACTTCGCGCTGAGCTTTTCGCGGCCTTTCAAAACCTACGGCAGCCGCAGCTACGACCCCAGGCAAGCCTACCGGGGCTTCTGGGGCCGCTTCGACCAGGCCCACAACTGGCCCGACCTGGCCGGGCGCCAGCTGCGCATGCACTTCGATTTCGGGCCTACCCAGGCCGGTCAGCAAATCAAGCTGAAAATGGCCCTCTCGCCCGTGAGCACGGCCGGCGCGCTGGCTAACCTGCGCGCTGAGGCGCCCGGCTGGAATTTTGCCGACTACAAGCAAAAAGGCCAGGCCCAGTGGCAGCAGGAACTGAGCAAAATTACTATCAGCTCGCCGCGACGGGTCGATAAGGAGAACTTCTACACGGCCATGTACCACGCCTTTACCGGCACCACCATCTACCAGGACGTGGATGGCCAGTACCGCGGCCTCGACCAGAACAACCACACGGCCAGGGGCTTCACCAACTACACCACCTTCTCGCTCTGGGATACCTACCGGGCCCTGCACCCGCTCTACAACCTCGTGCAGCCCCGGCGCAACGCCGACATGGTGCAGAGTATGCTCGCTCACTTCGACCAGAGCGCCGAGCACATGCTGCCCGTGTGGAGCCACTACGCCAACGAAAACTGGTGCATGATTGGGTACCACGCGGTGCCGGTACTCTGCGATGCCATCGTGCTCGGCAATGCCCCCTTCGACCAGAACCACGCCCTCGACGCCTGCATCACCACCGCCCGCCAGCGCTGGTACGATGGCCTGGGCGACTATATGGATAAAGGCTACGTACCCGAGGATAAAAGTGGCGCGTCAGTGTCCAAAACCCTGGAATATGCCTTTGATGACTACTGCATTGCGCAGGCGGCCAGTAAGTTGGGCCGCGCCGATATCGAGCAGGAATTCCGCCAGCGGGCCGCCAACTGGCAGAACGTGTACGATGTCCGCATCGGCTTCATGCGCCCGCGCTCAGCCGATGGCTCGTTCCGGGTCAGGTTCGACGTGCTTACCACCAGCGACCCCGCCTATATCGAGGGCAATGCCTGGAACTACAGCCTCTACGTGCCCCACGACCCGGCTGCGCTCATCGCCAAAATGGGCGGCAGCGCCCGCTTCGTACCCCACCTCGACTCGCTCTTCACCATGAGCCTGCCTGATAAGTTCTTCGCCGAAACCGAGGACATTACCCGTGACGGCATCATCGGCAACTACGTGCACGGCAACGAGCCCGCCCACCACGCCGCCTACCTCTACAACTGGACCAGCCAGCCCTGGAAAACGCAGCCCCGCATCCGCATGATTCTGAACAAGATGTACCACCAGGGCCCCGACGGCCTCGGCGGCAACGACGACTGCGGCCAGATGTCGGCCTGGTATATCTTCTCGGCCCTAGGTTTCTACCCCGTCGCCCCCGCCTCGGGCGAGTACGCGCTGGGCAGCCCGGCGGTGCACGGTGCCGTGCTGCAAGTCGGCGAGGGCAAAACCTTCACCGTAACGGTTAAAAACCAGAGCGATAAGAACGTCTACGTGCAATCGGCCCGACTCAATGGCAAGCTACTGGCTAGGCCATTTCTGCCAGTGAGCGAGGTGCGGCAGGGCGGCACGCTGGAATTTGTGATGGGGAATAAGCCGGCAAAGTAATAGCTGCTTGCGAACAGGTGTCGTTATATGGAAACTATTCGTAAATTTGCCTTGCCTTCTAGCTAACTCCTGAATGCCCAAGCCAATTATTGCCGTCCTCACGCCAGAAGCTAAAGACTTTTTGAAATCTCTGGATAAAGAAATTCGTCAAGACTTTGGGGTAAGTATTCGGAGGCTACAAGAAGGCGAAACCGTCAGCAACTTCAAGAAGCTGGTCAACACCGATGGCATCTATGAATTCAGCGTCAACGCGCCCAATCACACCTACCGGCTCTTTGCTTTTTGGGATACGCGGGGTACCACCCAAACGCTAATTGTGTGTACCCACGGACTGGACAAGAAAACGCAAAAAACGCCCCCACAGGAAATCAAGAAGGCCGAACAGCTCAAACGGCGGCATTTTGACAGCTGACTCCTGGCTAACCTTTCACCTCTACTTACTCTTACCCATTATGCCAGCCAATAAATTAGTTCCGCGCGCGCAATCGGCTTCCTATCACGACTCGCCCTTGTCACTTACCGCCTTCAACGACCTCGAAGACGAGCTATTCGGCACCCCCGGCACTCCCGAACGCACCGAGTATGAAGACCGGATAACGCTGGAGCTACTGCCCAAATCCATCCGCGAGTACCGCCTACGCCACCACCTTACCCAGGATGAGCTAGGCCAGCGCCTTGGGGTGCAAAAATCCCAAATCAGCAAACTGGAGCGCAATCCGTCCAACGTAACGCTCGCCACCCTGCGCCGCGTGTTCGAGGCCCTCAATATGAGCGTGCAACTCGTTCTGAAGCCCGCGCCTTCCCAAGCGTAGCTCCGCCCTACCTGCCAAAACAGAAGCCTCGACCAGTCGCCGGGGCTTCTTTCGTTATACTTGCAGCCATGAACCCCGTCCTCACGCCCACCGCCCACCTGCCCGCGCCGCTGCCCGGCCCGGCCGCCCTGACCTGCTCCAACGAACGCAAGCGGCGCGGGGGCTGCTACGGAAAATTACCAAAGATTAAAGTTCCAAACTTACGCTTGGGACTTCTGTGCTCTAACTGCCAAAATGCTTAAAAAACGCTTCTTCAACTTCACTGTAGATGTCGATAGGCACCCTTAGATTATAGTATAGCTTAGCATCTTTTCCGTTATAAAAAAGAGGCGCAATCGCTCCTGCCGGATTAGCGAACAGCGTATTTAACCTATCTGAGTGCTTGTCAGCAATGCGGCGTACTTCATGTTTGAATTTTTCTGTCTTGGTTATAAACTGCTCAGGTGTAAGCATACTGAAAAGGTTTATGTAGCGGATTGACCCGCTTACAGGTAGGAACACCACCAAATTACATAGGTTAATCTATATATAATCTGAACCTTATGAGCGAGCATACAACACAACCTGATAGAAACCCTAGAGCATCTAACCTACCCGCTACAGTAAGCATCACAGCTACTGTACTTCGGCGAACTCAAACGCAGTTAGACTTATTACAAGAGGTGGTGCAGGAAAGCTCAGCAGAGTATTGGTATAATAAAGGAGAGAATTTATTTAAGTCTCAAAAATTCAGCGAGTCAATCTACTGCTTTGAGCGCAGCTACTCGCTCGGAGACCTTTTTGCTTTAGAGTGGCTAGGGAAACTTTACGATGCTCGACTCGCCGAAGATGAAGATGGATGGATAGAATGGTGTGACGAAATATCTCAGTATAGCGACTAATTAATTGTTAAACAAATGCAAACCGAAGCCTTTTTCACCGACATCCGCGCTGTCCTGCTCCGTGAAATTGGCCTCGCCAAGCATTCCATTCACGTGGCCGTGGCGTGGTTTACCGACCACACGTTATTTGCGGCGCTGCTGGCGCGGCAGCGGGCCGGGGTGCCCGTGGTCCTGTGCCTGACGCGCGACGAGAAAGCCATCAATTTCCAGCCGGGCGGGCTGCCTTTTGCCGAGCTGGAAGCGTCCGGCGGGCGCGTGTTCGTGGTCGAAGACCGGCTGATGCACCACAAATTCTGCATCCTCGACGGGCGCGACGTGCTCACCGGCTCCTACAACTGGACTAACAAAGCCGCCCACCGCAACGAGGAGAACCTGGTGTTCACCACCGGCGACCCCGAGCTGGCCCGGCACTTTCTGCGCGAGTTTGCCCGCCTCACCGGCCAGCCCGATGCGCCGGCCGCCGACCCGGCCGTGCAGCGCGTGCTCAAGCGCCTGGCCGTCATTCAGTCGCTACTGACGCTGCACGAAACCGAAGACCTGCCCAAGCACCTCGACCGCCTCGAAGCCGAGCCCCTGGCCGACCCGCGCCTGACCGCCGTGCTCGCCGCCCTGCGCACCCACCGCTACGCCGAAGCGACCGACTTACTGCAAGCCTTCGTGGCCGCCCACGCCCAGGTGCGCGTGTGGGAAGACCCCCACCTGGCCGCCTTGCACCTCGAAATCCGGCTGCTCGAAGCCGAGCTGCTGGCCCTCGAGGCCGAGCGCGCCGAAGCTACCCGCCTGCTCACGGCCTTCGAGCTGTGGCACCAGCGCGAGCTGGGCGAGCTGCTGCAAGAGGTACTGGCCCTGCGCCGCGATGTGGCTAGCCACCAGCGCCACACCTCGGCCTATGCTGAAAGCGAGTACCAGCGCGCCGACCAGCGCTACCAGCAGCAAGCCCACGACCGCGAGCAGGCCCAGGCCGTGGCCGCCCACACCTTCGCCCTCGACGCCGACGGCCGCGCCCTGCTCAAAAAGCTCTACCGCGAAGCCGCCCAGCTCTGCCACCCCGACCGCGTAGCAGACACCCAAAAAGCCGCCGCCACCGAAGCGTTTCAACAGGTGCTTAGTGCTTATCAGCGCCAGGACGTGGCCGGGCTACAGGCGCAGCTACTCTACCTGCGGCGCGGCCTTTTCACGACTGCGACCACCACCTTAAGCTCAGTTGAGGTATTGCGTGCCCGCCGCGATACATTGGCCAGCAAGCACGCGGCACTCCTGCACGAGCTTACCAGCCTACGGGCCAGCGAGGCATTTGCCCTGGCCCAAGCCGACGAAGCCGACCAGCAAACCTACCTCCTAGCCAATCGCAACGCCTTGCTGGCTGAGCGTGACCGCCTGCGGGTGCAGTTGGAGCAATTAACCAGCGTCGTGACGCGTTAATCACCTATTATCCCTCGCCTATTCAGTATCCCCCATCCCAGCCGAAACCTTCGGTGCTGAACCCATATCCCGCGTATTCTTCTGCACGGCAATGGCTCCAAACAGGCTGAGCAAAAAGGCCATCGCATAAAAGCCTTTTTCGCTGAGCGTAAGCGTGGCGTTCCAGAGGCCGACCACTAGCAGCAGAATAGCCAGCAGCGTGGCAAACCAGGCCAGGCCGTAGTAGAGGCCCGTAACGGGGATTTTTTCCAGCTGGTCGCGCACCGTTTTTTGCAGGGAGATAACGGCAAACAGCCCGAACATGAGCACGGTGAAGTAGTAGCCTTTTTCGTTGAGCGCCATTGCGGCGTTCCAGAGGCCAATCAGGAAGCCGCCCATGCCTGCGAGCAGGGCAAACCACGAGGCGGCAATAAAGGCGGCGGAAGGACGGGAGGTGGTAACGGGAGCAGGTGACATAGACGATTAGGAGTGAAGTAGGCCCCGAAAGTAGCAGGCATAGTTAGTGGGCAGCAACTCCATCTTTGCCTTAATCAGCTATTAGCCAAGCTGGTTTAATTACCAAAATCTTTACTCATCACAATTACTATCAGCAATTTAACCACCTATACTATCTGACTTTAGGAGAAAACAACTCAGCAGGCCCGGGTGTGACGCGGGCACTGTTTGGCTGGGTTGCGAGCCGCTGCTCAGCGCCTGCTAAGCGCCACGCTTAAAAAGTGACCCGAGAGCTAGCGTCAACGTGCTGGCCCGCCCTACCTTCGCAACCGCTGCTGATGGCAGCGGGTAGCCAGCCGCCTACTGCGGCAGGGGCTTGCTGCCAACATTTTTAACCACACTTTCTTCAATGCCCCTTCCTACCCTTCGCCCCTGGCTGCTTCCCGTCGCGGCCGGCCTCCTGCTGGCCAGCTGCCAAAGCAACTCTACTACCTCCACCGAAACCGCTGTCAACGGCAAGCCCACCGAGGCGGCCCCCACCGACACGGCCAGCGTGGCCACGCCCAACGACGGCATCACGCCTGCTCTCATTGCCCAGCACATCAAGGTGTTGGCTTCGGATGAGTACCAGGGCCGGCGGCCATTTACGGCGGGCGAGGAAAAAGCCACGAGCTACCTGGCCGGCGAGTTTAAGAAGCTGGGGCTGAAACCCGGCAACAACGGCAGCTACTTTCAGCCGGTGCCGCTGGTCGAGATTGCTGGCAAGCCCGACTCGACGGCGACCATTGCGAGGAAAGGCAAAAGCCTGACGCTTAAATATCGTAAAGACTATATGTTTCTGACCGAGCGCGAGAAGCCTACGGTCGAAATCAAAAGCTCGCCGCTGGTATTTGCCGGCTACGGCGTGACGGCCCCCGAGTACAAGTGGGACGACTACGCCGGCCTCGACGTGAAGGGCAAAACCGTAGTGGTGCTCATCAACGACCCCGGCAACGCGGGCACCGATACTACTATGTTCAAGGGCAAGGAAATGACCTACTACGGCCGCTGGATGTACAAGTACGAGGAGGCGGCCCGCCACGGCGCAACCGGCCTGGTCATCATCCACGACACCAAGCCCGCTTCCTACCCCTGGACGGTGGTGCAAAGCAGCAACGGCGGGGCCAAGCTGCACCCCCAGACGCCCGACCACGGCGCCAGCAAAGTGGCCCTCGAAGGCTGGATGACCCTTGACGCGGCCAAGCAGCTGTTCACCGCCGCCGGCCTGAAGTATGACGACCTGTACGCCGCCGCTAATAAACCCGGCTTTAAGGGCAAAGACCTGGGCCTGAGCCTGACCACTACGCTGCACAATAAAATCACGTATAAAACCTCCAAAAACGTGGTGGCTATGCTGCCCGGCACCAGCCGGCCCAACGAGTACATCATCTATTCGGCGCACTGGGACCACCTCGGCATCGGGCCGGCCGTAGCCGGCGACTCGATTTACAACGGGGCGCTCGACAACGCCAGCGGCTGCGCGGGTTTGCTGGCCATTGCCAACGGCTTCGTGCAGGCCAAGCAGAAACCCGGCCGTAGCATCGTGTTTCTGGCCGTGACGGGCGAAGAGCAGGGGCTGCTCGGCTCCGACTACTACGCCCAGCATCCCATCTTCCCGCTCAAAAACACGGTAGCCGACATCAATATGGATGAGCTGCTGGCCTTTGGGCCGATGCGCGACGTGACCATCACCGGCTACGGACAGTCGGACCTGGACGACTACGCCCGCACCGCCGCCAAGGAGCAGAACCGCTACGTCATCCCCTATCAGCACCCCGAAACCGGCAGCTTCTACCGCTCCGACCACTTCAGCTTTGCCAAGGTGGGCGTGCCGGCGCTCTACGCCAGCGGCTCGTTTGACAGCCGCCTGCACGGCAAGGCTTTCGCCGAGAAAGAGCGCAAAGAGTTCGAGGCTAATAACTATCACCAGCCTTCCGACCAGTTTAACCCCAAGTGGGACCTGCGCGGCGCGGCGCAGGATGCGCGCCTGCTCTTCCGCATCGGCCAGCAGCTGGCCAGCGAAACTACCTTCCCGCAGTGGAAAGCCGGCTCCGAGTTCCGGGCCGTGCGCCTGAAAAGCCGGCCACAATAGGCTTTTTCCCGATAAACACAAACCCCCCGGCAATGCGATTGCCGGGGGTTTTTTGTGTTTATTGTGGTGTTTACGGAGGCTACTTGCTCACCCCCGGCACGTTGAGGCTGCCCGCTTTGGCGCGCTTGTAGAGGTAGGCTGCGCCGGCGGCCAGAATGGCGCCGCCTAGTACTTTATGCGTAGAGGTGAGGCCGCCAGTAGTAGCGTCGTCATTATTTCTCCGGCCAAACAGGCTGGCAATCATGCCGCCCAGGGTGCCGCTCGGTTGGTTATCGCTCATGGGTAAAATCAGATTTAAGTGGGAGAGCCTTCTTACGATTAAGAAACGACCTGCGTTGCCCACTACTGCCAGGGATTGCGGCTACCCCTGCTTGGCCTTCAACTTTTTCAGCCGGTCATACGTGTGTTGCGACAGCGCATACTGGCGCTCCACGGCCTGGCGCAGGGGCCCGGTAAGCGTGCGGTCGGCCAGGGCTTCCTGGTAGGCTTTCAGGGCCCATTCCTCGCCGTAGATATTAGAGCCGAGGATGCTCTTTTCATCGCGGGCCGTGACGATGGCCTTGGTATCCATCCAGGCGCGGTAGAGCTTGCCCTTGAGGGTCGTGCTGGTTTCGCGCTTGCCGCCTTCGCGGGTCAGGTAGGTGTTCAGGTCGGTCGCAAACTGCTGGCTCTGGCTGGCCAGCTGCTTGTAGTAGCCCCGCAGCTCGGCGTCGTGGCTTTCTGCCACGGCCCGCTGGTAGCCCTCGATACGGTCGTTGACGAAGTACAGCAGCTCGTCGAGCGTAGCGCCCTGGTCAGTGGCCGGCGCGCTTTTCCTGCGGCGGGCCACCAAAGCTACGCCTACTGCCAGCAACGCCCCACCCACTATTTTCCCGACAGTGCTGGTTTTCTTTACGGTAGCCGGCCGCTGGCCGCGCATTTCGCCCGCAGAGTTCTGGGCCACCGAGTGTTTGGGCCGCGGCGTGGCAGCGGTATTGGCTGAAGGCTGGTTCTTTTTCATGCTGCTGAACTAATGGACAAACCAGCCCTTACGACATTTACCACCAAGGCGTTAAGGCAGAGCTTATTTACCCGGCCCACCTTAATCCACGGCCGCCGCCGGCACCGGGTGCAGTATCAGCCACACCAGCTCGCGTAGAATTTCGCCCTCATCCATGCTGCCGCTCTCAATACCCTTGCTCTGCGCGTCGGCCCTTCGAATAAGGTGAATCAGGTCGATGGTGCGCTCGGGGCTGAACTGGCGCTGGGCCAGCTGGTATTCCTTCTGGGCAAACTTGTTGATGCCCATTTTCTGCAAGTCGGCGTCCGACGGGTTCGGGCCGGCCTGGTGCAGCATGAGCAGGCGCGTGAAGAAGTTGAAGAGCAGCGTAAGGTTGGGAATGAGCGGGTTGGCCTTGGGGTTGGCGGCAAAGTGCGTAAGAATGCGGTTGGCCTTGAGCACGTCGCGCTGCACCAAGGCCCGCTGCAACTCAAATATATTATACTCCTTGCTTATCCCTACCATGCGCTGCACCAGGTCTTCGTCGATGGCCTGGCCGGCTTTCACGTTGAGCAGCAGCTTGTTTACCTCGTTGGCCAGCCGGCCCAGGTCGGCGCCGATGTACTCGGCCAGCAGCGCGGTGGCGCCGCCCGAAATCTGCTGCTTGCGCGAGCGTACGTAGCCGGTCAGCCACTGCGGCACCTGGCTGTCGTAGAGCTTCTTGCTGGTCATCAGCACCGCGCCGGGCGCGTCTTTGCCGGCCAGCAGCTTGCCGAGCTTCTTGCGCGAGTCGAGGGTTTTGTGCTTGTAGCAGAGCACGAGCACGGTGCTGGCCAGCGGGTTTTTGAGGTAGGCTTCGAGAAAAGGCCAGGCTTTTTCGCTTTCCAAATCGGCCACGGCCTGCGCCTCCTTCACAATCACGACCGAGTAGTCGCTCATCATCGGGAAGCGCCTGGCCTGGCCCAGAATACCCGCCGTATCGGTATCCTTGCCGTAGAGCACCGTCTGGTTGAAGCTGCGCTCGCTCTCGGGCAGCACCGAGCTTTCGAGTGCATCAGCCACGGTATCAATGAAATAGGGCTCGTCGCCCTGCAAAAAATACACCGGCTGAAACTGCCGCTGCTGCACGGCTTTAAGAATGGCGTCGGCGTCCTGTATCAAGTAACATTTAACAGTTAACAGTTAACAATAAGCGGGCGCGAGCCAGCCTAATCAGGCGAAGTTACTCGTTGGCTAACTTTGCTGCGATTTTACCGCTCCACGAAGGGCAAGCAGGCAACTGTTAACTGTTAATTGATAAATGTTACTTGAAGAATTGAAGTGGCGCGGCATGTACCATGATGCCATGCCCGGCACCGCCGAGCACCTGGCCAGCGCCGCGCCCGTGTCGGGCTACATCGGCTTCGACCCCACGGCGGCCTCGCTGCACATCGGCAACCTGGCCACTATTATGCTGCTGGTGCACTTGCAGCGCGCCGGCCACCGCCCGGTGGCGCTGGTGGGGGGCGCCACCGGCATGATTGGCGACCCCAGCGGCAAAAGCGCCGAACGCAACCTGCTCGACGAAACCACCCTGCGCGCCAACCAGGCGGGTATTCGGGCGCAGCTCGAAAAATTCCTGGAGTTCAACGACTCGCCCACCGGCGCGGTGCTCGTCAACAACTACGACTGGTTCAAGGACTTCAGCTTTTTGCAGTTTCTGCGCGATGTAGGCAAGCACCTCACCGTAAACTACATGATGGCCAAAGACTCGGTGAAGCGTCGCATCGGCGGCGGCGAAGAAGGCCCGTCGGCCGGGGGCTCCGAGGGCATCAGCTACACCGAGTTCAGCTACCAGCTGCTGCAAGGCTACGACTTTTTCCACCTCTACCAGCACCTGGGCTGCACGCTGCAAATGGGCGCCAGCGACCAGTGGGGCAACATTACCACCGGCACCGAGCTCATTCGCCGCCTCACCGACGGCCAGGGCAAGGCCTACGCCCTCACCGGCCAGCTCATCACCAAGGCCGACGGCACCAAGTACGGCAAGAGTGAAACCGGCACCGTGTGGCTCGACCCGGCCCTGACCTCGCCCTACCAGTTCTACCAGTTTTTTCTCAACAGCAAAGACGAAGACGCCCCGCGCCTCATCCGTGTGTTTACGCTACTCGGACAGGCCGAAATCGAAGCCCTGGAAGCCGAGCACGCCCAGGCGCCGCACCTGCGCCTGCTGCAAAAGGCGTTGGCCCGGGAGGTAACCATCCGGGTGCACTCCGAGGCGGCTTACGAAGCGGCCGTGGCTGCTTCGCAGGTGCTATTCGGGGGCGGCGACCTGGCCGCGCTCGACGAGGCGACCCTGCTCGACGTGTTTGCCGGCGAGCCGCAGCTACCCATCACGCCCGCGCAGCTGGCCGAAACCGACGTGGCCACCCTACTCAGCGACACCACCGGCGGGCAGGTATTTCCGTCCAAAGGTGAAGCCCGCAAGATGATGCAGAACGGTGGCCTTAGCCTCAACGGCCAAAAAATCAGCAACCCCCAGCAGCCCGCCGCCGAGCTGCCCCTGCTGCTGGGCAAGTACCTGGTAGTCAAGAAAGGCAAAAAGCACTATCTTCTAAAAGCAGGAAATTGATTATTTTATATATAATAAATAATCAATATAAGGTGTCGACAAAAAAGCCCCGCTGACCAGCGAGGCTTTTTTGTTGGAAAGCTCGTCTGAATAATCCGACAAATCCGGATAAATCCGTGGGCCGGACTTACTTCTTTTTCGCAGCGGGAGCTGCCTTTTTAGCAGCAGCCGGAGCAGCTTTCTTAGCGGCCGGAGCAGCCTTGGCAGCCGGAGCGGCCGCGCCGTCTTTCGACGAGTTCTTCATGTTCTGCACTTCCAGGCGGATGGCCTGGGCGTGGTTCTTAAGGTCCTGCATGCCTTTGCGCACGCGGGTACCAGCCGCCGCGTTATTCTTGTCATACGACTTTTCGAAGTCGTCTTCCAGCGAGTGAATCAGGTCTTTGATTTTATTGAAAGGGTTAGCCATGAAAGTTGGTTGGTAATGGGTGAGAAAGGAAATTGTGCTTACGCGGCCCTAATATACAGGGACTTTCTACGCAAGCAACTTTTCCGGGTTTTTTTCAAAACCGCATTTCCGGCTTCGTAGAGGCCTTTTTTGCTTCAGAACGGCCTAAAAACTCACCAGCGACCCACCAAGCCACTTGGAATTGTACAAAAATCAACGCCCCGGCCGCCCATAAGGGCAGCCGGGGCGCAGCAGTTTGGCGAGCTAGTTACCACTGTTTTAGGCAGTAGCGGGCTGTTTGCTGTAGAGCCCTTTGTCGAGCTTAGTGGCAATGGCTTCGAAGGCCGCAATGGTCTGGCGCACATCTTCGAGCGTGTGCACCGCCGTGGGGATGAGGCGCAGCATAATAACGCCCTTGGGCACTACCGGATACACTACAATAGAGCAGAAAACTCCGTGATTCTCACGCAAATCGAAGGTTAGGGCCGTGGCGTCGGGGATTTGGCCGTTGAGAAAAACCGGCGTCACCGGCGACTCGGTGGTACCGATGTTGAAGCCTTTCTCGCGCAGGCCGCTTTGCAGGGCGCGCACGATGGTCCAGAGGTTTTCGCGGTACTCCGGGTGGTTGCGAATCAGCTCCAGGCGCTTCAGGGCCCCAATGACGAGGGCCATCGGCAGGGATTTGGCAAAAATCTGGCTGCGCATGTTGTAGCGCAAATATTCAATAACTGCCTCCTGGCCCGCTACGAAGGCGCCAATGCTGGCCATGCTCTTGGCGAAGGTGTAAAAAATCAGGTCTACGCCCTCCGTAATGCCCAAATGCTCGGCTGTGCCGGCCCCGGTGGCCCCCAGCGTGCCGAAGCCGTGGGCATCGTCGACAAACAGCCGGAAGCTGTATTTCTCCTTTAGCTTCACGATTTCGCGCAGCTTGCCGAGGTTGCCCGACATGCCAAACATGCCTTCGGTAATGACGAGGATGCCGCCGCCGGTTTCGTCGGTGAGGCGCTTGGCGCGCTCGAGCTGCTTTTCGAGGCTCTCAATATCGTTGTGCGGAAACACGAAGCGCTTGCCCTGGTGCAGGCGTACGCCGTCGATAATGCAGGCGTGCGACTCGGCATCGTACACGATGGCGTCGTGGCGGCTTACCAGCGCGTCGATAATGCTTACCACGCCCTGGTAGCCGAAGTTGAGCAGCAGCGCGGCGGGCTTGTGCACGAAATCGGCCAGCTCATTTTCCAGCTGCTCGTGCAGGGTCGAGTTGCCGCTCATAATCCGCGCCCCCATGGGGTAAGCCATGCCGTAGTGCGCGGCCCCGTCGGCATCGGCCTGCCGCACTTCCGGATGGTTGGCCAGGCCGAGGTAGTTGTTCAGGCTCCAGGTCAATACTTCCTTCCCCCGAAACAGCATCCGGGGGTTAATCTCGCCTTCGAGCTTGGGAAACGTGAAGTAGCCGTGGGCATAATGGGAGTGCGAACCCAGCGGGCCCCGGTTGGCCGAAACGCGGTCGAAAATATCCACTGAAAAACTTGGGGAATAAGTTATGAGAGCGAAGTAAGCGAACCCAAATGGCCCGCGCTGCAAGAACTGTTAAACGACAAAGATAGGCCGCGCTCAGCTTTTGTACATAATTTGGGCGTAACGACGGGCAGCGGGCAGCCTCTTTAGTACCGGGCCGGCGGTTTAAGGTTTTCTTTGTGGCGCAGTAGCGCGGACTTTCAGTCCGCGAGTGCTTGCGCTGACCTTTGCTGTCGCGGACTAAAAGTCCGCGCTACTCTCCCACCCCGCATGAAAAAAATAGCTAAGCTCCTGGTTGCCAATCGCGGCGAGATTGCCCTGCGCGTGCTGCGCTCGGCCAAAGAAATGGGTATCGCCACGGTGGCCATCTATTCGGAGGCCGACCGCCTCTCGCCCCACGTACGCTACGCCGACGAGGCTGTGTGCGTCGGCCCGCCGGCTTCGGCCCAGAGCTACTTGCGGGGCGATAAAATAATTGAGATTTGCCACCAGCTGGGTGTCGATGCCATTCACCCCGGCTACGGCTTCCTGTCGGAAAATGCCGGCTTTGCGCGGGCTGTGCGCGAGGCGGGGCTGATTTTTGTGGGCCCCTCGCCCGAAGCGATGGAGCTGATGGGCGACAAGCTCTCGGCCAAGCAGACGGTCAAAACCTACAATATTCCGCTGGTGCCGGGCACCGACGAGGCTATTTCCGACGTGGAGGCAGCCAAGCAGATTGCCCGGGAAGTCGGCTTTCCGATTCTGATTAAGGCCTCGGCCGGCGGCGGCGGCAAGGGCATGCGCCTGGTGCACAACGTGGAGGAGTTTGAGGAGCAGATGCAGCTGGCCGTGAGCGAGGCCACCTCGGCGTTTGGCGACGGGGCGGTGTTCATCGAGAAGTTCGTGACCGGCCCCCGACATATAGAAATTCAGATATTAGGCGACGAGCACGGCAATATCGTGCACCTGTTTGAGCGCGAGTGCTCGATTCAGCGCCGCCACCAGAAGGTGATTGAGGAAGCGCCGTCGTCGGTGCTCACGCCCGCGCTACGTGCCGAGATGGGCCGCTGCGCCGTAGACGTGGCCCGCGCCTGCCAGTACGCGGGGGCCGGCACCGTGGAGTTTCTGCTCGACGACCAGCACCGCTTCTACTTCCTCGAAATGAACACCCGCCTGCAAGTCGAGCACCCGGTTACGGAGATGATTACCGGCCTCGATTTGGTGAAGGAGCAGATTCGGGTAGCGGAGGGCCAGCCCCTGCCCTTCCGCCAGGAAGACCTGACCATCAACGGCCACGCCCTGGAGCTGCGCGTGTACGCCGAAGACCCGCAAAACAACTTTCTGCCCGACATCGGCCGGCTAGCCACCTACGTGCGCCCCCAGGGCCCCGGCGTACGCGTCGATGATGGCTTCGAGCAGGGCATGGATATCCCGATTTACTACGACCCCATGATTGCCAAGCTGGTAGCCTACGGTGCCACCCGCGAGGACGCCATTGCCCGGATGCTGCGGGCCATTGCCGAGTACCAGATTACGGGCATCGAAACCACGCTGCCCTTCGGCACTTTTGTGCTCAAGCACCCGGCCTTCGTGAGCGGCAACTTCGACACGAATTTTGTGCGCGACCACTTCAGCCCCGCCGTGCTGGCCCCCACCACGCCCGATGAAGGCACTGCGCAGGTAGCCGCCGCGCTGGTAGCCATGCTCATAAGCGAGAAGCAGCCGGCCAGCCCGATGGCCACGGGAGAAGCGGCCGGCGCGCCGGCTTCGGCGTGGCGGCGGAATAGAATGGGGGTTGGGTAACACTTGCTAACGCAAAGCACTAGCCTTAGCTATGGTCTTCTTCTTATCACCACTGGATAGTAAGAGTGTCGCTGTTGCATGTCCTCCTGTCGACACACCAGCTTCCTATAAACTTATAGACCAACTAGATGGCTTAACCACTCTTCCCTTCGACCTAGTCCTCCAGGATATTCTTTTTGAAAAGAACCGCTCACGAAGGTCGAGTGAACTAGGTAAATTAAAGCATTTATGGCTCGATTACCAACCAAATAGTTTAGTCTGGCCTATTTTCTCTGAGCGACTCAAAAACCTGCTTGATAACCAAATTATTAGTGAAAAGCCATTCGATTGGCTTTCTGTTACCATTAGGCAAAACAGCAAGGTTTCCAGGCAGTATTATTTGCTAAGATTTATCAAGCAGCAAGATGTACTCAATATGGAGCAATCTGTTTTTGCTGGCAGAAACGCTGATTTTTTAGTAAAGCCTGTTTTCGATGTCAAAAAGATAGAAAACCTTACTATTTTTGGCGCGCGAAAAGACTTCTGGCAAATAACCTCTGGCATTTATGTAAGCCAGAAGGTTAAGGATGCAGCTAAGGCTCAGGGTTTAGTCGGTTTGAATTTTGAAAGTGTGGGGACAGTATAACTTATGCTCTACTTCCCAATCTGGCGCGAGTTTAGGCGAAGACCTGCCACGCTAGCCCCGTAGCAGTTGGCGAAGCGGCCGGCGTGCCGGCCCCTAACTGGCGCGAGTTTAGGCGAAGCCGTAACTCGTGCCTGGCTTTGCGTGGTGGTTGTACCTCCACTGCCGCGCGAGCGGCAAGGCGGGGCTGCACCGCCGGAGTTGCTCCACAGGATACATAGATTATTTCGAATATTTACCAGAGTTACCCTACGCTAAACTCGCGGCGCAACAAACCCGCCGTCTTATATCGAAGCAAGCCGGGCCGGGCCTTCAGCGTCTTGCCCCCGCTGCGACGACTCCCGCACAAACAGCTCGGGCTCCAGCACCACCTGGCGCGGGGCAAGCGGAGCATGGGGCGCAGCGGCCAGCTCTAGAAACAACCGCACGGCCGCTGCGCCCATCGCCTCACAGCGCTGGTCGACGGACGTAAGCTGTGGCTCGGTAATAGTAGTAAACAGCTCGTTGCTGAAGCCGGCCAGGGCAACAGCCTGCGGCACGCGGATGCGCTGCGCCTTTAAAACCTGGAGCGCCCCCAGAATAGCCGAGTCGCCGGCCGCGAATACGGCGTCGATGGGAGTGGCCAGGGTCAGCAGCTGGCGCGTGGCCTGGGCCCCGGCCTCAGTGCTCATATCGGAGGTGAGTAGCAGGGCCTCGTCGGGGGCGATACCGTAGGCCGCCAGCGCGTCGAGGTAGCCCTGGCGGCGGTGCTGGTAAATGGTGAGGTGCGGCGGGCCCGTCAGGTGCGCAATGCGGCGGCAGCCCTGGGCCAGCAAGTGGCTGGTAGCCTGAAAAGCCCCCGCGTGGTCGTTGAGCACCACTGCATTAACGGGGCCGGCAGCGGGCGTGCGGTCAAAAAATACCAGCGGAATACCCCGGCTGCGCACTTTATCGAAGTGCTGATAGTCGAGGGTGTTGCGGGCCAGCGACACGAGCACGCCGGCCACCTGGGCGCTGAGCAGGGTCTCGACGTTACGGCGCTCCAGCAGCACCTCTTCGTGCGACTGGCACACGATAACGCTAAAGCCGGCCTTGCTGGCCGCCTGCTCGATACCCTGAATAACCGACGGAAAGAACTTGCCTTCGATGTAGGGCACCACTACACCCAGCAGGCGGCTCTGGCCTTTGCGCAGGGCAGCGGCCAGGTGGTTGGGCTGATAGTTGAGCTTCTGGGCCAGCTGCCGCACGCGCTCCTTGGTGGCGGCCCCGATGCTGTGGTGGTCGCTCAGCGCCCGCGATACGGTGGTCATCGACACGCCCAGCTCGCGGGCCAGGTCGGCCATCGACACGGCGGGCGGTATGGGGTGAATAGATTTCTTTTTAGCAGAACTCATAGAGGCGCTGGCGGGCCGGCCCTGACAACCAGCCGCCGGGCAACCGCGCAAAACTAAGCCGGTTTGGCGGCTGCTTCCCGAAGAAATAACCTGCGTGGCGGTACTGTATGCGTCGGTTGCCCGTTTCTTTGCGTACTAACCCCCGGCCGGCCCACCCCTGGCCGCCATTGTCTTCCTACTATCCTCCTTCTGCCATGAACCCACTTGTTGATATCCGCCGCCTCGACCAAAGCCTCTGGCTCGACTTTATTAGCCGTAAAGTTCTGACAAACGGCGAGTTGAAAAAGCGTATCGACGAAGATGCCCTGCGCGGCGTGACGTCGAACCCCGCCATCTTTGAAAAAGCCATCGGCGGCTCGGCCGATTACGACGACACCATCGCGGCGCAGGCCCGGCAGGGTAAGTCGGCCGAAGAAATCTACGTGGGCCTGGCCGTGGCCGACGTGCAGGCGGCCTGCGACCTGTTTCGGCCGCTCTACGACAGCCACGACAACTCCAGCGATGGCTACGTGAGCCTGGAAGTATCGCCCAAGCTGGCCCACGACACCGCCGGCACTATTGCCGAAGGCCGCCAGCTATGGAAAGATGTGAGCCGGCCCAACGTGATGATAAAAGTGCCCGCTACGCTGGAAGGCCTGCCGGCTATTCGCCAGCTTATTTCGGAGGGCATTAACGTAAACGTGACGCTGATTTTTGGGCTGGACCGCTACAAGGCCGTAGCCGAGGCGTTTATCTCGGGCCTGGAAGACCGCGTTAAAGCCGGGCAGTCACTGGCCAGTATCGATTCGGTAGCCAGCTTCTTCCTGAGCCGCATTGATGTGCTGATTGACCCGCAGCTGGAAAAAATGGCGGCCGAGGGCGGCGAAAAAGGACAGCTGGCGCAGTCGCTGGTAGGCGAAGTGGCCCTGGCCAGCGCCAAGGAAGCTTACCAGCTGTACAAAGGGATTTTTGCCGGGGCGCGCTGGGAAGCGCTGGCCAGCAAAGGTGCTCACACGCAGCGCCTGCTGTGGGCCAGCACCGGCAACAAAAACCCCAAGTACGACGACCTGAAATACGTCGAGAATCTCATCGGGCCAAAAACTGTGAACACGATTCCGGTGGAGACAATGGATATTTTCAAGCAGAAAGGCCACCCCGCCGACCGCCTCGAACAAGGCCTCGCTAAAGCGCAGCAGGTGCTGCGCGACCTGCCCAAAGTCGGCCTTGACCTCGACGCCCAAACCGCTCAGCTGGAGAAGGAAGGCGTGCAGAAGTTCATCGAGCCCTTCGGCAAGCTGATTGACTCGGTGGAGAAAAAACGCCAGGCGGCGGTAGCTGCTGCCAAGCAGTCGGCGTAGTCAGCCTGCTTATCATAGTAAACAACTTCGTGTACCGGGCGGGCCGCCGGCTTTGGGCCGGCTGTTCGCCCGAAGTTCGCGCCGCTCGCTCTTTCGACGAGCGCACAATCGGCTCAACCCCGGCAGCCCCAGCCAAGCTGCATCCGGACCGGAAATCTGCGCCAGCCTGACGTTCGGCTGCGCTGTAGGGCCGGCTTGCGCGAATAGCTCGGGACTTTAGCATTGAGTAGCAGTAGGTTTATGACGGCAACTACCAAGAGCCGGTTGGCGGTGAGCGCCTTCTTTTTCTTGCCCGGCCTGTGTTTTGCAAGCTGGGCCTCGCGCATTCCCGATATCAGCGCCAAGCTGGGATTGAACTCCGGGCAGCTGGGCCAGCTGCTGCTGGCGATTCCGGCCGGGTCGCTGGCTTCGCTGCCGCTGGCGGGCTGGCTGGTGCACACCTGGGGCAGCCGACGCACGGTGCTGCTTGCTTCGGTGCTCTACGCGGGCTTTCTGCCGCTGCTGGGCTGGGCGGGCAGCTTCTGGACGCTGGCCCCGGCGCTGGCTTTGTTTGGCCTGGCCGGCAACCTGCTCAATATTGCGGTGAATACCCAGGCCATTGGTATGCAGCAGTTTTACGGCAAGCCCATCATGGGTTCGTTTCACGGGCTCTGGAGCCTGGCGGGGTTTCTGGGTGGGGCACTGGGCACGGTGCTTATCGGCTGGCACCAGTCGCCGCTGCACCACTTTTTGCTGGTACTGGGGCTGTGCCTGCTGCTGGCCGCGTCAGCCTTCGGCTATACCCTGCGCGCCGACGTGGGCGGCGAAGCAACGAGCGGCCTCTCGCTGCGCCGGCCCGACCCCTACCTGCTGCGCATCGGCCTGATTGCCTTCTGCGGCATGATGAGCGAGGGCGCCATGTTTGACTGGGCCGGCGTATACTTTCAGAAAGTAGTGCGCCCCGACCCTACGCTGGTAACGGCCGGCTACGTGGCCTGCATGAGCACGATGGCGCTGGGCCGCTTTCTCTCCGATTATTTTACCCACCGCTTCGGCACGGTGCGGATGCTGCAAATCAGCAGCGGACTCATTGTTAGCGGCTTAACGCTGGCCGTAGCCCTGCCCTACCTGGTACCCGCCGTATGCGGCTTTCTGCTGATTGGCTTCGGTATTGCCTCGGTGGTACCGCTTTCGTACAGCGCCGCCGGGCGGGCCACCAGCGTATCGCCGGGCGTGGCGCTGGCCCTGGTTTCCACTATCGGCTTCCTGGGCTTTCTGCTCGGGCCGCCGCTGATTGGCTTTCTGGCCCAGCTGTTTACGCTGCGCGTGGCCCTGGGCTGCGTGGCAGTTGTGGCCCTGGGTATCGGCGTGCTGGCGGCGCTGCTCAAAGCTGAGCCCGCAGCAGCAACCCCGCTCGCAACTGAGGTTGCGCTTTAGCGCCACCTCAATCGTCCGGCACTACAGTATAATAAAAATTAAATATTAAATCATATAATTCACCTCTGTTGATAAAGCTGAATCTTACCATCCCACCATTTCACTAAAGCGATTTCGGAATCGGGGTAAGGCTGGTGAAGCGGGGTCGGGCTAGCTTCTAAAAGCTACCTCATTATAGCGCAGCTCGTTCTTGAACGTCCGCAACCTGGTATCCGCGTCGATAATGACGAACTCGATGCCGGCCATCTCGGCAAAGTCTTCGAGATATTCGGCGGTCAGGTTCTGGCTATAGCCGGTGTGATGGGCGCCGCCCGCCAGTATCCAGGCCGCCGCGCCGGTAGCCAGGTCGGGCTTTACCTTCCAGAGTACGCGGGCTACGGGCAGCCTGGGTAAGTCATGTTCCGGCTGCACAGCCTCTACTTCATTCACAATCAAGCGAAAGCGGTTGCCCAGGTCGATAATCGTCGCGTTCAGGGCCGGGCCGGCCGGGCAGTTGAACACCAGGCGCACGGGGTCGTGCTTGCCGCCGATGCCCAGCGGATGCACCTCGGCGCGCACCGGGCCGGCGGCAATGCTGGGGCAGATTTCGAGCATATGCGAGCCAAGTACCTGCTCGTTGCCGGGCTCCAGATGATAGATATAATCCTCCATAAACGAGTTGCCGCCGGGCAAACCGGCCCCCATTACCTTCATGGCCCGCACCAGCGCTGCCGTTTTCCAGTCGCCCTCGGCGCCGAAGCCGTAGCCCTCGGCCATCAGGCGCTGGGTGGCAATGCCGGGCAGCTGCTTCAGGCCGTGCAAGTCCTCGAACGTATCGGTAAAGCCCTTGGCCTGGCGGTCGGCCAGGAACTTGCGCAGGCCCAGCTCGATGCGAGCGGCGTCGCGCAGACTCGCGCGCTGCGCCCCGCCGGCTCTTAGCGCTTCGGCCAGCTCATATTCTTTTTCATATACTTCGAGCAGCTCGTCCACCTGCGCGTCGGTCACGGCGTTTACCTCGGCCACCAGGTCGCCGATGCCGTAAGTATTCACCTCGTAGCCAAACTTGATTTCGGCCTCGACTTTGTCGCCTTCCGTTACGGCTACGTAGCGCATGTTGTCGCCGAAGCGCACGAACTTCGCGCCCTGCCAGTCGGCCCAGGCGCAGGCCACCCGGCTCCAGATGCTGAGGCGCTCGTGCACGTCGGCACTCTGCCAGTGGCCTACTATTACCTTGCGGCTCAGGCGCATACGCGTGCCGATGAACCCAAACTCGCGGTCGCCGTGCGCCGACTGGTTGGTATTCATAAAGTCCATGTCGATAGCAGCCCACGGAATATCGCGGTTGAACTGCGTATGCAGGTGGGCCAGCGGCTTTTGCAGGATTTTCAGGCCGTTAATCCACATCTTGGCCGGCGAGAAGGTGTGCATCCAGGCAATAAGGCCTACGCACTTTTCCGTGGTGTTAGCCTCCTGCATGAGGTTATAAATCTCCTGCGGACCGGTGAGTACCGGCTTGTACACGATGTTGATGGGCAGTTTGGTGCCCAATTCGGCGGCAATTTCCTGGGAATGCTGAGCTACTTGCGCCAGCGTTTCGGGACCGTACAGGTGCTGGCTCCCGGTGATGAACCAGGCTTCGTAGTGCGAAATGTCAATCATGGGATGGGATAGTGTAGCGTAAACTCTGTGAGCCCGCGCGTAGGGGGTAAATAGGCAAACGGCACAACGCGCGGACTCACAGAGTCCACGCTACGGCCCTACTGCCCGTAGTAAGAATTAGCGCCGTGCTTGCGCTCGTAGTGCTTGTTAATCAGCGCGTCTTTCAGGCGCGCCACGCCGGGCCGCAGCGTGCAGCTGAGGTAGGCCAGCCGGGCCACTTCTTCCAGCACCGCGCTATTGTAAACGGCTTTCTCCACGGTGTCGCCCCAGGTAAAAGGCGCGTGGTTGCCCACGAGTATCATCTCCACTTCGCGGGGCGAGAGGCCGCGCTTCTCGAACTCCTGAATAATTTGCCAGCCGGTCTGGTGCTCGTAGTCGCCCAGTATCAGCTCATCGCGCATGGGTGGGGCACAGGGCACATCCACCGTAAGGTGGTCGGCGTGAGTCGTGCCGAGAATGGGAATATCGAGCTGCGCCTGGGCCCAGGCCGTGGCGTAGGTGCTGTGCGTGTGCACGATACCCCCGATGTGGGGCCACTGCTGGAAGAGCAGCGCGTGGGTCTTGGTGTCGCTGCTGGGCCGCTTGCTGCCCTCCACTACCTTGCCCTCCAAATCGACAATCACGATGTCCTCGGGCCTGAGCGTGGCGTAGGGCACGCCGCTGGGCTTTATAGCAAAAACACTATGTTCTCGGTCAACCACGCTGGCGTTGCCGAAGGTAAAGAGCACCAGCCCGAGGGCCGGCAGCTGCATATTGGCCTCGTAGCAGGTTTCTTTCAGGGCTTGGTATTGACTCATTTTCAACCGATTAATTACGTCAGGCTGGGGCAGCTTCACCTGCAGCGCATTCCACAAACCTGCCCAGAGCCTGGTACTGGGCGTAGCGGGCGGCGTAGTCGGCCACGCGGGCGGGGTTGGGACCGTAGGTTTCGGCAAAGCCGCTGCCCAGGGCTTGCTGCGCGCTCAGCACATCGGGGTAGAGGCCGGCTGCCACAGCCGCGTACATGGCCGCGCCCAGCGCCGGAGCCTGCTCCGACACGGCAATCCGGATGGGCCGGTCAAGCACATCGGTCAGCGTCTGCATCACGAAGGCCGATTTTTTGGCCACGCCCCCAATGCCAATCACCTGTTTAATCGGGATGCCTTCGCTTTCGAAGCGCTCCACAATCTGCTTCGAGCCGTAGCAGATGGCCTCGACCAGCGCCCGAAAAATCTGCGGGGCCGCGGTGCCCATTGTCAGGTTCATAATGGCCCCTTTCAAGGCCTGGTTGGCATCGGGCGTGCGGCGGCCGTTCACCCAGTCAAGGGCCAGCACGTGGCTGTCGGCCGGGTCTACTTCAGCCGCTGCTTCGGTGAGCTGGCGCAGCAGGTTGTCGCTCAGCTCCTGGCGAAAATCGGCCAGCTGCCCGGCGCTCAGCACCTTCGACTGCCTCAGCCCGGCCTGCAAGGGCCATTCGAGTAGCTGCCGAAACCAGGCCAGCAGGTCGCCAAAGGCCGACTGCCCGGCTTCCAGCCCCAGCATACCGGGAATAACCGAGCCATCGACTTGCCCGCAAATGCCGGCCACCAGGTGGGCGCCCACTTCGGCAATCGGCGCTACCACGATGTCGCAGGTGCTGGTGCCCATCACCTTCACCATAGAGTAAGGCGTTATCTCCCCCGCCACGGCCCCGGCGTGGGCATCAAACGTGCCCACGGCAACGACCGTGTCGGTCGTCAGGCCCAGTCGCTGGGCCCAGTCGGCCGAAAGCTGGCCGGCTACCTTATCGGCGGTGTACGTTTCCGTAAATAACCGCCCGCGTAAGCCGGCCAGCCGGGGGTCGAGGTAAGTCAGAAACTCTTCCGACGGCAGACCGCCCCAGCTCGCGTGCCACATAGCCTTGTGGCCCGCGGCGCAGCGGCTGCGCCGGAAACCGGCCAGCGGCTGGCCGGTGAGCGTCAGCGTCAGCCAGTCGCAGTGCTCCATCCAGGAATGGGCAGCCTGGGCCACGGCGGCGTCTTCGCGCACCACGTGCATAATTTTCGCCCAAAACCACTCCGAGGAATAGATGCCGCCTTCATATTTAGTATAGTCCTCGCCGCCCCAGGTGCGGGCTTTGTGGTTGATTTCGGCGGCTTCGGCCAGGGCCGTATGGTCTTTCCAGAGGTTAAAAAGCGCGTTGGGATTGTCGGCGAACTCGGGCAACATACCCAGCAGCTGGCCCTGCGCGTTTACGGGGCCGGGCGTCGAGCCGGTGGTGTCGATGGCGAGCCCTAGTATCTGCTCGGCGGGCACCTGGGCGGCTACTTCGCGCACGGTGGCTTCGAGGCCTTCGAGGTGGTCGAGCGGGTGCTGGCGAAACTGGTTTTTGGCCGGGTTGCAGTACTGGCCCTGCTTCCAACGCGGGTAGTAGTAAACTGCTTGCGCCATTTCGGCCCCCGTACGGGCATCAACCAGCAGCGCCCGCACCGAGTCGGTGCCGTAATCGAGGCCAATGACGTAGGCCGGCAAGGCAGTTGGTACTGGCACGTTTTAAACTGTGAAGATGTGAAAATGAGTAAAATGTGAGAAATGAGAAGCTTGTAGCAAAGCTGGTAACTGCGTTGGTTACCAGCAGCACATTTTCACCTTTTTCCCCTCAAAAAATTACTTCCGCACTCCAAATGTGTAGGTGGTGGCAGTATGGTACGTTTCGCCAGGCTTCAGCACGGTGTTCGGAAAATTCGGCTGGTTGGGCGAATCGGGGAAATGCTGGGTTTCGAGGCAAAAGCCGGCGTGCTTGCCGTACACTATCCCCCCCTTGCCCGTCAGGGAGCCATCGAGAAAATTGCCGGTGTAAAACTGCACACCGGGCTCGTCGGTAGTTACCTCCAGGGTGCGGCCGGTGGTGGGCTCGTACACCGTGGCGGCACTATGGCGGCCGCTAGCCTTGTTCAGCACCCAGTTGTGGTCGTAGCCGCCGGGCACCTGCGCCAGGCGCTCGCCAATGGCGTGGGGCGTCGTAAAATCGAAGGGCGTGCCTTTTACCGGGCGCAGCTCGCCGGTGGGTATCAGCGTGGCATCCACCACCGTGTAGCGGTCGGCCGGAATAATCATTTGGTGCGCCAGCACGTCCTTGCTTTGGCCCAGGGCCAGGTTAAAATACGTATGGTTGGTGAGGTTGACGGGCGTTGCCTTATCGGTAGTGGCGGTGTAGGCAATGCGCAGGGCGTTGTCGGCAGTGAGGGTGTACACTACCGACACCCGCAGGTTGCCGGGGTAGCCTTCCTCACCATCCTGGCTCAGGTAATGGAGCGTAACGGTCTGGCCATCGGCCGAGGTGCCGGCCTCGCCCTGCCATATTTTTTGGTTGAAGCCGACCTTGCCGCCGTGCAGCGAGTTGGGGCCGTCGTTTACGCTCACCTGGTACGCGTGGCCGTCAATCGTGAATCTTCCCTGGGCAATGCGGTTGCCGTAGCGCCCGATGAGCGCCCCAAAATAAGGATTCGCCTTGCGAAACGCGGGACTCTGGTAGCCGCTTATATCGTCAAAACCCAATATAACATCACTCAGCTTACCGGCTTTGTCGGGCACGAGCAGGCTGGTGAGCGTGCCGCCGAAAGTGCTGATGCTGGCCTGCATTCCGTGGGCATTGGTGAGGGTAAAGAGCTGGGTTTCGGTGCCATCGTTGGCTTTGCCGAAGGAAGTGGTAGTGGGCATAGACGTAGAAGAAGGCTGAGTGGCTACCGAGTCGGCGGCAGCGGGAGTACTAATGGGCTGGCGGGCCGTGGGCTGCGAGCTGCACGACGCCAGCAGCAACGCTCCACCCAGCCCCGTGGCGAGCAGGCCAAATTGGAAAGAACTTGACATAAGCCGAAAGGAAATCAGTAGCAAGATAGCTGCATGCGTAATAACTTAAGACTAAAAAGCCGCTACCAGGCTGGTAGTAGGCTGGCAACACACAATCGATTGTGTAGTCTTTCTTAAAAAATGCCAGCGGACTGGCCTGGCTTTGAAAGGCAAGTATAAGCGCTTTTTTTCAAAACCACCAGCTTGTTTTATAGTATACTATTATTATAATATTTATAAATTTAGATAAAAACAGTCAGTGTGGCGGCGCTGTCCTTTCCGCTCAGGAGCTCGGAAAAGACAGCGCCGCCACACTGACCGGAAAAGCTAGCGCCGGCTCAACGCCGGCAGCTCGCCCCAGCCAAGCTGTACCCGGACCGGAAATCTGCGCTAATTGGCGACAGGGGCAGGCTTGCTTTCGGCCGGCAGGCCGCGCACCAGGCGCGAATACAGCGACAGTTCCTGGTCGAACAGGAAGCGCAGCAGCACTTTTGTATAGCTGGTATGGTGCAGCAGCGGCTCGTAAAACTCGGGGGCCAGCTGGCGCAGCTTGGGCAGGTTGTTCCACGGCACGCCGGGCAGGTCGTGGTGCTCGTTGTGGTAGCCAATATTGAGGTGCACCGAGTTGAGGCGACCGTAGTACGAGGTGGTTTCCTGCTCGGGGCTCAGCACGAGGTAGTGCTCCTGAATCCAGCGGGCGCCTACCGGATGCAGACTCACCGAAAACCAGAAGCTGAAAAACAGGTATAGAAACGCCGCCGGGCCCAGCCACAGGTACATGCCCACGTTGAACAGAATCTGTGCTATCCAATTGGCCGCGATGTACTTATCGAACGGCACCACGCTGCGGCAGCGGAACGTCCGCACCACCTGAAATACCGGAAAAAAGAACAGCCAGATGGCTTTACCAATGGCATAGTGCTGAATAAGCCGGGCCTCGTAGTGGTCGGGCAGGTCGGCATCGTGGTCGAAATGGCCAAGGGCCGAGTGGTGCTTGAGGTGGTACTTGCGAAAGCTCATGGCCGTCGGAATCACCATCGGCAGGTTGGCCGCAATACCGACAGCGGCATTGGCCCACTGACTTTTAAAAACCAGGTTGTGCGTGGCCTCGTGCACAATCACGAAGAGCGTATGGCACACAAAAGCCCCCAGCAGGTACGACGCAGCCAGCGACCAGTACCAGGCGTGGCCGTGCAGCAGGTAGGTCATGGCCACCTGCACCGCCACGCAGCCGGCCGTGATGAGGGCCGTGGTCGTGTTACGGGTCATCAGGCGCTTCACCTCGGGGTGCGCCTTAAGCAGCTGGCGGGCGCGCACATGGTGCGAAACCGGCTCGGCGGTTGGAGTATAAGCGGTGGGGGCGGTGGGCATGTGAAAGAACAGATATCGAGCTACAAAGAGGCTACTAAGGTACTCTTGATTTGCCCGGAAGACGTAACGCTACCTCAACTCCTATTCCGGCTCCGGGGTTTTAATGCGCGGGTCAAAAGCGAAGTCTTCCCAGCCCACGATGCGTACTTTCCCAAAATCGGGGTGGCGGGTGTTGAGCACGTAGTTGTGCTCGTGGGCGATGATAGACGAAGGCACCCGCAACACGGCCGCCGCCTGGCGGCGATACCAGTCGGCTCCCAGCGGCTGGCAGCGGGCGTAGGCGCTCGTGGGCTGCCAGTCGGGCGGCAGCTGGGCCAGCGGCAGGTCTTCAACTAATAGGTTATCGGGCACTTCTATCCGAATGACCTTGAACCGGTTATTCAGGCCCTCGCCGCTGCGGTGCACCACGTTTTCGAGGCAGGCCAGCGCCCGGCTGCCCGCCGCGTAGAGTACGAACTGCCCGCGTAAATTCCACCGGCCGGGGTTGCCGGAGGCGACCAGCTCGCCGGCGTACTTGGCCAGGCAGATGCGATAGATTTCCACTCAGCAGCCAAGCTAGGCGAAATCGCCGTAGGCAATGCGGCTCACTTCCTCGGCCACCAGGTCGATGCCGCCGCTGGTTTGCAGCAGGGCCAGCGGGGGCTGGTTAGCGAGGCCGTAGGCCGGCTTGCCCAGCCAGCGCCGAAACGCCGTGGGCTCACCAAATACCTCACTGCCCTGGCGGGCCAGCGCCAGCAGCTTCAGCACCTGCTCGCTGGCGGCGGGGGCCAGGCGCTTGTTGGCCTCGCGGTACGTACGCAGGGTTTTGGTGGTGGTGTGCAGCAGGTCGGCCAGCTCATCGGTGCTGAGCTGCAAAAGGTTAGCCACGGCAAAAGCCGTTTTGGCCGGCACGCCGCTACGCGCCTGCATCACGAGCGCAAAGGCATCGGTCAGCACTTCTTCGAGGCTGGCGAGGGCGGCGGGCAAACCCGTATGCGCGTGAATAGGAGCAAGCATTGCGGTAAAGGAGCTGGTGGCTACTGCCAAAAGTAGGAACTATTTCCTTAAAAAACGGAAATAGTTCCTTTTCGTTCCAGCGGGTGCCGTCGCAAGCCGCTGGCTGGTCTGCAACCGGCGGCAACACTTGGGCCGGTGGGCCCGTTTGCAGGAACCTGACTTTCTGAATTACTTATGCCTGCTCCTGCCCTGCCCCAGCGCATCGTTACGCTCGAAGAGCACATTTCCTTTCCCGATATGGTTGAGCGGGTGCCGCTGGCAGCCCGCCAGCAAGCCGGCTGGCCATCCAGCAACAATCCCCATTCGCCGGTGCGCGAGCAGCAGCGCAAGCTGGCCGAAATCGGCCCCGAGCGCCTGCGCTTAATGGACGAGGCGGGTATTACCGTGCAGGTATTGTCGGTATCGGGGCCGGGGGCCGAGCTGCTGCCGCCCGCCGAAAGCCCGGCCTTTGCCCGCGAGTACAACGACCGGCTGGCTACCGCCATTGCCCGGCATCCCGACCGTTTCTTTGGCTTTGCCCACCTGCCCATGACCAACCCACCGGCGGCGGCCGATGAGCTGGCGCGCACGGTAGAAACGCACCAGTTTCGCGGCGCCATGCTAAATGGCACCACCCAGGGCCAGTTTCTCGACGCGCCGCAGTTTGCGCCGCTGCTGGCACGGGCCGAAGCGCTCGGCGTGCCGCTCTATCTGCATCCCGGCGTGCCGCCGGCCCCCGTACGGGCCGCGTATTACAGCAACCTGCCCCACGAGCTGGGCGAGCGCCTGAGTATGGCCGGCTTCGGCTGGCACGCCGAAACGGCCATTCACATACTGCGCCTCATTCTGAGCGGCACGCTGGAAAAGTATCCGCGTCTTAAGCTTCTCATCGGCCACATGGGCGAGATGCTGCCCGTAATGATGGCCCGCGCCGATATGACCATGCCCGCCGACCAAACCCAGCTGCCGCGCAGCATCAGCCAAACGCTGCGCGACCAGGTGTACCTTACCACCAGCGGCATCTTTACGCGTCCGCCACTGGAGGCAGCTCTGGCAACGTTTGGGCTGGATAATATCCTGTTTTCGATAGATTATCCCTACGCCCCCAACCAGCCCGGCCACGAGTTTCTGGCCGGACTACAAATGGCGCCCGCCGATATTGCCAGGCTCGCTTATAAAAACGCCGACCAGCTGCTGCGGCTGTAAGCACCCGGGAAGCTGGCGGCTCACTATCAGTTCAACCAGAGCCGCTTCCAAAGCCGGGTACCAGGCGGGCTGCCGGCTTTGGGCCGGCGGTCCACTCTTCGTGCGCGCCGCTTGTTCTGCTAAAGAGCGAACCGCCGGCGAAAAGCCGGCAGCCCGCACCAGCTAAATTGTACCCAGACCGGAAATTTGCGTTAGCATTGTTCGCCATACTGGCTGCCAAGCTTGCGCTACTGACCTTTGCTGCATGGCCCAACCTACCCTGCTGCTCATCGACGACGAAAACCGCCTGCGCCAGGTGCTGGCGCGGGTGCTGGAGCTGGAAGGCTATACCGTACTGCAAGCCCCGGATGCCCGGCGCGGCCTGCAATTACTAGCCGAGCACGCCGGGGAAATCGCCGTTATTCTTTCTGATGTAAAGCTGCCCGATGGCCACGGCGTGGCCCTGCTGCCCCGCTACCAGGCCGCCGCGCCATTGGCCGAAATTATCCTGCTTACGGCCTACGGCACCGTGCCCGACAGCGTGCAGGCCATGAAGCAGGGCGCCTTTGACTACCTCACCAAAGGCGACTCTGACGACCAGCTTATTGTGGTGGTGGCCCGCGCCGTGGAAAAAGCCCAGCTGCGCCGCCGCGTGGCCGAGCTGGAAAAGCAGGTCGGCCAGCAATATACTTTTTCCTCTATGATTGGCGGCTCGGCCGCCCTGGCGAAAGCCCGGGCACTGGCCGAGCGCGTGGCGCCCACCGACTCCACGGTGCTGCTCGAAGGCCCCACCGGCGCGGGTAAGGAGCTGTTTGCCCAGGCCATTCACCAGGCCAGCGGGCGGCGTGGCAAGGCGTTTGTGGCGGTCAATTGCAGCGCCTTTCCCAAAGATTTGCTCGAATCGGAGCTGTTTGGCTACAAGAAAGGGGCCTTCACCGGGGCGCTGGCCGATAAGAAGGGCTTGCTGGAAGAAGCCAACGGCGGCACTTTATTTCTGGACGAAATCGGTGAGCTGGAGCTGGCCGTCCAGGCGAAGTTTTTGCGGGTGCTCGAAACCCAGGAGTTTACCAAGCTCGGCGACACGAAGCCCACGAAGGTAAACGTGCGGCTGGTGGCGGCTACCAACCGCAACCTGCGCCAGGAAGCCGCCGAAGGGCATTTCCGGGCCGATTTATACTATCGCTTATCCGTGTTTGAGCTGGCCGTGCCACCGCTCAGCGCCCGGCCCGACGATGTGGCCCCACTGGCCCGGCACTTTCTGCGCCTCTTCGCCGCTAAGCTGCGCAAGCGCCTGCCGGGTTTCGAGGCCGATGCGCTCACTCGCCTGAGCCGCTACCCGTGGCCGGGCAATGTGCGCGAGCTGAAAAACGTGCTGGAGCGCGCCGCCATCCTGGCCACTGACAATCAGCCGCTGACCCTCGACGACCTGCCGCCCGAGCTCCAGCACCTCCCCGCGCCCGCCCTGGCCGACCCCGCCGACCGCAGCCTGCGCGCCGTGGAAGCCCGCCACATTGGCCAGGTGCTGCGCGAAACCGGCGGCAATAAGATGGAAGCCGCCCGCCAGCTCGGTATTGGGGTGAAGACGCTTTACCGCAAGATTGAGGAATATGGCCTGAAAACCGGCGAGTAGCCGCCCACTTATGGTAGCTCATTCTGACGTGGCCACCGGGTCAAAATGACTCACTCGGAAATTGCTGATGCCCCGCCCACTGGTCCTCTTCTTAAATTATCATCTTGATTATCAGGCAGCATCATTATTTATCAAGAATACTGACTACTAAGGCCCACCTTTCGCAGACATGGGTTGTCCGGCACCGAAATATCAGTGTTTGCCGGCGGCCATTATGCGTCTTCAAGCTAAAATAACCCTGGGATTTCTGGCCATGCTGGGGTTGCTGCTGGGCATTGCTTTTTACGCATTTGCCACCCTGGGCCGGCTCGACCGGTCCAATCGGGCCGTCTTGCAGGACAACTTTTACTCGGTGCAGCTGGGCCAGGGCATGCTGGAGGCGATAGATGCGCTGGAAGCCGGCCCGACTTCATCGGCGCTGGGCCGCCTGCGCTCGCTGCTGGGCCGCGAGGCCGGCAACATCACCGAGCCCGGCGAGCGCCGCCTGGTCGATAGCCTTACCCAAACGCTGGGCCGCTACCCCGGCCCGGCTCCCGCCGCCAGCCAGCTGCAGCTGCGGCAGCTCACCCACCGCATGGTGGCGCTCAACATGGCGGCTCTGACGCGCAAAAATGCGCAGGCCATGCACACGGCGGCCCAGGCCAAAGACTACCTGCTGCTGTTCAGCGTGCTGAGCACGCTCGTGGGCCTGATGCTGGTGGGCAGCGTGCCGCAGGCGGCCGTTGGGGGGCTGCGCAAGCTGGCCGCCAGCCTCGACTATGCCACCCGCACCAACTTCGCGGCCACCGTACCCATCGAGAGTACCGACGAAGTGGGGCAGCTTACGGCCGCCTTCAACCGCCTGCTGGTGCACGTGCAGGATACGCGCACCCACAGCTTGGCCGACCTCGTAACCGAGCGCAACCGCACCAGCGGGCTCGTGCAAACGCTCAGCGAGCCGCTGTTTCTGCTCGACCCGAGCCGGCGCGTGCTCGTGGCCAACCCGGCGGCCTGCACCCTGCTTGGCTTGCCCGAAAGCCAGGTTCTGGGCCGCCCGGCTACTGAGCTGGCGGCCACTAACTCGCTGTTTAACGAGTTGTTGGCACCCGTGCTGTTGCCGGTAGCCCAGCGGCCGGCCAGCCCCGTTGCCCTTGCCCTCCCCGCCCCCGATGGCACCCCGGCCTATTACCAGCTCTCGGTGCACGAGGCCGTGGCCTTCAACGAGGCCCGCGACCAGATGGAAGCCATTGGCACGGTGCTGGCCCTGCGCAACGTGTCGGCCTTCCGGCAGCTCGACCAGACCAAGTCTAACTTTCTGGCCACCGTATCGCACGAGCTGAAAACGCCGCTTTCCAGCATCAACTTCAATCTCAAGCTTTTGCACGACCCGCGCGTGGGTAGCCTCAACGCCGAGCAGCAGGAGCTGGTGAGTACGATAAAAGAAGAAAACCAGCGCCTGCTGCACATCGTGGGCGAACTGCTGACGGTGGCCCGCCTGGGCGTAGGCGAAAGCATTGCCCTCGACCGGCGCCCTACGGCCATCGCTGCCCTGGTGGCGGCGGCCACCACGCCGCTCCAGCTTCAGCTGCGGGCCCGCCACCTTACCCTACAAACCCAGCTGCCCGCCGACCTGCCACCCGTGCAGGCCGACCTCGAAAAGACGGCCTGGGTCCTGCTCAACCTGCTGGTGAATGCCGTGCGCTATTCGCCCGAGCAGGGTCAGATTTGCCTCAGCGCCGCGCCCACCCCCGACCACCGCGCCGTGCGTATTCAGGTGCAGGACCACGGCCCTGGCATTGCCAGCGAAGACCAGCAGCGCATTTTCGAGCGCTTCACCCAAGGGCCCTCGGCTCCGACCGGCAGCCCCGGCACCGGCCTGGGCCTGAGCATCTCCCGCGAATTTATTACCAGCCAGGGCGGCGAGCTGGGCGTCGAAAGCAGTCTGGGGCAAGGCAGCACCTTCTTCTTCACGCTGCCCGTGGCGGAGTAGCTGGACACCCACACGTCAGTCATCAAATTAGTGCTAATCAACCAGTAAACTTTTCTCATGTCGGCTTTACCTACCGAAGACAACATTCACCTGCGCCGCGTGTCGGCGGCCGGTCTGCTGGTCACGCTGGGCATCATCTTCGGTGATATCGGCACCTCGCCGCTCTACGTGTTCCAAACCATCATCGGCGAGCGGCCGGTAAGCGAGCTGCTGGTGTACGGCGGCGTGTCGGCCGTTTTCTGGACGCTCACGCTTCAGACAACCATTAAATATATTCTATTAACATTAGAAGCCGATAACCACGGCGAGGGCGGCATTTTTTCGCTCTTTTCGCTGGTAAAAAAGCGCGGGCACTGGCTGCTGTTTCCGGCCATTATCGGGGCGGGCACGCTGCTGGCCGATGGCATTATTACGCCGCCCATCTCGGTTACGTCGGCCATCGAAGGGCTCAAAATCCTCTACCCGGCCCTTAATACGGAGACGATTGTGCTCATTGTCATCGTTATTATTACGCTGCTCTTTGCCTTTCAGCAGTTTGGCACCAAGATAGTTGGCGCGGCTTTCGGGCCGATTATGCTGCTCTGGTTTTCAGTTATCGGCGCGCTGGGCCTCAGCCAGATTGTGCATCATCCGGGCGTGCTGGCGGCCCTCAACCCGGTGTATGCCATTCGCCTGCTCACCGAATATCCGAAGGGCTTCTGGCTGCTGGGCGCGGTATTTCTGTGCACCACCGGCGCCGAGGCACTGTATTCTGACCTGGGCCACTGCGGCCGCAAGAACATCCGGGCTTCCTGGGTTTTTGTAAAGACTGCGCTGGTGCTCAACTACTTGGGCCAGGCGGCCTGGACGATGGGTCAGCTGGGCCACTCGCTGGCCAGCAACCAGAACCCGTTTTTTATGATTGCGCCGCAGTGGGCCATTGTGCCGCTTATCATCCTGGCCACGATGGCGACTATTATCGCCTCGCAGGCGCTTATTTCGGGCTCTTACACGCTTATCTCCGAAGCCGTTAGCCTGCGTTTCTGGCCCAAGGTGCGGGTGTTGTTCCCGACCGACCAGCGCGGGCAGATTTACGTGCCCAGCATCAACTGGCTGCTGTGGTTTGGCTGCGTGTGCGTGCAGCTGTGGTTTAAAACCTCGGAGGCCATGACGGCCGCCTATGGCTTCAGCATTACGGTAGCCATGCTGATGACAAGTATATTGCTTTCGCAATATTTGCGCGGCGTCAAGCACTGGGCCATCCCGGTAGTGACGCTGATTATGCTGGTATTTTTCACCGTCGAAACTTCATTCCTGATTGCCAACATTACCAAGCTGCTCAACCGGCTCGGCATCCTGGTATTTGAGTGGGGCCTGATTTTTATGATGTACGTGGGCTACCGGGGCCGCGAAATCAAGAACAATCTGCTGAGCCTGGTGTCGGTGGCCGGCACCCGGCCCACCCTGCTGGAGCTGAGCCAGGATGCGTCGGTGACCAAGTACGCCTCCAACCTGGTGTACCTCACCCACAGCAAAAAGCCCGGCGAGCTGGAGAATGAAATCATGTACTCCATTCTGCGCAAGCAGCCCAAACGGGCTGACCGCTACTGGTTTATCAACATGAGCATTCTTACCGAGCCCTACGCCACCCGCTACTCGGTGGAGGAGCTGGTGCCGGGCGTGGCGTACAAAATCAACTTCCGGCTGGGCTTCCGGGTGCAGCCGCGCCTGAACCTGCTGTTTCGCCGCGTGCTGGAACAGATGAGCGCCCAGGGCGAGCTTGATATTACCTCGCGCTACGACTCGCTGGCCCGCTACCAGCTGCCCGGCGATTTCCGCTTCGTGGTGCTCGAAAAAGTGCTGAGCTACGATAACCAGCTCAGCTTCCGCGAGCGCTTTATCCTGAACGGCTACTTCTTCATCAACCGCTTCGCCATCTCCGACCAGCAGCTTTTCGGCCTCGATACCAGCGACGTAGCCCTGGAGAAAGTACCGCTTACCATCAAGCCCGCCACCGCCACCCACGACCTGCTGCGCGACCCGCCCGAGCAAGCCCAGGACCCCGTACCAGCCGCCGCCACCCGCGCCGAGCGGGCCCCGGTAAAGGTGTAAGGTCCGGCAGTAGTAAGCCAGGCTAAAAAGAACGTCATGCTTTCCTCCGGTTGGCATGACGTTCTTTTTAGCTTGCTTTCTTAAATCAGGTCCCCCAGCTCCTGCACGCCCAGCGTGCGCTCCACGGTATAGCCTTCGCCAAACTCCACGCCTATCAAGTGCCCGAACTCCCGGGCGCGGGCCTCCATAAAGTGCGCAAACGTCTGACCCGACAGGTAAGTCTGCGGCGCGGTCGGGTCGGCATTAGGATTGAAAAACTGCGTGCCATAGGCGTTGATTGCCGCCCATTTACCAGCCCAGTGGGGCGTAATATCCACCACGAAATCGGCCGGAATCTGGCGGTCCTGAATGTAGTGGTACACGTGCCTGGGCCGCCAGGCCGCCTGGGGCTGTCCGTCTTCGCCCAGTGTCTCAATCATGCGCAGGCCGCTCAGAAAGCAGGCTTCCGTAGCCAGCTGCGCGCCGCGCCCGTGGTCGGGGTGCCGGTCCGATACAGCGTTGCACAACACGATATCGGGCTGATAGCGCCGAATAGCCGCAATAAGCGGCAGCTGATGCTCGCGGTCATTCCTGAAAAACCCGTCGGGCAAGCCCAGGTTTTCGCGTACGCTGAGCTGCAAAATCTGGCTGGCCGCCGCCGATTCGGCGGCCCGAATCTCGGGCGTGCCCCGCGTGCCCAGCTCGCCCCGCGTGAAGTCAACGATGCCCACTTTTTTACCCGCCGCCACGGCGGCCAGCAGCGTGCCCGAGCACGACATCTCCACATCGTCGGGGTGAGCGCCCAGGGCCAGAATAGCTAGTTTCATAGAAAGTAAGAAGTGAATAAAAAACTACCATTCACCTCGCACAAAGATACCAGCAGCGGGAACGCCCTTGCCCTAAGTCAGTAGACTAAGGCTGCCTACTACTCATCGCTTTTTACCAGGCGGCTTTAAACTTCCCCGTTTTTTCTGCATCAAATTACCATCACGCACCCCACTCACCTTTTTCCTTTTTCCTTCTTATGAAAAAGTCTTTGTTGCTGCTTACCTGCGGCTTAGCCCTGGCCGCAACCAGCGCCAGCCACGCTCAGAACATCAACCAGCGCGTTGATAATCAGCGCGAGCGCATCGCCGCCGGCCGGGCCGACGGGCAGCTTAACCGCCGTGAGGCGCGCCAGCTGCGCGGGGAAGAAAAAGGCCTGAAAGCGCAGGAGCATGCCGAGCGCCGGGCTAACGGGGGCCGTCTCACCACCGGTGAGCGCCGCCAGCTGCAAGGCGAGCTTAACCACGACAGCCGCCAGATTCGCCGTGAGCGGGTGAATGGCCGCTAGGCCTTGGCCTGCTACCGCCTGTTAGGCAAATGCCCGGTTATCCAGTACGGTTAACCGGGCATTTGCGTGCTGATGATACATTTTCAACTACTTTATCCGTAGCTTTTTGCCCGGCTGCAAGGTGCTACGCAGACCGGGGTTCAACCGTTTGAGCGTGCTTACGCGCACCCCGTAGCGGTCGGCAATCTCCGACAGGGTATCACCCTGCCGCACCTTATGCGTAGCGACGCGCCGCGCGGCCGTGGGCTCGCCGTGGCTTCGGTGCCCCCGGCGCAGGGCCTGGCTGTAATAGTTGAACAGCGCCGAGGTAATCGTAAATGTTTCGCCCCGCAGCTTATAGTCTGGGAAGTCGTACATGTACGTTGGGTTGATAGGATTACCCTCGTAGCGCACCTCAAAGTGCAGGTGCGAGCCGGTGCTGCGCCCCGTGCTGCCGCCCAGCCCTATTACCTGGCCGGCCTTCACAAAAGTACCTACCGGTAGCAATGGCTTACTCAGGTGGCCATACAACGTTTCCAGACCATTGTAGTGGCGCACCAGCAGGTAGTTGCCGTAGCCGCCGCCATCCCACTTACTGATGCGAATAACCCCGTCGAAGGCAGCCCGCACCGAATCACCGGTTTCCAGGTCGAGGTCGACGCCAAAGTGCCAGCGCCCCCACCGAAACGTGAAGCCCGAGGTAATGGGCGTTTTCAGCAGCGGCATCTTGGCATAATGCTGCCGGGCCGGGTCCACGAGCTTTAGCGTCAGGGTATCGCGGATGCGCCGGCCATCTACCCGGTAGGGGTTGATGTTGTGCGTATCCCAGATGGCATAATAGCCGGCCACCTTCACCCACGACGAGTCGATAAGCACTTCGTCCGACATCTCCACAATCTCCTGCCCGCCCTCGTTGAGCGTGGTCGTATCCTCGCTCACAATGCTGAGCTTGCGGGCCGGGTTGAATATCGACTTAGCGGCGTCCGACTTGTCGTCGGGCATTTCCTCCGTCTCAATAATCGTGGTAGTGTCGGGCTTTACGTAGCGCATGGTGGGCGTACGAAGCCGGAAGAAGTCGCGACTGCGGGGCGTGCCGGCGCGTGCCTTGGGCGGCGGCACCTTGCGGTGGCGCTGCGCCTGCACGGGCGTGCCGGCCCCCAACCAGCAGGCCAGGAGCAGCAAAAGCGCGGGCAGACGCACAAAGAGCTTGGGGAATATCAAACGAAAGCCAAAATGGCGGCCGTAGCCCGCTGAACAGACCACAACCGAACGTTAGCAAAAAAGAAGCGGGCGCACTGGCCCGGCCAGCTACCTCCGCACCAGCTTAGCCGACCAGGCCGGCCAGGTAGCGCTCGGCATCGAGCGCAGCCATGCAGCCCGAGCCGGCGGCCGTTACGGCCTGCCGGTAGGTAAAGTCCTGCACGTCGCCGCAGGCAAACACCCCATCGACGTTGGTTTTAGCGGTGCCAGGTATTGTTTTGAGATAGCCCTGCTCGTCGTGGTGCAGGTAGTCCTGAAAAATCATGGAATTCGGCTCGTGGCCGATTGCCACGAAAAAGCCATGAACGGGAATTTCCCGCGTTTCGTGCGTCACCAGGTTTTTAACCCGTACTGCCTCTACGGCGTGCTCGCCCAGTATCTCCTCGGTGGCCGTGTCAAAAAGCACTTCAATCTTGGGATTGTTCAATACCCGCTGCTGCATGATTTTAGAAGCCCGCATGGCATCCTTGCGCACCAGCATATATACTTTTGTGCATAGATTGGCCAGGTAGTTGGCTTCCTCGGCGGCCGTGTCGCCGGCTCCCACAATCGCCACTTCCTTGCCCCGGTAAAAAAAGCCGTCGCAGACGGCGCAGGCCGATACGCCCGCGCCATTCAGCCGGGCTTCCGAGGGCAGGCCCAGCCACTTGGCCGAAGCGCCGGTGGCAATAATAACCGAGTCGGCCGTCAGCTGCGTCACCTCATCAATCGTGATTTTGTGCGGATGACCCGAGAAATCCACTTTCGTAGCAATACCATAGCGGATATCCGTGCCGAAGCGCGCCGCCTGCTTCTTGAGGTCTTCCATCATTTCTGGTCCCATCACGCCATCCGGGTAACCCGGAAAATTCTCCACGTCGTTGGTGATAGTGAGCTGGCCACCGGGCTGCAAGCCCTGGTACATCACCGGCTTCAACCCGGCGCGGGCTGCATAGATGGCGGCCGTGTACCCCGCCGGACCCGAACCAATAATCAGGCAATGAATATGTTCCATGAGTAAGGCAGGCTTCAGCGTGCCGTTTTTTAGTAAATCCCGGTATTCTGCTACGGCAAGCTAAAGCTTACCCTACAAAAAACCCCAACCTCACGGCCGGGGTTTTAACGTCTCAAATTTACGTAGAAATTAGCCCAGATAAGGCTTCAGGGCCTTCGAGCGCGAGGTATGGCGCAGGCGGCGAATGGCTTTTTCCTTTATCTGACGCACCCGCTCACGGGTCAGATTAAACTTCTCGCCGATTTCTTCCAGGGTCAGGGCCGCTTCGCCGTTCAACCCGAAATAGAGGGTAATCACGTCGGCTTCGCGCTTGGTGAGCGTCGAGAGCGCGCGTTGCACTTCCTTGCGCAGCGAGTCGTTCATCAGGCCCGAGTCGGGCGTCTCTTCGTCCTCATTTTCGAGCACGTCGAGCAAACGGTTTTCTTCGCCCTGCACAAACGGCGCATCGACCGATACGTGACGGCCCGAGATTTTCAGGGTGTCCACCACCTCGGAGGTCGTAAGCTCCAGGACTTCAGCGATTTCCTCAGGAGAAGGCTCCCGCTCAAACTTTTGCTCCAGCTCGGAGAACGACTTGCTGATTTTATTCAGCGAGCCTACCCGATTCAGCGGCAGGCGCACAATGCGGCTCTGCTCGGCCAGGGCCTGCAGAATGCTCTGGCGAATCCACCAAACGGCGTACGAAATGAATTTAAAGCCCCGGGTCTCGTCAAAGCGCTTGGCTGCTTTAATAAGGCCGAGGTTGCCCTCATTGATGAGGTCACCGAGGCTAAGACCCTGGTTCTGATATTGTTTGGCTACCGACACTACAAAGCGCAGGTTAGCCTTGGTCAACTTCTCAAGTGCTTTCTGGTCTCCGTCGCGGATGCGCTGCGCCAGCGTCACCTCCTCGTCGGGTGTCAGCAGGTCCACTTTACCAATCTCCTGGAGGTATTTATCCAGCGACTGGCTTTCGCGGTTGGTAATCTGCTTGCTGATTTTTAGCTGTCTCATCGGTAACGGCGCTAACTAGGTAATTATAAGGGAGTTAATCGGAAGATAATGGGCTGACCAGCCTCTCACCAGCTCAGCCGGAAACAACAATGCTATACGAGCGAAAGTTCTTTTAGGCCGTTTGCTGGCGAGCTTATGAAGCGGGGAAGCAGGCTAAGAAGAGCAAAGCGCTAGTAGCTAACGCCTTCGTTTATCCTTTCTGCCTCCCCACTTCTGCTTACTCAAATATTACGCCTGCTTTTCGAGCAGCACTTTGCGCGAGAGGCGATACTTGCCGGTTTTCTTGTCGATGTCCACCAGCTTCACGTCAATCTCCTGCCCAACTTCGAGCACGCCTTCGAGCGAGGCGATGCGCTCGTGGGTTACTTCCGAAATGTGCAGCAGACCATCCTTACCTGGCATAATCTCCACGAATGCGCCGTAGGGCTGAATGCTGCGCACCTTGCCTTTGTAGGTTTCGCCCACTTCGGGCTGCGCGGCAATCGCCCGGATACGGTCGATGGCGCCCTGCATATCCGTCTGGTTGGAGGCGTAGATGCTTACGTGGCCTTTCTCGTCCTTCTCCTCGATGATTACCGTGGCATTGGTGTCTTTCTGAATCTGCTGAATGACTTTACCGCCCGGCCCGATTACCGCGCCGATAAACTCTTTGTCAATCAGCATCTTGTGCGAGCGTGGCGTATGCGCCTTCAGCTCAGCCGCCGGCGCAGCGATGGTCTTGGCCATCTCGCCCAATATATGCAGGCGGCCTTCCCGGGCCTGGTGCAGGGCGGCGGTCAGAATCTCATTGCTCAGACCCTGAATTTTGATATCCATCTGGCAGGCACAAATACCTTTTTCCGTGCCGGTTACCTTAAAGTCCATGTCGCCGAGGTGGTCCTCATCGCCCAGGATGTCCGAAAGCACGGCGTACTCGCCGGTTTCCTTGTCCTGCACGAGGCCCATGGCGATGCCGGCTACGGCAGCGCGCACCTTCACGCCGGCATCCATCAGGGCCAGCGAGCCGGCACATACGGTGGCCATCGAGCTAGAGCCATTCGACTCCAGAATGTCCGACACAATGCGGATGGTATAGGGGTTTTCCTCATCGGGGGGCAATACCCGCTTCAGCGAGCGGGCAGCCAGGTTGCCGTGGCCGATTTCGCGGCGGCCGGCCCCCCGGTTGGGCTTCACCTCGCCGGTCGAGAAACCGGGGAAGTTGTAGTGCAGCATGAATTTCGAGTAGCCCTTGGTCAGGGGCTGGTCCACAATCTGCTCATCGAGCTTGGTGCCCAGCGTGGCCGTGGTCAGGCTCTGGGTTTCACCGCGCGTGAAGATGGCCGAACCGTGCGCACCCGGCAGGTAGTTGATTTCTGACCAGATGGGGCGGATTTCGGTGAGCTGGCGGCCGTCGAGGCGCACGCGCTCCTTCACCATCATGTCGCGGATAGCCTTCTTCTCAGCCGACGAGTAGTAGCGGCTGAACTGCTTCATATCCAGCTCGGGCTGCTCGGCTACGAGCTGCTCCAGGAAAGCTTTTTTCACTTGCGAGAAGCCTTCCTTGCGGCCGCCTTTGCTCGTGTTGCCCGAGCGGGCTACGTCGTAGGCACCCTGGTAGATGCCTTGCTGAATACGCTTTTTCAGCTCCTCGTTCTCCTCGTATTTTGGGTACTCGCGGGTGGGCGAGTCGGCCGTGCGGCCCACGGCCGCAGCCAGGTCCTTTTGCAGCTGCACCTGGGCCTTAATGGCTTCGTGCGCAAAGGCAATAGCGGCCACCATCTCTTCCTCGCTCACCTCGTTCATCTCGCCTTCCACCATGGCTACCGAGTCGCCGGTGGCCCCTACGATGAGGTCCATATCGGCGCGAGCCAGGTCGCTGGTTTTGGGGTTAATCTGGAACTGACCGTCGATACGGGCCACGCGAACCTCCGAAATCGGGCCGGCGAACGGAATATCCGAAATCGAGAGCGCAGCCGAAGCAGCCAGCGCGGCTAGGGCATCGGGCTGCACTTCTTTATCAGCCGAGATAAGGGTAATCATTACCTGCACCTCGTAGTGATAGTCCTTGGGAAACATGGGCCGCAGAATGCGGTCCACGAGGCGGCAAATCAGGATTTCGTAGTCGCTCAGACGGCCTTCGCGGCGCTGAAACGAGCCGGGAATCTTACCGGCCGAGCCAAATTTTTCCTGATAGTCAACCGAGAGCGGCAGGAAGTCTACGCCATCGCGCTGGCTTGGGGCCGACACGACAGTGGCCAGCAGCATGGTATCGCCCAGGCGAACCACTACGGCACCATCGGCGAATTTGGCCAGCTTGCCGGTTTCAATTGAAATCTGGCGGCCGTCGGGCAGTGCCAGGGTTTTAGTAATCGCGTGGGGAGCGGGCATTTCTGTAAATTAGACTTTGGACTGAAGACGCGAGACATGAGAAGCATTACGGGCACCCCGCTTCAACATCGCCCAAGAAAACAACGTCTTCTTATAGCGGCTGTCTAACGTCTCATGTCTAAAACAGACAATGGGCAAAAAAAAGAGTAGGGAACCCTCACGTGGAAGGCTCCCTACTCTCCGTAGCTGGGCTTACTTGCGGATGCCCAACTCTTTGATAATCGCACGGTAGCGGTTGATTTCACGGTGCTGGAGGTAATCCAGCATGCGGCGGCGCTTGCCTACCAGCTTCAGCAGGCCCAGACGGGTGCTGTGGTCTTTCTTGTTAACTTTCAGGTGCTCCGTCAGGTGCGTGATGCGGTGCGTGAACAAAGCAATTTGCGACTCGGCCGAACCAGTATCGGTAGTTACTTTCTGAAGGCTGTTTTTTTCAAAGATGGCCTGTTTGGCCTCGGTCGAGAGTTTCATCGGCAGATAGGGAGAACCCGTCTTAGATTAAATGAGAAGAGAAAATATGTGCCCCGCACCTCGGGGCGGGTGCAAAGGTACGCCCTTTCTTTCCGGATTCCAAGCCCTACTTGCGCACGGGTGCAGCCAGCTGCCGCAGGCGTGGAAAGCGCGGCAGCCGCTGTGCCAGCCGCCGCCAGAAATCCATTTCCAACAGGCCGGAGTCATTATAGGCCTGGTAGAGGAAGAACAAGCCAAAAGGAAATAAGATACTGTTGGAGAGCCACATACCTACCCCAACCGGCAGCACGAAGTCGCGGCCGTACTTCGACCCCATCGTATCGAAAACGTAGAAGACGATGAAAAAAAGAATCGAAACCAGAATCGGTACGCCCAGGCCGCCCTTTTTAATAATCGCCCCGAGCGGGGCCCCAATCAGAAACATGAGCAGCACGGCCGTCGACTGGGTGTACTTGCGGTAAATCTCAATGCGGAACTCCGCCGAGTCGCGGGCTACCTCGTAGAGTCGCTGCGAGGTAGACGTAATAAAGGAGTTTACGTTGCGGGCGCGGTTCAGGGCCTGTTCTACCTGCTGCGCTGTAAGCGGCCCCAGCCGGGTAGCTGGCACCTGAAGCTTGGCCAGCTTGCGGTTTTGAGCCCGGCCGGCAGTGTCGAAGCGCAGGAAGGTGTAGTAACCACCCATCCGGCTGGGCAGCAATTTACGCTCCCGCTTTAGCGACCGCTGAATAGAATCCGAGCCATGAATGAGCTGCGGAATATTGAGCATCATGCGGTTGGTCTGGAAAAGCTCCTGCTTGGTGCGGTCGAGGTTGAAAGAGGCCAGCGAAAACGTTATCATGTTTCGCTTAAAGCCTTCGCGGATAAAGGAGGCCGCCGAGCGGTCGCGGGCATCGGGCTGCTCAATGTAGCTATGGCCGCGGAACAGCTCAAACCCCAGGTACTGCCCGCCGAAACGCGTAAACATGCGGCCCGAGTCGGCCAGCATCACGGTGGCATTGCCTGACTTTTGAGTATGGTCATATATCATTATGCCCATTAGTATATCTTTATCCGGCCCTACTTTCTTATCTACCTTAATGGTATAGCCAGGAATCCCGTTGTAGAACACGCCGGGCCGGATATCGAGGGCCAGCTTTTTCTGACGCACATCCCACAGCAGGCTGTAGGCCTTCAGGTTGGCCTTGGGCACAATGCGCTCGTTAAACCAGAAGGCCAGTACTGCCAGCACCATGCTCACCAGCCACACCGGCCGCAGAATGCGGGTAAGCGCCACACCCGAGGCCTTAATGGCCGTCAGTTCGTGGTGCTCGCCGAGGCTGCCGTAGGTCATCAGCGACGACAGCAGCACGGCCAGCGGCAGCGAGATGGGTACGATGAGCACGCTGAAGAAAAACAGCAGCTGCAGCAACACGCCCGTGCCGAGGTCCTTCCCCACGATATCGTCGAGGTATTTCAGCAGCGTATGCGTGAGCAGAATAAATTCTACTACCGCAAACGTGAGCAAAAATGGGCCGGCAAAGGCCTTTAGAATAAGCTTATCTAGTTTTTTCACAACAGCAATTTTCGGCGCAGGTGCGGGGCTATGCGGGTCTAACGCAGCTTCCGGAGCTTCTGGTGCCCGTGCGGGGCACGAAACCCGCTTAGCCGCCTACCTGCTCGCGGAGCTTACCCACCAGGCTCTCCCAGAGCTCCTGCTGCTCCTCAGCATCGAGGTGGTCGGAGTAGTCAGTCACGCGCAAAAATACCTCATCGGTGATAAGCGACGACTCCAGCGTAAAGTCGAGGTAATTGGCGTCGGGCTGCGAGCACTTCTTTTCGTCGAGGAATACGTACCGGATGCTCCGCCCGGGCCGCTGCGCCGCAATCTCAGCAAAGTGGCTTTGCTTGTCCCACACCATATTCAGGCGGTGGTCGGGGTCGAGGCGCACGTCGTCGCAAAACCACTGCGACAGGCCCGAGGCCGAAGCAATGTAGGGAAAAAGGATTTTGGGAGAGGCGTTTATCGAGTATTCCATCTCGAAGCGACGCTTGACGCTGGTGGCGGGCATAGCCATATTTAAATAAGGAATGACGCCCGTCACTAACCACGTAAAGTGGCTCTGCGGGCAGGAAAACAAGTATTTTTTAAGCCGGGGCTTGTGGGGTTGTTTTTTTTTCTTACCTTTGCACTCCCAAATCACCAACTGGCGGGGTAGCTCAGTTGGTTAGAGCACAGGATTCATAACCCTGAGGTCACGAGTTCAACTCTCGTCCCCGCTACTTTAGCAAGTGCCGTTCCAACCTCGTTGGAGCGGCATTTTGCTTATGCACTTCCTGTGGCTTGCAGCAAGCCAGGGGTAGCCTGGCCGGCATTTTCCTGTATATAAGCCCTTGAGAAGCGGCACCTTCCCCGCATTGGTGTTCCCGCCGAAAATGACAAAGCGCTTGCCTCCTCTACCGGGGGCAAGCGCTTTTCAGATTCAGTCGAAAGACAAGGACTCCGGAAGAAGCCCCGCCCGCATTACTTCACTTTCTCAACGATGCCCGCGAAAGCAGCGGGATGGTTCAGCGCGAGGTCGGCGAGCACTTTACGGTTTAGCTCGATGCCAGCCTTCTTCAGGCCACCCATCAGCTGTGAATACGAAAGGCCATGCTCACGGGCCCCAGCGTTGATACGCTGAATCCAGAGGGCGCGGAACTCCCGCTTCTTCACCTTGCGGTCGCGGTAGGCATAGAGCAAGCCCTTCTCTACGGCGTTCTTGGCAACGGTCCAGACGTTCTTGCGGCGGCCATAATAGCCTTTGGCAAGCCGCATTACTTTCTTACGACGGTGGCGCGAGGCCACGTGGTTTACACTCCTTGGCATAACCTAAGTTGTTTTTGGCAGCCGGCGCTTTAGTGCTTCAGAAACCTGCGGTTTCAGCCGGAAGCCTGGTGATTGTATTAGATATTGAGCATCTGATTCACCCGGTTCATATCGGCCGAGCTAACCAGGCCGCTGTGGGTGAGGGCGCGCTTACGCTTGGTGCTCTTCTTGGTGAGAATGTGCGACTTGAAAGCGTGCTTACGCTTCACTTTGCCGGTACCGGTCAGCTTAAAGCGCTTTTTGGCACCCGACTTAGTTTTTACTTTGGGCATGAGTGGTGGTTGATTATTGATTGTTAGGTACTGACGCTGAACGGGTTAATCGCCCGGCAACGGCAGCCATCAACAAACGGGGTTAAGCTATTCGGTGGCGGCGGCTGGCTCCTGGGCGGGTTTAGCGTCCTTGGGTGCTTTGGCGGCTTTGTCTTTATCGGGCGCAGCGGCGGGCTTGGGAGCCGCCTTCACGACGACGGCAGCCTTGGGAGCCAGGTAGAGAAACATGCGCTTGCCTTCGAGCTTGGGCAGCTGCTCTACTTTGGCCAGCTCTTCAAGAGCCTGAGCAAACTTGAGCAGCAGGATTTCGCCGCGCTCTTTGAAGACAATACTCCGGCCCACGAAGTGCACGTAGGCTTTAATCTTGGCGCCCTCTTTCAGAAACTCCTGCGCGTGCTTGAGCTTGAAATCGAAGTCGTGGTCGTCGGTATTAGGTCCGAAGCGAATTTCCTTCAGCACTACCTTGGTTTGCTTGGCCTTCAGCTCGCGGGTTTTCTTCTTCTGCTCGTACTTGAATTTGGAGTAGTCGATGACGCGGCATACGGGCGGCACGGCAGTAGGCGAAATCTCCACCAGGTCCAGATTCTGGTCCTGGGCCATTTTACGGGCCTGGTCGGTAGGGTAAACACCCTGCTCGACGTTATCCCCCACCAGGCGAACCTCGCGGGCGGTGATTTTCTGGTTGATTTTGAACGGTTCCTCCACCTGCTGGCGGGGCACGTACCGACGATTCGGGGTAGCTATGGCGAAAGTCCTCCTGCTAAAATGTGGCGGGGAATATTTTAAAGGCGCAACGAGCAGGCGCTAGCCCAATCGTTCGGGGGGCAAATATCCGACTTTTTACTGGCAAATCAAAATGAAAGCTAAAATTAACGGGTAATAGTCAATTAGTAATGTGTAATAGCTGGCCGACACTGGTCTGGCGCTACGCCTTACTACCTGACTACTACCCGTTAAAAATCAGCCCATCGCTTCGGCCACCTGGGTATTCACGCTTTTGATGAAGCCATCCATGGGCATGGAGCCGATATCACCTTCGCCGTGGCGGCGCACACTGATGATATTGTCCTGAGCTTCTTTTTCGCCCACAATCAGCAAATAGGGCGTTTTGGCCATTTCAGCATCCCGGATTTTGCGGCCAATGCGCTCGTCGCGCGCATCTACGGTGCCGCGCAGGTCGGCGGCTTCGAGACGGGCTTTGACTTCGTAGGCATAGTCGGCAAACTTATCGGAGATGGGCAATACGGTAAACTGCTCGGGCGAGAGCCAGAGCGGAAAATTACCGGCCGTGTGCTCAATAAGCACGGCTACAAAGCGCTCCAGCGAGCCAAACGGTGCCCGGTGAATCATCACGGGGCGCTGCTTGGTATTGTCGGGGGCCACGTACTCGAGGTCGAAGCGCTCGGGCAGGTTGTAGTCGACCTGCACCGTACCCAGCTGCCAGCGGCGGCCCAGCGCGTCGCGCACCATAAAGTCGAGCTTGGGGCCATAGAAGGCCGCCTCGCCCAGCTCCGTTACGGTAGTCAGGCCTTTCTCAGCGGCGGCCTGAATGATGGCCTGCTCGGAAATAGCCCAGTTTTCGTCAGAGCCGATATACTTGGTCTTGTTTGCCGGGTCGCGCAACGAAATCTGCGCAGTGAACTCACTAAAACCTAGCGCTTTGAATACATAAAGCACCAGGTCAATTACTTTCTTGAACTCGTCGATTACCTGGTCGGGACGGCAGAAGATGTGCGCATCGTCCTGCGTGAAGCCACGTACGCGGGTAAGGCCGTGCAGCTCGCCCGACTGCTCATAGCGGTACACCGTGCCAAACTCGGCAAGGCGCACCGGCAGGTCGCGGTACGAGCGCGGCTTGGTGCGGTAGATTTCGCAGTGGTGGGGGCAGTTCATGGGCTTGAGGAAGAACTCCTCGCCGGGGTTGGGCGTCTTGATGGGCTGAAACGAGTCGGCTCCGTACTTCTCGTAGTGGCCGCTGGTAACGTACAACTCTTTAGAGCCGATATGCGGCGTCACAACCGGCTGATAGCCAGCTTTTACCTGCGCCTTACGCAGAAATTGCTCCAAGCGCTCGCGCAGGGCCGTACCCTTGGGCAGCCAGAGCGGCAGGCCCGCGCCTACTTTCTCCGAGAAGGCAAACAGCTCCAGCTCTTTGCCCAGCTTGCGGTGGTCGCGGCGCTTGGCTTCCTCAAGCTTTTCGAGGTACTCGGTGAGGTCTTTGGCCTTGGGGAAAGTGATGCCGTAAAGGCGCGTAAGCTGCTTGTTTTTCTCGTCGCCGCGCCAGTAGGCACCGGCCACGTTCATAATTTTGGCAGCCTTGATTGGGCCGGTATCCGGAATGTGCGGTCCCCGGCAGAGGTCGGTAAAGCCGCCCTGTGAGTAGAAGGTAATCTGGCCGTCTTCCAGGCCATCAATCAGCTCCAGCTTGTAAGGGTCCTGCTTTTGGGTAAAATAAGCAATAGCTTCAGCCTTAGGCACCTCGCGCCGCTCAAACCGACTTTTGTTCTTTGCCAGCTCCAGCATCTTTTTCTCGATGGCGGGAAAGTCATCGCTCGAAATAGTGCGGCCTTCTCCCAGGTCTACGTCGTAGTAGAAGCCATTTTCGATGGCCGGGCCGATAGCCAGCTTCACGCCGGGGTAAAGGGCTTCGAGGGCCTCGGCCATGAGGTGAGCTGAGGAGTGCCAGTACGCCTGCTTGCCGCCGGCGTCGTTCCAGGTCAGGATTTCGAGGGCCGCGTCTTCAGTGAGCGGACGATGCAGGTCGCGGATTTCGCCGTTTACTTTTACGGCCAGGGCGTTGCGGGCGAGGCCTTCGCTAATACTGGCGGCGAGGTCATAGCCCGTCGAGCCTGCTTCGACCGGGCGGACGGAGCCATCGGGGAGGGTGATATTAAGCATACACAATAGCCTGCGGAGGGCGCAAGGCCGGCGCAAGTTACGGCGAGAGGAGAATAAGTAAGCGGAGTTTGGGCCTGCTACCGCCGCTAAAGCGGGCTGCCGGGACAACCTGCTGCCCCTGGCCTACCCTATAGTACTTATTCCCAGTGCCTGCCCCGGCTCATAAGCTCGGCCCGGGAGTTAATCTCCAGCTTTTCGTATACGGCCCGGATGTGGGAGCGGACGGTATTGAGTGACACCCCCAGGCGGTCGGCAATCAGCTTGTAGCTTAATCCCTGCTCAATGGCCTCGACTACCTGCTGCTCGCGGGCAGTGAGCGAAACCGGGGAAGGCCGCCGCTCAACGGGGCGAAAGTAGCGCACTACGTGCCGGGCCACCGCCGGCGACATGGGCGAGCCGCCGGCCAGCACATCGAGCAGAGCGGTTTTGAGGTCGGCCAGGCCCGTGGTTTTGACGAGGTAGCCTACCGCTCCGGCACACAGCGCCTGAAATATCCGCTCCGGCTCCTGGTAAACCGTTAGCAGCACTACCTCAACCTGCGGCACCCGCGCCCGAATGCTCGCAATCCCCTCAATGCCCGACAGCCCGCCGGGCAGGCCCACATCGGAGAGCACCAGGCGGGGCGGCCGCCCCCCGGCGTCAAGGCCGGCCAGTAGCTCTTCGACTGAGGCCGATACGCTGACCAGCACAAACTCGGGCTGCGCGCCAAAATAAGTACTGAGTGCCTGCCGGATAGCGGGCTGGTCTTCGACAAGGGCTAAAGGAGTAATCACGCATGCAAAGGTAGGCACCTCTCCTGCGCGGCAGTATCGCATAAAGATGCTACACGGGCACTACTACCCGCACCACAAAGCCTCCGTCGGGCCGGGGGCCACTGGTGGCAGTACCACCCACGGCCGCGGCGCGGGCCGCGATGTTGCGCAGGCCATGGCCGCTGCGACGCGGCACAAGGGGTAGGCAACCGATGGGCGCGTCATTTTCGAGCGTGAGAGCCAGGTTGCCGGAAGTGAGCAGGGCCACCCCCACCACCAGCCGCGGAGTGGCGGGAGCGTGCTTAAGCACGTTGTGCAGGGCCTCCTTATAAATGAGGTACAGGTTACGGCGGAGCGCCAGGGACAGATAGCGGGCGGGGACCTGGGCGGGCAGCGTGAACTCAACCGGTACGCCTACCGGGCCCAGCACCTCGTAGGCATAGTCGCGCAGGCGGTCGAGCAGCTGGGGCAAGGTATCGTTATGCGCATCAAGGCTCCAGACCACATCGTTGAGCTGGCGCACGGCCGTGCGGCTGGCCTCGCTTATCTGACCCAGCTGCCGGTGCTGGCCGGCGGGGTCAGTCAGCAGGCCGGCTTGCAGCACCTGGCTCTGCATCGAGATTTGCGAGAGCAGGGTCCCCACCTCGTCGTGCAGGTCGGCGGCGAGCTGAGAGCGCAGCCGGGCTTCGCGGGTAGCCTGTCGGCGGCGCACCTGCCAGAGGCCGCCCCCAGCCAGCAGCATGGCCAGCAGGCTGAGGGCACTCAGGGCGCCTACCGTGCGCTGGGCGCGCAGGTGGTCCAGCTCCTGCTGCTGGCCCTGCAGGCGGTTTTGCTGGGTAAGTAGCCGAATCTGGGCCTGCTGACTGCGGCGCTGGTGGTCGAATTGCAGGAGGGCAACCCGGCGGCGGGTCACATCGCCTATCAGGCTGTCGTTGGCGCTGTCGTACTGCTGCAAAGCAGCCAGGGCCGCGCCATAAGCACGCTGCCGGGTATATACCTGCACCAGCACAGCGCTGGCCTCGCGCACGCCCGACAAGGCGTGTACCCGCTGGCTGGCCTCCAGGCTGCGCCTGGCCAGCGCCAGGGCCTCAGGCAGCTGGCCCTGGGCCAGGGCCAGCCGCGCCAGCATGGCCTGAGCGGGCGGCACCAGCAAGGGCTCATTGGCGGCCTGGGCCTGGGCGAGCACCTGCCGGGCCAAGGCCCGAGCGGCGGCGGTCTGGCCCTGGTCCTCGTGCAGGCGCGCCAGGTGCAGGCGGGTGCCGATTGTAAGCGAGACAAACCCCAGGCGCTGGCTGATGTGCAGGCTGAGGGCAAAGTTTTTTTGAGCGGCGGCCCACTGGTGCTGCTGCCGATATACTTCGCCCAGCGCATCATGCGCCAGGTTTTCGCGGTCGGGATAGTCCCAATGATAGGCTTCGTGCAGAGCGGTACGCAGGTAGCGGGTAGCCTCAGCATAATTACCCACCTCGGCATACGTATGCGCCAGCTGAATCTGGAGGCTGGTATAAAAGCGGCGGTTGTCGCCGGTACGGGGGAGGCCCAGCCCCTGGAATGTATAGGCCAGGCTGGCCACGTACTGCCCCTGCTGGCCGGCAATGCGGCCCCGCCGGCCCAGGCAGCGCATCTGGCCGCCGAGGTCGTGCAGACGGGTAAAGTCGCGGTTGGCTTGGCGCAGGCACGAGGCCGCCGAGTCGTACTGCGCCAGCAGCGTGTGATAATCAGCCAGGTCGAGCAAGGTTTCGGCCAAAAGGTCGCCCTGGCGCAGCTGGCGGGCCAAAGCCACGGCGGCCAGCAGGGCTGGCCGGGCCGCGCGCACGTTGCGGGCCTGCACGGCCCCGGCTAGTTTGGTGAGCAGCACCAGGTGCAGGCTGTCGGGCCGGGGATGGGCAGCCAGCGCCCCCAGCCACCTTGCCACGGCAGGTCGGGCAGCCAGGACGGGGGGCACGTACGGCTGAGCCAGTGCCCCGGCCGCTACCAGGCACCAAAAACTTAGCAAAGCTCCAAAACGAACCATAGTAACTACCTAATTCCGAAGTCCGACCGCAAAGAAAGCGCGGGGCTAACGTACCAGCCCGGCGCGGGTCCGGCCAGAGACGGGCCAGCCCCCGCGCACGAGCCGGCTGACCACAACGGCTTCCCACAGGAAATGCGGCGGCAGGAAGCTTCGCCGCTCGGTAGCTCCGGAACGTACGCCGGGCTAAATTTTATCAACAATAGTAAATATATAATAAATAAATATTATAATGTATTATACAGTTAAAAAGCCTCCGTCCGACTAGTCGGAAGCTTTTCAACCGCTAAGGGCATGGGAGGCTACTTGTGGGCCTGGGCTCCGGCCGGGGCAGCTTCGCCGAGCAGGCGGGCTACTTGCTCCTGCAGCGTTTGCAGGCTGGCGTGGTCGGCATCGGCCTGAGCTGTGCGGGCTTGCAGGGCGGCATTCTGGGTCTTGAGGGTCTCAATCTGGGCCTGCTGCTCCTGGATAGCCTGGGTCAGTATTGGTACCAGAGTGGCATAAGACACGGTGTACAGCGCGGTGCGCTCATCGGCGGGCTTCTCCACGGCCTCCGGCACAACCTGGTAGAGGTCCTGGGCTACGAAACCCAGCGCCCGCACGGGCTTATCGTCGGGCCTAAAGGTTACGACTCCATCCTTTAACTGACGGCTGGGGTGAAAGTCATACGAAACGGGCCGCAGAGCCATCACTGTGCGCAGGCCGTGGTGCAGGGTTGTAATATTCGTTTTCACCCGGCGGTCGGATAGCGTCTGGCAGGTACCGGCCGTATTGATATAAGCTACTTGGTTGCTGGCACTCGGCGTACCGGTGTTAGGAATGGCGTAGAAGCGAAACCCGCCGGCACCCGTTCCCTGATAGTCATAGAACTCGGTTTCCCCATTTCCGGGACGCACTGCGTTGCAGCCGCTACCTGCAGCATTAGGAGTATTGGGCACCGTGCCGCCGCCAAAAAACTGATGCCGTTTACTTCTACTAGTGTACAGGGCGCGCTGGTGCCGATGCCAACGTTGCCGGTGCCGGAAAAGGCAAGGTCGTTCCCACTCCCACGCCCTAGACGTGGGAGTGGGAACGACCCGCCGTCATCAATACGGTGATTGCCAGGATTTACTTAAATGGAGTAAAAAGGTTTTTCATCAAACAGGAAGGCAAAAAAAGAAGTAATAAGCAGACACGTAAGTGTCTATTCGACCACGCAGCGGGAGGTGAAGCTGGCCGTGGCCGTGGTGTAGCGTAGCACGTAGGCCCCGGCCGCCAGCCCGGCTAGCGGTACTTCGCCCTGGGCGCGGCCCTCGGCCGGCAGGCTCAGCACGGAGCGGCCCAGCACATCAAACACGTGCAGCGTGGCCGGGCCGGTCGGGCCCGTGTAGAGGTAAGTGGCGACCTGTCCTACCGCCACGTGGGTCGGGTACACCACGAAGCCTGCGGCCTGCGCCGTCAGGGCCACCGTGCGTACGGGCGAATAGTGCACCTCCCCGCTCCCGTCGGTCTGCCCCAGGCGGTAATAGAGCAGCGTGGCCCCGGCCGGCAGCCGATTATCCACCAGGTTATAGGTATGAGCTGTCGAGCTGGTACCGGCCCCGGCTACCGTGCCGATGGCGGCAAAGACGTGCCCATCGAGGCTGCGCTCTACCGTAAAGCCCACGTTATTAAGCTCCGAAGCCGTCGTCCAGTTCAACCGCACGGCCGCCGGCCCCTGGGCCTGGGCGGTAAAGTCCACCAGGGTAACGGGCAGCGGGTTGGCCGCGTTGCTGACCGTGAAGCGGTTGAGCACCGTGGGCGTGGCGCTCACGCTCAGGCTGCTGCTGGCGTCGGTGACCGGCCCGGCCGGGCGCCACATCTGGCCCACGGCCGGCTGCTGCCAGGCCCGCGCCGTCGTGAGGTCCGTCAGCCCGTTGTTGTCGTCAGCCAGCCAGCTCAGGCTCAGCTGCACCGGGCTGCTGGGCTGGCTGGTGGGCACCACCGCCCAGATTCGGTCGATGCCCTTGCTCGTGCCGCCCACGTTCTGCCCGTAGCTCACGTCGGGGGTGAGCAGGCCCGCCGTGCGGGTGATGCTGACCGCCCCGAGGCTATTGCCCTGCGGGTTGAGCACCACTCCGTGGCTGAAGTCCACGGGAGAGCTGCCGCTCACGGCGTTGCGCGTGACTTGCAGCGCCCCGAGCACATAGCGCCCGCTGGCCTCGCCGCTCACGCTGGCCCCGTCGGGCAAACTCAACGTATTGACGGTGGACCCGTTCTGGGTGTTCACCAGCCCGGTGGTCAGGGTGAGCTGGTTGAGCACCGTCAGGCTGCCGCCCAACTGCAGGGTGTTGGCCCCGGCCGTGGGCTTGTTGACCACTACCTGGTAGAGACTGGCCCCACCGGGGGTCAGCAGCTGGTTGGCCGGCCCGCTGAAGGTGACGACGCTGGTGCCCGGCAGCAGCGTGCCGGTGTTAGCCAGGTCGCCGCGCGCTTCGAGCGTGCCCGTGTTCAGGTCGAGCGTGCCGGCGTTGGTGAGCCCGCCGTCGGTGCGCAGCGTGCCGGCATTGGTGAGCGTACTGCCAGCCTGATTGCTCAGCCCGCCCGTGCCCACGTAGAGCACGGCCCCCGGCTGCACCGTGAGCGTGGCCCCGGCATTGGTTAAATCCTGGGCGAAGGCCGGGCCAGCCACCACCAGCCCGCCCGCCGTCAGGACAAAGTAAAGTTTTCTCATAAAAAAGAAGGGAATTGAATCTTACTTACAACCCTACAAAGCCCAGGACTGATTAAGCACAAAAGTATCACCTAAATAATGATAGGCGCTACGGCTGGACGCGGCTTTGTCAGGGTGGATTTTAATGCGACAAACAATCTCTACATTAATATTATCAGCCACTTACTCACAACCTGAAACTAGCTGGCGGTTTACTACGCCGCTTAGGCTCTGACCCAATGCCGTACCTGGCTAGCCCACTGGCCATCTACGCTAGCTGAATAGCGCGCCCTCCCCTATCGCATGGGCAGCGGAGCCAGCGGCTCCACGGGACGGAGCCGGGCGGGCGGGCGGTGGTAATAGCTACGCGGCGCGGGGCGCAGGCTATCGGGCAGCGACGCCTGCACCAGGTCGCGCAGCTTCCACACCTTAAAGGTCCAGTGCTGGTTGCTGGGGTTTTCGAGCACCAGCAGCTGGTATTGGCGCAGCGCTTCAGGCAAGCGGCGCTGCTCTTCCAGGGCCTCGGCCAGAATGGCGCGGGCTCCGGGCAGGCGGGGGTTGCGACGCAGTGCCCGCTGCAAGTGAGCAATAACGGCGGGCGGCCGCTGGCCGTGGGCACTGGCCGCCAGGGCCAGCCGGTAATCGGCCCGGTACTGCGTGGTGTCGAGCGCCAGGGCACGGCGGTAGTAGCGCAGGGCGCTATCGGGGCGGCCCTGCAACTCAAGCTGGCGGCCGTAGTCGTAGTGCAGCGCACCGTAGGTTGAGTCGAGGCGCAGGCCCTGCGCGGCGTAGACCGCCGCCTCGGCGGGCACGCGGTAGGCATTGAGCAAAAAAGCCAGCTGGTGCAAAATCTCGGGCTGGCGCGGGTCGCGGGCACGGGCAGCCTGCAGATAGTCGAGCGCCTGCGTGGTATCGGCCGTGGCGGCGTAGGCTAGCCCTTTGTAAAAAAGCGCGGCGGGCTGGTCGGGGTCGAGGCGCAGGGTACGGTCGAGGCTGGCCAGCGCAGCTTCGTACTGGTGCGCCGCCAGGTGGGTTTCGCCTTCGAGCAGCGGCAACTCGGGCGAGTTGAAGCCGTTGTCGGCAGCGCGGCGGGCGGCGGCCAGGGCCTCGGGCAGGCGGCCCAGGGCCCGCAGCGTACGGGCCTGTAAAAAATAAAGGTCGCCGTCCTGGTCATCAATGCGCAAGGCAGCCTCCACATCGTGGAGCGCCGCCTCTGGCTGGCCAGCCGCCAGCCGCAGCGTGGCCCGGCGAGCCAGCAGGCCAGTGTTGTCGGGCTGCTGCCGAATGGCGCCGTCCAGCTCATCGGCCTGCACGCGGGGGCCGCTGCGCACGGTAGCCAAATCCACGAGGGTATCGGGCCGCTCGGCAGGGGCGCCGTGGCAGCCAGCCAGCAGCAAAGCCAGAATAGAAAGGAGCCAACGAAACATATGCAGCCAAAGCGAGCTGCAAAAGTAGCTGGCCAGCTCTGCTGCCTCTCCTCCTGCGGCCAGAAACCAGCGGCCAGCCGCATTTTTGCCCCGGCAAATCGGCGGTACTGTCCGGATTTGCCTTTTACCTATGAAAATTCTTCTTGTCGAAGATGAGCCCTCCGTGGCGGCCTTCCTGCACCAGGGCCTCACCGAGCAGGGGTACACCGTAGACCTGGCCGCCGATGGACTATTGGGCCTGCACCGCGCTCAAAGCACGCCGTATGACTGCCTTATTCTCGACCAGATGCTGCCCGGCATCAGCGGGCTGGAGGTGTGCCGGCAGGTACGGGCCCACGACCCGGGCGTGCCCATCCTGATGCTCACGGCGCTGGGCGAAACCGACGATAAAATTCGCGGCCTCGATGCCGGGGCCGATGACTACCTGGTAAAGCCCTTTGCCTTTAGCGAGCTGCTGGCCCGCATCCGGGCGCTGGTGCGCCGCCGCACGGACGCCCCCGCCCCAGCAACCGTGCTGCGCCTGGCCGACCTCAGCCTCGACCCCGCCACCAAGCGCGTGGAGCGGGCGGGGCAGCCGGTGCAGCTCACTGCCCGCGAGTTTGCCCTGCTCGAATACCTGCTGCGCCACCAGGGCCGCGTGCTGAGCCGCGCCGACCTGCTGGAGCACGTCTGGGATTTAAACTTCGATACCGGCTCTAATGTAATTGATGTCTATATTAATTTTTTAAGAAAGAAGCTGGATAAAGGCTTTGAGCCAAAGCTGATTCATACACTCGTAGGCATGGGCTACGCGCTACGGATTGCGGGGCAGTGAGTAATGAATATATACTTTACACAACACTGGTAGTCCTTGCGAGCGAAACGCGCCAATCGCCCTAGAACGAGTCAGGCGGGTATCGTTTGGGTGTGATTGCTTCGCTGTGCTCGCAAAGGCAACAAGTATTGTATAGACTATATATTAATTACATATTACTTACTCCTTATTACTCATTACCCATCCCCCATGTCTATTCGCCTGCGGCTGGCGGCCCAGTTTGGGGCCATTTTGGTGATAACCCTGGTGCTGTTTGCGCTGGCTATCTACTTCGTAACCCAACGGGCGCGGCGGAAGGAGTTTACTCAAAGCTTATTTCGGCGGGCAATGGTAGTGGGACACGCCTATGCCGACGGGCAGGCCCATACCGATTCCTCCGGCCACGCGGCCTCCTACCGGCTTTATCTGCGCCAGCTTTACCGCACGCTGCCCGCCGAAGAAGGCCGCGTGTACGACGCTGCCGGCCAGCTGGTGTTTCGGGAGGGCCAGCAGCCCCCGACCACGGCGGTTCCAGTGCAGTGGCTGGCCAAAATCCGCCGCGAAGGGCGCGCCATGCTCGAGCCGGAGGCCGACTACCACGAAACCGTCGGCCTGCTTTACCAGGGCAGCCGCCTGGGGCCGCTGGTGGTCGTAGCGGCCTCGGTCGATGAAGAAGGGCGGCACCAGCTTCAGCGGCTGCGGCAGGTGCTGGCGCTGGGCCTGCTGGCAGCGGCAGCGGTGATGAGCGCGGGCGGCTGGCTGCTGGCCGGGCAGGCCCTGCGCCCCCTGCGCCGCATGGTAGGCGAAGTAGACGGCATCACGGCTACCGACCTTACCCGCCGCCTCACCCAGGGCAATGGCCGCCCCGATGAGCTGGGGCGCCTGGCCCAGCGCTTCAACCGCCTGCTCGACCGCCTCGAATCGGCGTTTGTGGGGCAGCGCACCTTTGTGCGCGATGCCTCGCACGAGCTGCGCACCCCGCTCACGGCGCTCATCGGCGAGCTGGAAGTGGCCCTGCTGCCGGCCACCCGGCCCGCGGCCGACTATCGACGCACCCTGCAAAGTACCCTCGACGCAGCCCGCCAGCTCAGCAGCCTCACCAATGGCCTGCTGCAAATAGCGCGCGCTTCCGGCGACCCCTCGCAGGTGCCCATGCGCCCCGTGCGCCTCGATGAGCTGCTGCTGCAAGCGCATGAGCAGATACTGCGGCGCTACCCCACGCGCCGCGTAGATATAGAGCTAGAGCTCGGAGACGAGGCCAGCGGCCAGCTGCCCGAGGTGCGCGGCAACGAGGCGCTGCTGCTGGCAGCTATGCTCAACGTGCTCGACAATGCCTGTAAGTACTCGGCCGAAGCGACGGCACCGGTTACGGCTACTCTGGTATCGGGGGCCCATCACCTGCGGCTATTGGTGCAGGACTACGGCTGCGGGTTGCAGGCAGCCGACCTCAGCCAGGTATTCGTGCCTTTTTTTCGGGCGTCGGCCGTCCGCGGGCTGCCGGGTCATGGCATCGGCCTGCCCCTCACGGCCCAGATTATGGCCTTGCATGGCGGTACGGTGCGCGTAACGAGCCAGCCCACCGAAGGCACCCAGGTGTGGCTGGAATGGCCCACGCTGCCCACGCGCTGATACAGGAAATTGATTATCAGACCATATCACATTAATTCCTTTGTACTGCCCGACTGCCTTACATGCTGCGCCCTAGCCATTTAGCAACCAACTGCCTCCCATCGGCAGCCAAGCTGAAGTCGCGCGCTTTTTAACTTGCTTTTAATTTCCTTTTAAGCGTAGCTTAATAGCGGGGCCGTAAGCTTGCACTACAATTGCCACCGGCCCATTTTCCAGAGCGCACTACTCTTTCCAGCGCCGGCTTTGAAACCACCTTTTTTTGATTTTTCAATCCGTCCATTCTTCATTTTAGAACCGTGCCAACCTCCTCTCATTCCACTCATTCTTCCAAAAACGCGCTGCCTACCGGTATACAGGAAATTCTGGCCAATAACCGCCAGTGGGTGGCCAGCAAAAACGCGGAAGACCCGGCGTTTTTTCAGCGCCTGGCCAACGGCCAGCAGCCGCGCTACCTGTTCATTGGCTGCTCCGACTCGCGGGTGCCGGCCTCGGGCATCACGGGCACGGGTCCGGGCGAGATGTTTGTGCACCGCAACATCGCCAACCTGGTAGTTCATGCCGACCTGAACCTGCTGAGCGTGCTGCAATATGCCGTGGAAGTATTAGGCGTGCGCGATATTATGATTGTGGGCCACTACGGCTGCGGGGGCGTGGCCGCCGCGGCCAGCAATAAGCAGTACGGCCTCATCGACAACTGGCTGGTGAGCATCCGCGACGTGGTGCGCCTGCACGAAACCCAGCTGCTGCGCATTCCCGACGAAGCCCAGCGCCTGCGCCGCCTCGTCGAGCTCAATGTGATGGAGCAGGTGCGCAACCTGGCCAAAACCAACATTATCCAGAATGCCATGAAGAGCGACAACCCGCCCCGCCTCCACGGCCTCGTCTACGACATTGCCGACGGACGCCTCAAAGACCTGCAGGTAAACGGGGAAACCGTCATCCACGATATGGCCCATATCTATGGCACCGAAGCCGCCGGCCAGCCCCACCACAGCCCCGCGCCCGGGGCTGCAGCTGAGCAGGCCAGTGCAGCAACCGCAGACCAGCTCACCACGAGCTAATAAGCATTGCCACTTCTTTAGCAAGTGGTTGTAACTAAAAAGACCATCAGGCTTGCTTCGGCGACCTGATGGTCTTTTCGTTTTCTAGTGGCTGGTAAGACTTTTTCGATTACCAGCCCTTCTCCTAATGGGCAGTGGCCCCAGGGGTGGCAGTCGCGTTGGGAGTAGGCGCCCTTAAGGACTTGTACCAGTTGGCGTGCAGGCGGTCGCGCCGGGCAGCGGCCCGCAGCAGCGGCGGCAGCAGCTGTTGGCACAGGCGGTTCACGGTCAGGTCTTCGCTGGTATAAGTTGGCAGCTTAATGGCTTCCTGAAGCATGGCGATAGCCCGCTGACGGCGGCCCTGGTACTTATACATGCGCGCCAAATCGTAGCAGTACTGAATCCGCAGGGGGTCCAGCTGATGGGCTTTCTCCAGCGCATCCATCGCTTTTTTCGACGTTGCACCCTGCGGGTAGCCGCCTAAAAAAATGCGCGAAAATGCCTTTTCGAGCAGGTTGTAGTGGGCTACCCGGTAGTACCAGCGGCCCAGCAGCTGCCAGGCTTCGGGCAGGTCGGGGCGGCGCTCGGCCGCCAGAAATACGTGCGAGCGCAGTTGCTTGAATAGCCGCAGCCGGTCGCGGGCACTGGTCAGCCCGGCTTCGCTGAAAAGCGCCAGGGCCATTGCGTAGTTGCTTTCGCCGCCTTCGGGCTGCAAAGCCAGCGCCCGCTCGGCATACTGGTGCGCAGCGTCGAAATAGGCTTTTTTGCGGGTCTCATCTGAATAGCGATTGCCGATACTCACGCTGAGCACAGCCGCCCGCCACAGGCTTTCGTAGTGCTGGGCATTCAGCTTAAGCACAGCCTGGTACTCGGCCAGCGCTTCCGAATCCTTGTATTTAGCTTGCAGCGTACTGGCCTGGCGCAAATGCTGGCGCAGGGCAACCGAATCGGGAGCCGGCGAGCTGGCCGCCTTGGGCTTAGGCCGCATGCCCAGCTCATTGGCGGCGGGCACTACGGGCGGCGAAGGCTGAGCCGACGTTGTTTTCTGCGCCAGGGCTGTTTCCGGCACCGCCGCTGCTGCCAGCAGCCCAAGCAACACGAAAACAAAGCGGTGGCGCGGCATACAGAACGGGGCAACCCGGTAAAACGGGCGCGGACTACTGGATATAATCCGACAAAGTTGGGGTAAATTAGCAGCAAACGCCTGCTGCGCTTACGGCTGCTTGCAATTCCGGGCCCGCTTGGCCCGCCCGGCGCCGGCGCGCGGGCTTGCTACTGCCAGGGTCGCCTACCCGGCCCGCCTGCCTGGCATACGGCAGCTGGCCCGGCGGCAACAGGGCCAACGCCAACTGCCTGCGCTGCTTAGTCCTGCAGCAGCCCACTCCAGCGTGCCGGCGCACCGCGGCCGACTTACGCCGGCCGGGCGCTAAAAGAGCCCCAGCTGCGCTTTGGGCCGCCGCAGCAGCGCCTGCGACTGGGCTACCTCCTCATCGGTTACCTCTACATCGGAAGGCGGCGAAACTTCTAACGCTTCGGTTGCAGCTTCGCCGCCTTCCGGCTTGGCGACGCCGCGCTTTTTGGCCTCGCGGCGCTGGGGCTCGGGGCCCTCGTCGGTAAGCAGGGCGAGGCTGTGGATTTTGAAATAATTGAGCTTGTTGCCCATCGCCTTCCAGCCTTTCACCTCAATAAACTGGTCGAGGCGGATTTTTTCAGTTTCCTTCTCGGCTTTCTTGTCGCGCTGCAATTTCACTTCTACCTCCGGCTCGGCAAAGGCCGTGGCCGCCAGCAGCTTCGAGCCTTTGCTTTCGGAGATGAAGGTAAAGCGTTTGTCGAGGGTCGTGGTTTCGATGTGAAACCGCTTGATGTAGTGCACCTTGGTTTCTCCTTCCACGTACACGGCGCTTACCACAGTATCGGGCTCCAGCTTGCGCAGCAGCAGCATATTGGGCAGGTCGAAGTGCTTGGCCGGGTCGGGAGCTACCAGCTCATAGCTCCCATCCTTGTACACCACCAGCACCAGATGTTCGGTGTCGAAGGTGCCCAGGTAGCGGCCGTGCCCATTGTGATTGAGGCGCCCTACCACTGGCTCAAAGAATACTTCCCGCCCGCCCAGCGTGCTATCACCCAGCGATTTACGGATTATTTTTTTGATTGGCTGCTTGGTTACGATGTTGCCCATCGAGCCTTTGCCTTTAATGGCCAGCTCGGCAAAGTCGAAGTCGAACTGCTTGACCCGCGCCGGGGCTTTATCCGAGAGCTGAATGGCGACAATCTCACTTTCCGAGTTCGGGTTGGCCGTCAGGTACAGGGTTTTGGTGCCTTTCGTGCCCTTGGTCAGGTCGTAGGTCTTATCGCGGGTAATGCCCGTTACCAGAAAGCGCTTGGCAAAGCTGATGCCGCTGGCCCCGTCGACGTACACCATGTTGTACACCAGGCGGTCGTCGTTTTTATTGTACACGCCCGCGTGCAGAATGTCCTTGCCCACAAAGGTCTTCTCCGCGATTTTGGTCACCATAAACGTGCCGTCGCGCTTAATGGCAATGATATCGTCGAGGTCCGAGCAGTCGCACACAAACTCATCCTTCTTCAGGCCGTAGCCCACAAAGCCATCCTGGCGGTTCACGTAAAGCTTCTGATTGGCTACCGCAACCTTTTGAGCCGTAACCACATCGAACGTGCGCAGCTGTGTTTTGCGCTCGCGGCCCGCGCCGTACTTCTTCAGCAGGTTTTCGAAGTAGGCAATCGCGTAGCGCGTGAGGTTGGCCAAGTGGTCGGCCACCTCGGCCAGCTCGGCGTCGAGTCGCTGAATGTATTCCTCAGCCTTGAAGCCATCGTACTTGGAGATGCGCTTGATGCGGATTTCGGTGAGGCGGGTCAGGTCATCTTCACTTACCGGGCGGCGAAGGACGATGCGGGTATCGTTCGCTTTCAGCTTCTCGCCTTCCACCCGCACAAACTTTTTCAGGCCGGCGTCAATGGTTTCCAGAATCTGCTCCCAGGTTTCACATTCTTCAATTTTTCTATATATTCTATTTTCAATAAAAATCTTTTCCAGCGAAGCCGAGTGCCACTTTTCCTGCAATTCCTGCTGCCTGATTTCGAGCTCCCGCTCCAGCAGGCGCACGGTTTTGCCGGTGCTCAGGCGCAGCATCTCCTCCACGCCCACGAAGCGCGGCTTGTCGTCGATAATGACGCACGTATTAGGTGAAAGCGATATTTCGCAGTCGGTAAACGCGTAGAGCGCGTCGATGGTAAGGTCGGGGCTGATGCCGGGCGGCAGCTGCACCTGAATCTCGACCTCAGCGGCAGTGTTATCAACTACCTTCTTAATCTTGATTTTATTCGCTTCGCTCGCCTTTACAATGCTCTCCATGAGCGCCGTAGTGGTGGTGCCGTACGGAATGTCGCGAATAACGAGCAGCGTCTTGTCTACCTTCTCAATCGTGGCCCGCAGCCGGATGCGCCCGCCACGCTGCCCGTTCTGATAGTTGCTGATATCGGCCAGGCCACCGGTCGGGAAATCGGGAAAGAGCTGGAATTCCCGATTTCGGAGCACCGCCACGCTGGCCTGGCACAGCTCGCGAAAGTTGTGCGGCATAATCTTGGTACTCAAGCCTACGGCAATGCCTTCCACGCCCTGCGCCAGCAGCAGCGGAAACTTGACCGGCAGCGTAGTGGGCTCGCGCTTGCGGCCGTCGTAGCTCATCTGCCACTCCGTGATGTCGGGGTTGAAGACGACTTCGAGCGCAAACTTCGAGAGCCGGGCCTCGATGTAGCGCGGCGCGGCGGCCGAGTCGCCGGTGCGCACGTCGCCCCAGTTGCCCTGGGTTTCGATGAGCAGGTCTTTCTGGCCCAGGTTCACCATCGCATCGCCGATGCTGGCATCGCCGTGCGGATGATACTGCATGGTTTGGCCGATAACGTTGGCTACTTTGTTAAAGCGGCCATCGTCCATCTCCTTCATGGCGTGCAAGATGCGGCGCTGCACGGGCTTGAGGCCATCTTCCACGGCCGGTACGGCGCGCTCCAGAATCACGTAGCTGGCGTAGTCCAGAAACCAGTTCTGGTACATGCCGCGCACGGTAGCAATATCGTGGATAACCTCGCCGGGGGCGAATTTGCCTTCCTCCTCTTCCGCAACCAGCTCAGCCTCCTCAGGCGAGTCGGGCTCGGCAGCATCTTCCGGTTCAGCTTCATCGGCCGGCAGCTCATCACCAAAAAGGGTATGGGAAACCACGCGGACGGCCTCTTCGTCGGGTTCGCTTGTCAGGGTTTCGGCGGCCGCATCCAGCGTGGGCAAGGCAGGGGCGCTCAGGTCAAAATCCAGCGAGTCGCCCGGCTGCAAGAAGTCGGGGTGAGAAGCATCAGGAGCGGGAGTATTGGTAATAGCCACTGGATAGAACGTAAAATCGGCAAGCTGCCGTCAAAAGTACCGTAAAAATTGGGGTCAAGCACCTTTTTTCAAGGTTAGCCCCCGCCGGAAAGTTCCCAAAATTATTAGCTGCCCCGCCCACCAAAGCTACTAAACTGAGTGGCAAAACGCTAATTAGCCAAACACATCGCCGAAAAGTGTACTAAATGGCCCTAACTATTATGCCTTCCCACTGTTAAGGCTGCTCATTTCTACTGCTTCTTTTTCTACTGTTCTGGTTAATGACATTTCAGCCGCTTGTAGCAACAAAAGGTCAGAACAGCCAGACTATGAAGTTTTTATGATGACAACAGTAACAGTAAAAACAGCCATTGTGCTCACAGGCATTTTGTACTGAACAGTAATTTTTTTGTTTTATTGAGTAATTCAGGAAGTTGGCTTATGACACTGCTATACTTAAAAAAGTAAGTAAGCCTGACTATAGTGTGTGTAACACTCACTCCTCTTACCTTGCACAAAATACTAAAACAATATCTTGGTTTAGCGCAATCGGGCCAGCTTCAGGGTTGCTGCCCAACCAGCCTCTCACCTAGACTCCAGCCTACCTTTCTGCTTACATAGTCCCGCATGGCTTTACGCTTACCCGCTCGCCTTTCTACTATCTTTCGGTTTCTTATTCGTCGCAGCTGGGCCATTCCCCTTGTGGCATTATTGCTTTGGGCAAACTGGGAAGCCCCCGAAATGCACCACTACGTGCGGCCCATTGAGATGACGGTATGGCAGCTGGCTCCGGTGGGGAGCCCGGCCGCCGCGCAGGCGTTGCGTAGTCAGCTCGCTGCCGAGCCCGGAGTAGCCGCCTGCGCCGTAAGCCCACGCACCAATTGCGTGGCTTTCGTGTACCATCCGGGCGAAGTATCCCTGCCGGGCCTTTATGCAGCGATAGGCCGGCACGGGGCTCGGGTAATTGATAATCCGCCCGCTCGCACAGGCCCACCACTTATTCGCCAGTGCCCCGTGCCCGGCAGCTACCTCGTCCTACTCGACCGGGTGAAGTTTGCGCTCAACCTGCGGCGCTTTTTCGTGTCGGCCTAGCTGGCCGTCTACCCCAAGTTATTACCGCTATCGGCCGGGTATGCACCCTACTGTCCTGGCTGGGCAGCCTGGCGGACTACGACCCATTTGTTGCGTTCCCAGCTACTTCTTTTCTTCTTTTACCCTTTCACTCTTTTTTATGTTCAAACCTCAACTCTCACTGGCCAGCGCTGCTTTGCTGGCGCTTACCCTCTTCACGTCGGCCTGCGGCTCGAAAGACACAGCGCAGCCCGACTCGCTTTACGTGCGCATGGGCGGCAAAAACGGCACCGACGGTAAAACCGGTATCGAAGGCATTGCCGACCAGATGGTAGCCAATGTCGGGGCCGAAACCCAACTACCCAACTCGGTAATGCTGCGCTCGCACAAGCCCATGCTCGACGCCAATAATGGCGTAAACGGCCAGCCTGCCACCGACCCGACGCGGGTACAGCGCCTGCGCAACAACGTGGTCGACCAGTTTACCGACATCACGGGCGGGCCTATCAAGTACACAGGCAAGTCGATGCTGGTGGCGCACACCGGCATGGCCGTTACCCCTACCGAATACACGGTTTGGCGGGGGTTGCTCGTTAACTCGCTTACCACCAATAAGATAGCTACCCAGGAGCAAACAGAATTCCTGGCACTTATCGACGCCATGAAGAACGACGTGGTAAATCACTAATCTGCCCCGCGTCAAAAGCCAAAAAGCGCCCCCGGCCAGTGGCCGGGGGCGCTTTTTGGCTTTTGACATCCGGCAAGGGCTTACTTGCCGGCGGCCGGGGCCGCGTGGCTCGGCCGGGCGGGCTTCATTGCCCGGGCATGCTCGGCGGCGAAAGCCGTAATGGCCGCCGGGTAGCAGGTTTGGGCACCCAGCACCCAGCCCAGCGAGCTTTCATTGGAACCCGCCACCGAGGCCGTGGGCGGAGCCAGCGTAATGGTGACGGTCGAGTTGCTGGCATTGGTCTGCACCGAGTGCGAGTAGGAAGATTCGGTAGTAGACCCCAAAGGAATACCCAGGAAGGAGGCTTTTACCGTTACCGACTGCTGAATAGTAGTGGCAATGCTCTGGTAGTTGGCACTTTTAACGGTAATCGTTACGGTTGGGTAGTTGGAGATAGCTACGCCCGAAAGGTAGCCAAATGGCCCGTTGGGCGAAAAATCGACGGAGCAGGGCGGCGAAAAGTGGAAGCCCGTTACGTCGGCATTGCCATTGCGGATGGCATCGGTAATGGGTTGCAGCCAAAGCCAGTTCAGGCCGGTGGCGGGGTTGAACGACACTGGCCCGAAGTTAACCAGCGTAACGCCCGTGAAGAGCATGCTGATAGTGATGGAGTTGGAGCTGGTAGCGATGCTATCGGAAAAATAGCTGGCGCTGGCGTCGGTCGAAAGCGAGAAAAAATCGAGAACCGGAATGCTGAAGCCTGTCGAGCCGCTCACCGATACCTGGAGCTCGCTGGCGCTGGTACGCGCCACGCCCATGCTCACGGGAATAGCATTACTGGTCATATTCAGCCCGTTGATGATATCGCTGAGCGGCGTAGCCACGTTATAGGCCGGCACCAGGTTGGAAATGGTATCAATAGTCAGGCCGCCGTTGGTAGTCGAGGGCGACTGCACGGCCGTGAGGGCAGCTTGCAGGTAGCCATTATTCATGGTCGTGGCATTTTGCAGCGAGATGCTGCTGCCCAGGGCTTGCAGGTAATTGGCCAGCACCGGGCGGATGGGTTGTCCGCTGGCCGGCGTGTTGTTGAGCAGCGCGTTGAGGTTAGGCGCGGTTTGAATGGCCGAAAGTGTCGTAGCCGGCTTCGCCCAGGTTGTAGCTATCGTATTCATAATGATATCGATAGGCTGCATTCCCGGCGTAGGAGTCGGCAACGAGCCGTAGGCCGCCTTCCAGGCCGTCAGCAGGGCCATTTGCTGGTTGGTGGCATTTTTCTGGGCCTGAGTGAGCGTAGCCTGGTCAGCCTGCGAAAGCTGGTAGTTGATAGAGCTGAATACCTCGATAAACTGCGTCGTGAAGAAATCGCTGCTTTGCTGGGTGGGCGTCGCATTGGCCTTCAGGTTGTAGTTAATCCAGTTGTAAGTATTGCCGTTAAACAGCAGGTTGCTGGGGTTTTGCCAGTAATAAGGAAAGTTACCGGCGCTCCCAACGCCAAAGCTGACGAGGGGATTCTGGCCCAGGGCAGCGCTCAGCAGCGTGCTGGCCTGCGAGCGAAGCTGCTCGATAAGCACCGCGGCTTCGGCCGAGGGAGTTGCGGCGTCGGTGGCCACGGCAGTTGATTTGGGGGGGTGGTTCATAGCAGTACTGACAAATAGAGGAAATGAATTGCCTACTCTGTTGCGGCTTTTCAGCGGTCGCCGTTGTCATGGGTGAAGCTTCGGATGACGGGTCAAAGGTCTGGCCTGGTGCCGGCCTGCTTTTAGCGTAGAAGCACCTGTTTTTTAAAACAGGTATTTATACTAACCCTGATAACAAGGTGTTTACGTAGCGCACAGGTACTGCTTATAGCCGCTACCTCCCAGCTTAGCAAAGGCTGTTCAACGAGCGGCAAAACAGCTGTCCTAAGCTTGTGTCTTTCAGGCAGGGTAAGGCAGTTTAGAAGCAGCGAAGCTTTAGTTGGCCCAAAAACAAAAGTCCTCCGTGCGCCAGCGGCACGGAGGACTTTCAAAGCAATAATATATTACTTTTACTATATTAAAAACACTCTGTCAGACCATTTCTATTTCGGCCACCGGCAGCACGTCGCTCGTCACGAGGTCTTTTTCCAGGCGCAGGTTGTCGATGATAAACTCCTGGCGGGCGGGGGTATTCTTGCCCATATAGTAGGCCAGCACCTGCTGAATGGAGCGGTCTGATTGCAGGATAACGGGCTCGAGCTTAATATTTTCGCCGATAAACTTTCCAAACTCGTCGGGCGATATCTCACCTAGCCCCTTGAAGCGCGTTACCTCGGGGTTACGGCCCAGCTTGCGCATAGCCTCCTGCTTTTCCTGCTCGTTGTAGCAATAGATGGTTTCCTTCTTGTTGCGCACCCGAAACAAGGGCGTTTCCAGGATGTAGACGTGGCCGTTGCGCACGAGGTCGGGGAAAAACTGCAGGAAGAACGTGAGCAGCAGCAGCCGGATGTGCATGCCATCCACGTCGGCGTCGGTGGCGACTACTACGCGGTTGTAGCGCAGGCCCTCCAGGCCTTCCTCAATATTGAGGGCGTGCTGAAGCAGGTTAAACTCCTCGTTCTCATACACAATCTTCTTCTTGAGGCCGAAGCAGTTAAGCGGCTTGCCGCGCAGGCTGAACACGGCTTCCAGCTCCACGTTGCGGCTCTTGGTGATGCTGCCGCTGGCCGAGTCGCCTTCCGTGATAAAAAGCGTCGTGAGCTGCTCCTTCTCAGCGCCGTCCTTTACGTTTTCGCCCAGGTGAAAGCGGCAGTCGCGCAGCTTGCGGTTGTGCAGATTAGCTTTTTTAGCGCGCTGATTAGCCAGCTTTTTTACCCCGGCCATGTCCTTGCGCTCGCGCTCGCTCTGCATAATGCGCTTGAGCAGGCCTTCGGCTACTAGCGGATTCTTATGCAAGAAGTTATCGAGGTGCTCTTTAACAAAATCGAGGATAAAGCCGCGTACAGTCGGGCCCTCCGGCCCCATGTTGATGCTGCCGAGCTTGGTTTTGGTCTGGCTCTCGAACACCGGCTCCTGCACCCGCACCGAGATGGCGCCGATGATGCTGGCCCGGATGTCGGCGGCATCAAACTCTTTCTTGTAAAATTCGCGCACCGTCTTCACCACTGCCTCCCGAAACGCCGCTAAGTGGGTGCCGCCCTGGGTGGTATACTGCCCGTTGACAAACGAGTAGTACTCCTCGCCGTAGTCGTTGCCGTGGGTCAGGGCCAGTTCAATATCTTCGCCTTTCAGGTGAATAATGGGGTAGCGCAGGCTGTCGGCATCGGTCTTGTGCTCCAGCAGGTCGCGCAAGCCATTCTCCGACACGTACTTCTGGCCGTTGAAGTAGATAGCCAGGCCGGCGTTGAGGTAACAGTAGAAGCGTATCTGGTTTTCGAGATATTCCGGGATAAAGCGGTAGTTCCTGAAAATAGTATCGTCGGGCTGAAAGGTAATGAGCGTGCCGTTGCGCTGGCTGGTTTTCACCGGGGCCGGGTCGTTGAGCAGCTGGCCCTGCGAAAACTCGGCACTCTTGAGCAAGCCGTCGCGCACGCTCTGCACCACGAAGCTGCTGCTGAGCGCATTCACGGCCTTGGTACCTACCCCGTTGAGGCCCACCGACTTCTGGAAAACCTTGCTGTCGTATTTGCCGCCGGTGTTTATTTTGCTCACTACATCCACCACCTTGCCCAGCGGAATACCCCGGCCGTAATCGCGTACCTGCACCCGGCTTTCCGAAATTTTAATCTCGATGGTGCGCCCGTAGCCCATTACGTGCTCATCGATGCAGTTGTCTACTACCTCCTTCACCAGTACATAGATACCGTCGTCGTAGGCCGAGCCGTCGCCGAGCTTGCCAATGTACATGCCCGGCCGCAGGCGAATGTGCTCGCGCCAGTCGAGCGAGCGGATACTGTCTTCGTTATAATCGTGAGCGGGAGCAGTTGAGGTAGTACTCATATCTTATTAAATCCGTAGAAGGCGCGTTGGCTGGGTAAAATAACGTCAAAAATACCGGCAAACCACTATCCGACGACCCAGCCAGGTTAGCTTTTTTAGCCAATATGGTTAGCTAACACCAGCTGCTCCCGCCTGGTTCAGGCACCGGCGCACGAAAAGTCTCCGCTTGCTCACCAACCTTCAACTCCTGCCTTATACCCCATACGTACCCGAATGCTTCCCCCTGCCAATCAATTTAATACCCCGCGCAATATCCCCTCGCCCACGGCCGCTCATGCCCCGGCGCAGGTAAAGCAGTCGCCGCTGGTGCACTATACGTTTCTGCTTATCGGGCTCTCGCTGCTGGTATACGTGCTGCATACCCTCGATGAGCTGCTGCTGCCGCTGCTCTACGCCAGCCTGCTTTCGCTGCTCCTTATGCCCATGGTGGCCCGCTTCGAGCAGTGGCGCTGGCCCCGGATGCTGGCTATTGGCACCTCCATCCTTCTGGTGATGCTGGCCCTGGCGGTAATGGTGTACTTTTTTGGCTCCCAGATTATTGGCCTGCGCAACGAGATTCCCCTTATTCAGACCAAGCTGGTAGCCTACTTTGACCAGACGCAACAGCAGCTGGCCCATCGCTTTGGCTTTCAGCCTCTAAGCCACGACGAAGTTATCAGCTCCTCGCTCGATACTGCCCGCAAGGACGTGAGTAAGTACCTGGGCTCCACGCTGAGCACTACGCTGGGTATTTTAAGCACGCTGGCTTTGGTACCTATTTATATATTTTGCTTTTTGTACTATCGCGACCACCTGCGCCAGTTTATGTTTCGGTTTGTGGAGCCTGATAAGCGCACGACCGTGCTGCAAACGGTAGATAATATCCAGAGTGTGGTGCAGGGCTACATGACCGGCCTGTTTATGGTTATCGTGCTGGTTTCGGTACTCAACGCTATCGGACTGCTGGCGCTGGGCGTCAAATATGCCCTATTTTTCGCGGTTTTTGCTTCCGTGCTGGCCGTTATTCCCTACATCGGCATCACGGTGGGCTCGCTCATTCCGGCCCTGATTACGTTTGTCGAAACCGGCTCGCCGGGCCGGGGCCTGGCCGTGGTGGGCGTGTTTATGGCCGTGCAGTTTATCTCTGATAACATTCTGGCCCCGATGATTACTGCCTCCAAGGTGAGTCTGAATCCGCTCACGGCCATTATTGCCCTTATACTGGGCGGGCAGCTGTGGGGCACGCCGGGCATGATTCTGAGCGTGCCCATCTCGGCCGTTATCAAGGTGGTGCTCGATGCGAACAAGGGCACAGAGGCCTGGGGCTTCCTGCTCGGCGACGTGGGCGACGGCGAGGCCACCGCCAAAGACCCCAGCGACGACCGCGGCTTCATTACCAAGCTATTGGATAAGGTGCGGGGTAAGCGCCCGCCCGAGGCACCCGAGCCGCAGCTGCCGCCTATTCCGGGCACTCGTCCCCGCTAAGCGACGCCCGATTGGCGGGCACTATGAAACCCAGGGCTGGGCAGCACACGTACAGCGAAAGGAAGCTGCCGCTTTTGGGCAGCTACTCTCCTTTTCCACTCAGTCAATCAAGTACAACGTATTATGGCTAACGAGACCATTGCCCGCGCCCTTACCGACATTCTGAATCTCAACCGTACCTCCGTAAAAGGCTACCAGGAAGCAGCTGAGGAAGTAAAAAGCCCCGAGCTGAAAGCCAAGCTCGGCGAGTTTTCGCAGCAGCGTGCGCATTTTGTTGCCGACCTCGAAGGCTACGCCAAGCAGTATGGTATGGAAACCAAGCACGACACGACCGTTGAGAGCGTAGCTACCGATGCGGCCGCCGCGGTGCACCGTGGCTGGATTAACATCAAGTCGGCCATTACGGGCCAGAGCGACTCGGCCGTGCTCGAAGCTGCCGAAACCGGCGAAGCCACGGCTCTGAAAGCTTACGAAACGGTACTGGCCTCCACCGATGTGCCAGCCGGTGCCAAAACGGTATTCCAGCAGCAGCACGACGCTATTTTGCAAGCCAAAAACTGGCTGGCTATGAATAAGGCAAAGTAATGCCTGGTAGCTAATCACCAGCGACTAATCAGTAGCCGTTAGTTAGTGAAGAAAAGCCCGCCGAATTACTTCGGGGGGCTTTTTCGTGCCCGGCCGGCAACTAACCGGGGCCTTAACTTTGTTCTACTTGCTCTCCCTCCTATCCTCGCGCCTTTGTACGCCATTATCGACCTCGAAACCACCGGTGGCCAGCCGGCCAATGACCGCATCACGGAGCTGGCTATTTTCGTGCACGACGGCCAGCGGGTGGTAGACTCCTATACGACGCTCGTTAATCCTGGCCGCGCTATTCCGCCCTTCATCACGCAGCTTACCGGTATTACCAACGACATGGTAGCCGGAGCGCCACGCTTCCATGAAGTAGCCCGTAAAGTAGTGGAAATGACTGAGGGCTGCGTGTTTGTAGCTCATAACGTGCGATTTGACTATTCTTTTCTTAAGAAGGAGTTTGCCGACCTGGGCTACAACTACTCGCGCAAAACGCTCTGCACCGTGCGCCTGAGCCGCTCGCTGATACCCGGCCAGCCCAGCTATAGCCTGGGTAAGCTGTGCCAGAATATCGGCATTCCGCTCGAAGGACGGCACCGCGCGGCCGGTGATGCCGAGGCCACGGCCATCCTGTTTGACCGCCTGCTGAAGATAACCCAGGCCAGCGACGCGGCCGAGGCCACAGCGGCCGACGCGCTGGCCCGCGTCGATGCCCTGGCCCCGGCCGGCCGGAGCGTGCCGGCCGAGAAGAAGCCTAGTTCGCGCCGCGTGGCCGCCATGGCGCAGGCCATCAAAACGGCGCTGCTGCCGCCGCTCATCACGCCCGAGAAGGTGGCCTCGCTGCCCCAGGAAACGGGCGTGTACTACTTCCACAACGAAGCCGGCGAGGTTATCTACGTGGGCAAGAGCATTAATATCTACAAGCGTATTCAGCAGCACTTTGCGGTCGATGTAAAATCGCGCAAGAGCTTGGACTTCAAGAACTCCATTGCCGATATCACCTGGGAACTGACCGGCTCGGAGCTGGTGGCGCTGCTCTACGAGTCGCACCTCATCAAGCAGCTCAAGCCGGCCTACAACCGGGCGCAGCGGCGCTCGGTGTTTCCGGCCGGCATCTACCTCAAAACCGACGAGCAGGGCTATAAGCGCCTGTTTTATGGCCGCGCCGACGCGCGCAACTCGGAGATTCCGATTATTGCGCTGGGCAACCAGTATAAGGCCCAGGGCTTTCTCTATCACAAGGTTAGCAAATACAACCTTTGCCAAAAGCTTTGCGGCTTATACAAAACCGATGGCTCGTGCTTTGCTTACCAGGTACATCAGTGCCAGGGCGCGTGCGTGGGCCAGGAGCCACCCGAAAGCTACAACGAGCGCGTAGACGCCGCCATCGACAGCATTACCTACGAGCACGAGTCGTTCGTGGTAGTTGGCCCCGGCCGACGCGCCGATGAGAAATCGCTGGTAGTGGTCGAGAATGGCCGCTACCTCGGTTTCGGCTACGTCGATGAGACGTTTACGGCCCGTAAAATCACCGATTTTCGCGGGGCAGTGCAGCCTTACGCCGATAATAAAGATGTGCAGCAGATTATCCGCAACCACGTGCGGACCAAGCGCAAGGGCGAGCAGGTGAAGATATTCGGGTAAGCGCGCTACTTCGCCCGCCAGCTCACATTCAGCCCCATCGCGCCGCCCGGCAGCACGGTAGGGCTAACCCGCCAGATGGGCTTTTCCACCTTCGGCAAGGCCAGGCCTACGCCCGGCCGGTCAGCCGGGTGCTGGCCCCAGCGGTGGCGGTGCGATAGGTACGACAGGTGCGCCGACAAGATGCCCACGCCGGCGCCGGCAAATACGTCGGCTTCCCAGTGCTTGTTATTCAGCATTCGAAACGCGCCGACCGTCGTGGCCAGCGTGTACGCGCCGATGCCGTACCACTGGCTTTTTTCGCGCAGCTCGGTGTGCACGATGCTGGCGGCCAGAAACGCCTGCGCCGTGTGGCCCGACGGAAACGAGAGCTTATCGGAGCCATCGGGCCGCTCGTGCTGGGTGGCAGTTTTGATAATGTAAACCGAGCCCAGCATCAGAGCCTCCGACTTGACCAGGATGAGCGCCAGGTTTACGCGGTCGTTGCGGCTCTCGACGCCCGCCAGCAGCACGCCGCCCAGCTCCAGGTAGGGCGACCATTGCAGGTAGTCGTCGAGGTGGTTATTAAAATTCGGAAAGTGGCGCTGCAGGTCGGCCTTGGCCTGGTACGAGGAGTACCAGCCGTGGTCGCCTACCACGCTGATGCCGTAGCCGATGAGCACGGCCGGCACGATACTGGCCCGCACGAGCTTGCCCCGGTACCAGGGCACGGGTGGCGTGCCCTGCGGCGTCTGATACTTATGGAGCGTCGTATCGGCCGTCACCACCGGCGCAGTTTGCGCCCGCACCTGACCGCCGAGCAGGCTCAGCGATAAGACCAGCACCTTGCAATTAATAATAATTTTTTTCATATATAATAAAAAGAGCGAGCCAGCTTGCGCCGACTCGCTCTTACGAAAATCGTCCTTTTCAAAGCTAGCCAAACCGGCTACAAAGACAGGAAATTGTGCCGCTATTTGGCCGGAGTATCGGCCAGGGCCTCTTTGCTGAGGCTGGCGGCATCTTTCACCACTACCGGCGCGCCATCCTTAAGGGTTTTGGACACGGCGCGAAACGGGCCGCTCGCCACCTGCGTGCCCGCCGCAATGCCGCTCACAATTTCAATATTCTGAAAGTCGCTGATGCCGGTTTTTACGGGCGTCAGCACGGCTTTGCCATCTTTTATGACAAATACCACTTCCTTAATATCAGCCTTGGGGGCCGCTTTGGTATTGTCGACTGCCTGGGCCGACCCGCCGCCCCGGCCGCCCACGCGCACCCCGCCGCCCTGGCTGGCTTTGGTAGCCGCCGAATCGGAGCGGGTAGTTACGGCGGCCAGCGGCACACTTAGCACCCCGCTCTTGCGGTCGGCAATGATGTCGACGGAAGCCGTCATACCCGGCCGGAAGGGCACAGTAGCGTGCCCATTAGGGCCGGCCTTGACGAGATGCTGGTACGAAGCCGGCAGCAGGCGCACCCGCACCTCAAACTCGGTGACTGCCTCGGCAGTCAGCGCGTCCTTGGCCGTGTTGGCAATGGCCGTTACAATTCCCTTAAACTTCTCATTTTTAGTAGTGTAAGAATCAACTTCCACGTCGGCCGAGTCGCCGAGCTGCACCCGGATAATGTCGTTCTCATTCACGCTCACGCGCACCTCCATGTTGTTGAGGTTGGCAATGCGCATAATTTCGGTGCCGGCCATCTGGGTAGTGCCGACCACGCGCTCGCCCTTTTTCACGTTGAGCTTGCTCACGGTGCCGCTCACCGGGGCATAGATAGTGGTTTTATTAAGATTCTTTTGTGCTTCCTGCAAGCCGGCCTGAGCGCTGCGCACGGTGCTCTGGGCCGCCTTTATCTGCGCCCGAATGGCTTTGAGCTGCTCCTGCGAGGCATTGTAGGCCGCCTGGGCCGCCTCGTAGTCCGACTGCGATATTACCTTTTGCTTATATAGCGAAGCCTGCCGGCGATAGGTCAGCTCGGTTTGTCTGGCATTGGCGGCCTGCTGCTCCAGCTGGGCCTGGGCCTGGCCTACGTTGGCCCGCTGGGTACCCACGGCGGCCGACTGCTGGCTCACCATAGCCAGGTAGTTATCGGGCCGGATGCGCAGCAGCAGCTGGCCCTTCTTCACCGAGTCGCCCTCCTGCACGTAGAGCTCAATAATCTCGCCCGAAACGTCGGGCGAGATTTTAACTTCCGTTTCGGGCTGCACCTTGCCCGAGGCACTGACCTTCTCCACGATAGTAGCCGGGCCAGCAGTAGCGGCGGTGATTTCGGTGCCGGTAGGCTTGCCTACCCAGCCTTTTTTCTTAGCCAGCGCGTAGCCGCCAATGAGCACGACCACGGCCACAGCCAGAATAATAAGGAGTCGATTATTTTTCATAGAGAAAGTCGGTCGGGCTGCGCCGGCCGGAGCTTGTTGCGGGCAGCCATAGGCGTAAGCGGGAGAATAAGGCGGGCAATTCCCGGCATGAGGGGTGTTTTTTGACCAGAACTACAAAGCCAGTGGGCGGCCCTGGTAAAAGTCCAGCACCTTGCGCCGGAAGATGAAGGTGTACTTAGCCTGTATCTGATTCGAAACGGCGTAGTTGAGGTTATTCTTGGCAATGTTAAACTCGGTACCGCTAAGCAGGCCGTTGTTAAAGCGGATTTCCGAGTTGCGCTGCGTCAGGGTAAGGGCCGCTACCTGGCGCTTGGCCGCTGCATACTGTAGCTGCGCAGCGCGGGCGTCGGCATAGGCCTGCTCAATGCTCTGGCGCAGCGTGAGGCGGGCCTGCTCGGCGCGCACCGAGTTGGCCTGCTCGTTGATGATGGCGCGCTGTACGCTGGTGCGCACCTGCAAGCCGTTAAGAATGGGCACCGAAAGACCAAAGCTAATGGACTTACCAAGGTTGTTGTTTAGCTGGTCGAGGTACCGCACAGGTAACGCTTCGTAAATAGGCTGACCGGGCAGCACCACAGTATAGCCCGAGGTGCCTGGCACGGGGTTACCGCTGGCATCCAGAATGTTGAGGGGAACGCTGGAGCCGGCCGAGACTCCGGTACGCACCTGCGATACTGACGACGACGAGTAGCCCGTAAAAATCTGCCCCGTGAAGGCCAAGCGTGGGTAGTAGCCCCCCTTAGCCAGGTCGATGCTGCGACGGGCGCTTTGCACGCGCAGCTCGGCGGCCTTAATTTCGGGCATGGTGCTGGAGGCCGTCTGGTACACCTGGTTGAGGTCGAGTGAATACGGCGCTTCCTCGTCGGGGTCGGGCAGGTCGGGCACCTCTACGGTAAAGCCCTTGGCGGTAGCCGGGTCGATGTTGAGCAATTGCAGCAGGGCTAGCCGGGCCAGGTCGGCCTGGTTCTGGGCCGTTACCACGTTCAGCTCGTCGGTAGCTAGCTGGCTCTGGCTGTCGAGCAGCGTGCTTTCCGGGATACTGCCGGCTTTCAGCAACAGCTTGGTGCGGGCAATCTGGTCCTGGTCGCGCGTCACGTAAAACTGGTTGGCGCGCACCAGCTCCTGGGCCAGCACGAGTTGCAAGAACTGCCCGGCTACGTTAAGGCTCAGGTCGTTGCGGGCCTTCTCAACATCCTGTACGCTGGCTTCATAATCGAGCACGTTGCGCTTGATGGTATTGCGCAGCTGAAAACCCTGAAACAGCACGAACTGCGTAACGCCCGAAAAATTGTTGGCCCGCACCGTCTGGCTTTGAAACTGAAATGTGAGCGGATTGACGCTGGTGCCGTACTGCCAGTTTTGGGTGCCGTTAAGGTTGGCGGTGGGCAGCAGGGCGGCCTTGCTCTGGCGCAGCACCTGGGCATTGCCCTGGGCCGTGAGCTGGTTGAGGCGCACGCCCAAGTTATGTTCGAGAGCATAATCGACGGCGCGCTGCAGGCCCCAGGGGCCGGTGGCAGCCACGGCGGGTGAGCCAAGGGCCGCCGCAGGCGGCGAAGCCGGACGCGCATCCTGGGTAGTTTGGGCGAACACTGGCCCGGCGGCCAGCACGCCCGCCAGCCCAAAGGCCGCCCGCAGCGAATAACAAGTACTTTTTGCAGTCATATCAGGAAAGAGCTAAATAGTTGGGAAACGAGGGCCACCAGGCGAAAAAGTGCGTTGGGTGGCCGGTTTTTTATGCCCAGCGCAGGCAGTTGCTTTAGCTGCGGCCTTTATCGCCGGAGCGCCCGAGGCATTACGAGCGTTCACCTTTTTTCACCTTGCCTATCAGCAGTGGCGCTACGCCTCATTCCAACGTCGGGATGTAGGTAATGCGCTGCACCCAGCTTAGATTCCGCAAGTAAGCCAGCGTGAGGTCTTTGATTGGACTATCCATTTCAATAAACTGCCGGGCAGCCTCATTTTTACCTTTGCGCGAGACGAACATGGTGGCAATATTGCAGTCATCATGGGCAATTACCGACGCGATAAAGGCAATGGAGCCGGGTACGTCGTGGGCATCGACGATAAGCGTGTGCAGCGAGCCCGAAAAGTCGCAGCCGAAGCCATCGACCTCCACAATGCGGATAACGCCGCCCCCCGGCTCTGGCCCACCACTTCTACGCGGTGGCCATCGGGGCTGGTAAGGTTGAGCTTAATGGTATTAGGGTGCAGCGTGGAGGCATTGCCCACGCTCTGAAAGGTGTACTTCAGCCCGGCCTCGGCGGCGTAGTCGAAGGCCGTGCGAATACGCGTATCGTCGGTGGCGTAGCCCAGCAGCCCGGCCACGATGGCGCGGTCGGAGCCGTGCCCTTCGTAGGTGCGGGCAAATGAGTTGTAAAACGTGATAACCGCCTCGCTGGGCAGCGCGCCCAGGATGCGGATGGCGGCCCGCGCAATGCGCACAACGCCGGCCGTGTGCGACGAGCTGGGCCCTATCATCACGGGACCAATCATATCGAAAATACTGGATTTTTCGGCCATTTTCTGGTAGCTAACAGCAGGCGACAAAGCGCAAAAAAGGGAGGCAGCTGGTCGGGCTGCTCTTTCCGCCTCCTTGCTTCATCACCTCATCACCCCAAAAGTAGCGGCTGAGGGGCGATGTGCCACGTGCCCGGCCACGACTGCCGATATTTGCGCGCTTACTATTGTTCTGCCAATGGCTCTTTCGCTTGCTTCCGACGTTCCCACCGAGGCCGAGTTTTCACCTGCTGTGCTGGCGCAGCTGCGCCGCCTGCAGGCCCGCTACGCCGCCGATGGGCAAGACCTGAGCGCTTACCTCGAGGGGCTCTATCACGCTGACTATATAAACTATTGGGACTATATCGAGCTCGATACACTACTGAGTCTGCAACGGCCGCTTACAAAGTTTCCCGACGAAACCATCTTCATTCTCTATCACCAGATTACGGAGCTGTACTTCAAGCTTTGCCTGCACGAGTATGAGCAGCTGGGCGAGCTGCAAACGCCCACGCTGGGCGAAGTAGTGCTGCGTCTGGGCCGGGTAAACCGCTACTTCGAGAGCCTTATCGACTCGTTCGACGTGATGGTGGACGGCATGGACAAGCAGCAGTTTCTGCAGTTTCGGATGAGTCTGATGCCGGCCTCGGGCTTCCAGAGCGTGCAGTACCGCTTTATCGAAATTGCCAGCACAGCCCTCGAAAACCTGGTTCCTGCCGAAAAGCGCCGCCTGCTGGGCGATGCGCCGACGCACGAAGAGTTTATGGGCTGCATCTACTGGCAGGCTGGCGCCACGGTAGAAGAAACCGGGGCCAAAGCCCTGACGCTGCTAGAGTTTGAGCGCAAGTACAGCGGTCAGCTCGTGGCCCATGCCCGCCACTATGAGCACCGCAATGCCTGGGCCGTGGTGCAGCGCCTGCCCGAAGCCGACCGCCGCCACCCGCGCCTGCTGCGCGCCCTCAAGCAGCTCGATGTGAACGTAAATGTGAACTGGCCGCTGATGCACTACAAGTCGGCCGTGCGCTACCTCCAGCGGGCTCCTACCGACGTGCCCGCCACGGGCGGCACCAACTGGCGTAACTACCTGCCTCCCAAGTTTCAGCGCCGTATCTTCTACCCGCAGCTCTGGACGGCCCAGGAGCTGGAAGAATGGGGTAAGGGCTGGGTAGAAAAAGTACTGGAGGAGAGCCAACACGCCTAAGTGCTGCTCAGCGAGGCAAGCGCAGATTTTCAGTTCTCGAGGCTGTCATAAAATCAAACGCCAGACTTGACGAATGCACTAATCGACAGTAAATGCTTACTATGGATAGCAGCGCTCGCGCTTGCCATTTGCAATATATTATAATTAATATATTGCAAATGGCACATTGCTCACATCTGCCTCAGCCACTCGGTCGCAGTGGCCAGGTTGCGAAATGTCATAAATGTAATTCCAGCAGTGGTTTGCTGCACTGCCAGCTCGGCAGAAAGCTGGCTGTAGCGCTCGGGCGACTGTACCCACGAAAAGTATCGGCAGCCCGCCTCATATAGCAGCGGAAAGAATACATCACTGCCCCAGCGGGCAGCGTCGGCCCAGAGGCCGGTTATATGGCTATTATCATTAAGAACCTTGGCACACTGCTCGCGCTGAATGAGTTCCAGCAATTTAAGGGCACCTTCCTTTACGCATTCATCGTCGAGGTTGCCCTGCCAGTCGAGGTACAGCCAGTTGTCGCTGTAGTCGTAGAGGATGGTAAGGTAGGGAGCCTGAAAAAGGACGCGATTGGCCATGAAGAAATTTAAAAGGGTATACGTTGTGCCTGCCTGAGTAGTTTGCGGCTCTTTCTTATCTACTGGCTGCGACTCTCTGATTTGCTATGCGTATAGCTGCTGGCGCTACACCCAGCCTGATATTTGAGGTTTACTGCCGGATAGGCTGCCTGTACTTGTTTTGTATTTATCGCTTTTTTCCTTCGTGTTGACTTTTCCTAGTGCTCCCTTGCTGCTGCTAGCTTTGGCAAGCTCTCTTACAACAATGGCTCAGCTATCGCCCGATTCTCCCCTACCCGCCCTGCTGGCCGAGCGCAAAGTACTCACGCAACGCTACGCCGCAGCCAGCGCCCAGCGTCACGGCTTGCTCGGGCTCAGCAATAAACCCAGCAAGCAGGACCTGCAGGATGTAGTAGATGCCCTGCAAGGCATTGTGGACAAAGATGAGCAAATCGTGGCCGTGCTCAACCAGACTGCCCAGCAGGCGCAAACTGCCGCCGCGCAGCTCCAAACTACCACGACTACGCTCCAGAACACCGGCCGCGACGACCGCAACCTTACTTCCCAGCGCCTGAGCGAGCTGGAAAGTGAGCAGCAGAACCTGCAGGAGCGCCTGCGCCAGGCCACCCAGCAGCAGCGCAGCCTGGCAGACGACCTGCACGAGGCGCAGCAGGGCCGCGCCGTGCGCGATGCGCTGGTGGCCGGGCTGGCGCTGGCCTGCGTGGGCTTGTTTTTCTGGAAGCGGCGGCGCTGAGGCTTAGTAGCTTAACAGCTCCCCGAGCGCGACGGCCACCTTGGCGGCGCTGGGCAGCATCTGCTTTTCCAGCTCTACGTTGAGGGCAATAGCGGGCAGGTTGGCGGCCCCGAGCGTAAATACCGGCGCGTCGAGCTGCTGAAAGCACTGGCGCTGAATGCGGCCCGCCAGGCTTTCAGCGAAGCTGTTGAGCAGTGGCTCTTCGGTGAGAACCAACGCCTTCCCATGCCGGTGCACGGCGGCCAGCACGGCCTCCCAGTCGAGCGGATTGAGGGTGCGCAGGTCGAGCACCTCTACCCGGCCGGGATAGTCGCGGCTGGCGGCTTTGGCCCAGTGCACGCCCATGCCGTAGGTAATAACTACGCAGCTTTCGCCCCCGGCCGTTTTCTCGTGGTCGGCGGCCTGCGCCACGGCCGCGCGCCCCAGCGGAATAACGTAGCCAGCGGCGGGCTCTACGGTTTTGGCATCTTCCGTGCCTGGCACCTTGCTCCAGTATAAGCCTTTGTGCTCCAGCAAAATAACCGGGTTGGGGTCCAGAAATGCCGCTCGCAGCAGGCCCTTCATATCGGCCGCGTTGCTCGGATACACCACCTTAATGCCCCGAATAGTCAGCAGCGTGCTTTCGATAGAGCCCGAGTGGTACGGCCCGCCGCCGCCATACGCCCCCACCGGCACCCGGATAAGGGCCGGCACCGGAAACTTGCCCATGCTCAGGTAGCAGCTTTTGCTCAGCTCCTCAACCAATTGATTCAGCGCGGGCCATATATAGTCAGCGAATTGTATTTCCACAATCGGCCGCGCGCCTACGGCGGCCATGCCGGCCGTGCTACCCACAATGTACGCCTCCTGGATGGGCGTGTTGAACACGCGCTTGTCGCCGTATTTTTTAGCCAGCAGCGCCGCCTCGCGGAATACGCCGCCCAGCTCGCCCCCCACGTCCTGGCCGTAGAACAGGGCCTCCGGAAACTCGCGCAGAATATCATCTACGGCATGCAGGGCGGCATCTACCATCAATGCCTTTTCGGCCCCGGCGGGAGCGCGCTCGCCGGCTTCCTCGAGCACAGCGGGCGGGGCAAACTCGTGGTCGGCGAAGGTGGCGGGGTCGGGGTCGGGCGCGGCCAGCGCCTCGGCCCAGTCGGCGGCTACGGTAGTGCGCGCCTGCTCGGCCAGGGCTGCCAGCTCTTCTTCGGTGGCGCCAGCATGCAGCAGGCGGCGGTGCAGCCGCGGCAGCGGGTCGTGCTGCTGGTGCTCGGTAAGGTTGTCGCCCCGGTACCACTCGCGGCGCACCCCGCTGGTGTGGTGGCCCAACAACGGGCACCTGGCGTGTACCAGAGCCGGCCCGCGCCGCTCGCGCACATGCTCAAAGGCTTCGCTCAGGCCATTATAAGAAGAAATCATATCGGCCCCGTCGACCCGCACGCGGTGCAGGCCGGGAAAGCCGGCGGCAAACTCGTAGGCATCCATCGCCCGCATCTCGCGGCCCGTGGCCGAGATACCCCAATCGTTGTCCTGCACCAGGTATACGATGGGCAGCTTGTGCAAAATCGCCATTTGCAGCGCCTCGCTTACCTCGCCCTCCGTCATCGCCCCGTCGCCGATAGAGCACAAAACCAGGGGGCTGGAGCTGGTTTTTTCTTCTTCCTTTACCTCTTCACTTCTGACTGTCAGCTTTTGACTCTCCAAATAGCTGATTGCCTGTGCCATGCCCGTAGCCGGAATGGCCTGCATACCCGTAGCCGAGCTTTGGTGCGGAATAACCGGCACGCCCGCCCGGCGCAGCGAGGGGTGGCTATAATACGTGCGGCCACCGCTGAACGGGTCATCGCGCTTGGCCAGCAGCTGCAGCATCAGCTCATACGGGCGCAGGCCCAGGCCCAGCAGCAAAGCATCGTCGCGGTAATAGGGGGCCGCATAGTCGGCCCCGGTAAGCAGAAAAGCCGCTGCCAGCTGCACGGCCTCGTGGCCACGAGCCGTGGCATGCACGTAGCGGGCGGCAATAGCCTTCTGCGCTTCGTAAAGAACCGCCATTTCGGCGGCCGTGTGCATCAGCAGGTAAGCGCGGCGCAATAAGGCGGCCTCAGCGGCAGCCGGAGTATCCGCGACGGGCGCGGCAGGGGCATCAACAAGCATAACGGGGGTGAGTAGAGCCAGTGGGATGGTAAAATTACGCCCCGGCCCGACCTTTATAGCCTGGAAGCAGGGAGCAGGAAGCAGTGCCTACTGCTCCTTGCCGCCTGGCGGACCCTTTTGGGCCGCTGTTCACTGCTCATTATTCATTGCTTGCTACGTATGTCCCGCGCCGAAATTGCCGCCTGGCTTCAGGCTTTTCAAACCCGCCTTTGTGCGCAGCTCGAAGCCGCTGACGGTGGCCCGGCCCGCTTTGGGCACGACGACTGGCAGCGGCCCGGCGGCGGCGGCGGCCACTCGCGGGTGCTGGAGGGCGGGGCCATTCTGGAAAAAGGCGGCGTCGGCTTTTCGGCCGTGGAAGGGGAGCTGAGCGCGGCCGCTGCCCGGCAGCTGCACCTGCCCGACCCGCACTTCTTCGCCACCGGCGTGAGCGTGGTGCTGCACCCGCGCAGCCCGCGCATTCCCATTATTCACATGAACGTGCGTTACTTCGAAGCGGGCAACGGCGAAGCGTGGTTTGGAGGCGGCATCGACCTGACGCCGATTTACGTGGACGAGGCGCAGGCCCGACGCTTTCACTTTCGGCTAAAAGCTGCCTGCGCTAAACACGACCCTGCCTATTACCCCCGCTTTCATCAGTGGGCCGACGACTACTTTTACCTGCCCCACCGCCAGGAAACGCGCGGCGTGGGAGGTATTTTCTTCGACCGCCTCACCGTGGGTACCGATGGCAGCGTGGAAGAGCTGTTCGCGTTCGTGCAGGAGGTAGCCGAGTTGTTTGGTCCGTTCTACACTGAGCTGATGCGCGAAAACCACGCCCTGCCCTTCGGCGAGCGCGAGGAAGCCTGGCAAACGCTGCGCCGCAACCGTTACGCCGAGTTCAACCTGGCCTTCGACCGTGGCACCCGCTTTGGGCTCGAAACCGGCGGCCGCACCGAAAGTATTCTGATGAGCCTGCCGCCGCGCTGCGGCTGGAGCTACAACCCCGCCCCGCCCGTAGCGGGCTCCCCGGAAGCCGATACGCTGGCCTGGCTCCGCAAAGGCATAGACTGGACAACCGCCGACCATGCTTGAAGCGCTGCGTAGCCTCGACCACCAGCTACTGCTGGCTATCAACCACGCGCATACGCCGGCCCTGGATGCGGTAATGACTTTCGCGTCGGACCGGCGCGTGTGGTTTCCATTTTACGGGTTGCTGATTATCTGGCTGCTATATCATTTTAAGCGGCGGGCCGCCGTATTGCTGCCGGTGCTTATTGGGGCCGTGGCCCTGGCCGACAGCCTCACCAGCCGGCTTTTCAAGCCGGTTTTTGGCCGGCTTCGCCCCTGCCACGCGCCCGACCTGGCCACGCAGCTGCACCTGCCCGATGGCTGCGGCGGGCAGTTTGGCTTCCTCTCATCGCACGCCGCTAACTCGGTGGCCCTGGCTGTCTTTCTGCAGCTGGTGCTGCCAGACGGGCGGTTTCGGGGCCTCAAGGCCGGAATTTTTCTGTGGGCCGGCCTGCTTTCGTACAGCCGCATCTACCTGGCGGCGCATTACCCAAGCGACGTACTGGGGGGAGCGCTGGTGGGCGCGGCGCTGGCCTGGGGCGCGGCACGGCTGTTTGAGCGCCTTAGCCGCAGACCAGCGCCTAGCAGTTAAAAATACCCCCGCTGCGTAGGCAGCAGGAGTATTTTTCTTACCAAATCTTACTTACCAGGCTGGCGGTTGCCGGTGTGGCCGTCGCCGTGGTCACCCTGGCCAGGCTTGCTGGTTTTCCTGGAGTTGTGCTTATCGTCTTGCGAGAGCGAGCGGTTCAGGTCTACTTCCGACTCAAACTGCCCGTCTTTGCCGCGACGTACGTAGCGCTTATCGCCGGGACTGGGCTCGATTTGTTCGCGTTTGCTGGACATATCAACTGGCAGCCGGGACATAACGGGCTACACGCTTCCTCTTACGCACAAGCAGCCAGCAGGTTAGCCCGAGACCTCCGTGCTCGCAATCAGTCCCTGGCTGGCCAGCAGCCGGGCCACGTACTTGCCTACGATATCGAATTCCAGATTCACCAGGTCGCCGGCCTGCAATTGGTGAAAGCCCGTATGCTCGTAGGTATACGGAATAATAGCCACCGAAAACCCGGTGGGCGTACTGTCGAAGCACGTCAGGCTCACGCCATTAACGGTAATGGAGCCTTTTTCGACCGTCAGGCGCTGCGGGCCGGCCGCGTGGCGGAAGCGAAACAGCCAGGAGCCATTCTGGTCCTGCACCTGAAAGCACTCGGCCGTGGCATCGACGTGGCCCTGCACGATGTGGCCATCGAAGCGGCCGCCCGCCGCCAAGCAGCGCTCCAGGTTGAGGCGACGGCCGGGCTGCCACTGTCCTAAGTTGGTCTTTTTCAGGGTTTCATCAATAGCCGTGACCACGTGCGTGCCGGCGGCCGCATTCAGGGCGACCACCGTGAGGCACACGCCGTCGTGGGCCACGCTCTGGTCAATTTTCAGCTCGGCCGCAAACGGCGACTGAATAGTAAAGTGGCGATTAGTGCCTTCGCTGGCCACCGATACGACGGTGCCCAGGGCTTCAATTATTCCGGTAAACACGGGTAGGAGGAACAGTTAACAATGAGCAATGAATGGTTTTTATAAGTCAGACCGGGCCGCAATGTTCGGGGCTTACCGCTGCCCGCTTACCCCAGCTCATTTTCCCCGGCCCTCCAGAATGATTTTCAGCGTATAAAGCAACACCCGGAAATCCATAGCCAGGCTCATATTTTCTATATATAGAATATCAAATTTAAGTCGTTCGACCATTTGCGGAACGGTTTCGGCGTAGCCGTATTTTACCTGGCCCAGCGAGGTGAGGCCGGGCCGCACGCGGTGCAGGTGGCGGTAGTGCGGGGCCAGCTGCACAATCTGGTCGATAAAAAACCGGCGCTCGGGGCGCGGGCCCACCAGGCTCATGTCGCCCTTGATGACATTCCAGAACTGCGGAAACTCATCGAGCCGCACCTTGCGCATGAAGCGCCCCCACTTGGTAATGCGCGGGTCGTGGTCGGAGCTGAGGGCCGGACCCAGGCGCTCGGCATCGACGTACATCGAGCGAAACTTGATAATATCAAACGGAATGCCTTCACGACCAATGCGTTGCTGCCGGTAGAAGATGGGGCCAGGCGACGACGAACGCACCATCAGGGCGGTAAACAGATACACCGGGCTCGCCAGCACGATAAAGAGCGTGGAGCCCACCACGTCGATTACACGCTTGAGTATCTGCTGCCACACCGGCAGCAGGTCCTGCTTGATTTCGATGAGCGGCGTGCCAAAAATATGGTTCACCTTCACCGAGCCCAGCAGCATCTGGTAGAGGTCGGGCAGAACGCTGATTCGCGCCGGGGAGCCTTCCAGCAGGCTTAGAATTTCCTGAATGCGCCGGTGCTCGCTGGGCTCGATGGCAATCACTACCTGCTCGATTGCCAGGCTGCGGATAAGGCCCGGCAGCTGCTGGTAGGAACCCGCAACCGGCAGCGCGTGCGCCAGCTCGGTATCAATGGCAGTGCCCATGGGTGTAAAGCCTACCAGCCGCAGCCCCAGGTGCCGGCCCGTGCTTTGCAGCTCCTGGCAGGTGTGAAGCGCGAGCTTATTGGAGCCTATCAATAAAGTCGGGAAGGAGATAATTCCCGTTCGTACAAGCTGTTGCACGCTCGACACGGCCCACACGCGCAAAATTGCCGTAATGGTGAAGTGTAGCAGATAGTAGGCAGTAAACGTCTTGTAGTAGGCGCGGTAGTTGCTCACCCCCTGGTCGTCGAGCAGCAGGGCGAAGAAAATAACGACGGTGCCCAGCAGCGAGGTCCGGGCCAGCCGGATAATCTCCGACAAGCGCGATTTGCGAAAGATATCGCGGTATTCGCCCAGCAGCGCGTAGAGCGTGGTCCAGAAAAGGGCAATCATGACCGAAGCCCCGGACAGGTAAAATAGCGCGCCTTCGGTAAAGCGGTAGCCTGTCAGCTCGCTCAGCAGGTATTTACGCAGCAGAAAAAACGCCACCCAGGCCAGAAGCGCGGCCCCAAAGTCGGCCGCAATAAGCTTGAGATACTGAAACCGGCGAAGAAACAAAGCGAAGGCGAAGTAGGTGTATTTTTGCAGCGTGCCCAGCAAAAATAGGACCGCCGCCTAGTTATACCCGGATTTAATAAGACTTCGGGCAATGAGGCTGTTGCTTTTGGGCATTCGCCGGGCAGCCTGACGGCGCAGGTGGCTCTTGGACCTTAGCGCACTACCCGGCCGAACCGCTTTAATTACTTCCTGTTATTCAACCATTACCAGATTCGTATCGCCAACGGGGCCAGCGCCGGGCGCTGGTTACGCTCCTGCGCGAGCAGCGCGGCATCCGCGATGAGCGCGTGCTGGCCGCCATTGGCGCGGTACCGCGCCATTTGTTTTTCGAGCCTGCTTTTGAGGCTCACGCCTATCAGGACAAGGCTTTTCCCATCGGCGAGGGCCAAACGATTTCGCAGCCCAGCACAGTAGCCTACCAGACCCAGCTGCTGGATGTGCAGGCCGGCCAGCAGATTCTGGAGATTGGGACCGGCTCGGGCTATCAGTATGCCGTGCTCTGCCAACTCACTGCTAATGTGCAGAGCATCGAGTTCAACGCCGTGCTGTATGAGCGTGGGCGGCAGCGCCTGGCTACCCTGGGCCTGCCCACGGCGGGCCTGCACCTGGGCGATGGCTCGCTGGGCCTGCCGGCGCTGGCGCCGTTTGATGGCATTCTGGTTACGGCCGGCGCTCCGGCGCTGCCGCCCGCGCTGCTGCGTCAGCTACGCATTGGGGGCCGGCTGGTAGTACCCGTCGGCAGCCACGACCCCGGTCAGCAGCAGCTGCTGCGCATTACCCGTGAGGGGCCGGAAGCATTTGTGCGGGAAGAGCTGGGCGACTGCCGCTTTGTACCGCTGCGCGGGGCTGCCGGGTGGCAATGAGCCGGCCCCGGCAACGCAGGTAGGCCGGCCTTACCTTTGCGGCCCTGCCTCTTTTCTTCATCTCAGCATTTACCACCGTGCGCAAGCAACGCCCCGTCTCCGATTCGTTTGTCATTATGACCGAATTGGTGCTGCCCAACGATACCAATACGCTCAACAACCTGATGGGCGGCCGCATGATGCACCTGATGGACATCGCCGCCGCTATCGCCGCCCAAAAGCACTCCAACCGGATTGTCGTAACGGCCTCGGTCGACAACGTATCGTTTCGCGACCCCATCCGGCTGGGCAACGTCGTAACCCTCCAAGCCCAGGTGACGCGCGCATTTGCTTCCAGCATGGAGGTGCACATCGACGTATGGGCCGAGGATATTCCCAGCGGCACCCGGGTGAAAACCAACGAGGCATTCTTCACCTTCGTGGCCGTCGACCAGTCGGGCCGCCCCATCGACGTGCCGGAGGCGGTGCCCACTACTGCCGACGAAATCGCGCTTTATGAGGGAGCGCTGCGCCGCCGCCAGCTCCGCCTGGTGCTGGCCGGCCGCCTCAAGCCCAGCGAGGCAGCAGAATTAAAAGCCCTGTTCGAACTCGTTTAGCCAGCGTTTTATATGACTGAGGATGAACAAAGCGGCACCCTGGCCTTCCTGCAAAACTTTTATACCGGCGTAACGCTCTACGTGCCGCGGGAGACCCACGAGCGGGCGGCATCTCAAGCGCCCGCACCTGCTCAGCCGGCCGCTACGTCGCTGCCAGCGGCAGCAACTCCAGCAGTTGCCAAGCAGGTTACACCAGCCATTGCGGCCACTCCGCCGGCCAGCAAGCTGCCCTCGTTGGCTACTGCGCCGGCGCCAGCGCCGCCCAGGCAGCCTACTCCGCCGGCGGCTGCCAGCGCCCCGGCTGCCGATAGGCCTGGGCCATTGCCAATAGCTGCGGCGCCCGTGGCGCCTTACCTGCTTACCACTTTCTCAACCCTGGGCAGCAATGCGCAGGGCGTAGTAGTGCTGGTACGACTACCGGCCGAGCAGTTCGTCAAGCTTCCGCGCAACGTGTTTCTTAACAAACTGCTGCAAGCCATTCAACTGGTGATGGCCGACGTGGTGCTCGTAAATGTGGAGGGAGTTTATCCGGTAGCCCTGGAAAACCTGCGCAAGGAAATTGCCGCTACCCATGTGCTGGCCTTCGGCAAAAACCTGCTCGACATAGCCGTGCGCACAACCCAGATTTACGAGCCGGTACAGTTTCCGGCCGTGGGCCTCTCCTACCTGGCTGGCGCTGAAATAGAGATGATAGAGTACGATATCAGCCTTAAAAAGCGCCTCTGGGGCGGCTTGCAGCGCATGTTTTTAAATTGAGCATGCTCTTTGACAGACCTTAAAACTACTTTATAAAGTAATATTTTATAATATATACTATTTATAATATATAAAATTAAAAAGGCTCATCTCCACAGATGAGCCTTTTTGCTTTATTAGGTGTCCTCGATACTTACTTCAGCACTTCCGCCAGCTTGGCTTCCAGGGCCTGCCCCCGCAGGTTTTTAGCGATGATTTTACCCTGCGGGTCGAGCAGAAACGACTGCGGAATAGCCTGCACGCCATAGGCTGCCGCCGCCGCATTGTTCCACTTCTTGAGGTCCGATACGTGGTTGGGCCACACGAGGCCGTCGGCCGCAATGGCTTTGGTCCAACGGTCTTTGTCATCGTCGAGCGACACGCTGAATACCGTGAAGCCCTGGCCTTTATCCTTGTACTCGTTGTAGGCTTTCACTACGTTCGGGTTTTCCTGGCGGCAGGGGCCGCACCAACTGGCCCAGAAATCCACGAGCACGTACTTGCCGCGCAGGCTTTTAAGGGAAAGCGCCTTGCCATCGGGCTGCGCCAGATTGATTTCGGGGGCTGTCGCGCCAACGGCGGTAGCCCGCATGGGCTCGAGGCGCTCGGTCAGGGCCTGGGTAAAAGGCGAGCCCGGATTGGCCTTGCGCTGAATGCCCGCGATAGAGTCGGCAAAGGCAAAGTCCTCATCGGGGTTTACGAAGCTAAGGGTGGCAAAGCCCGCCGCCACGGAGGCCGCATTTTGCCGGATTACGCGCCTGGCCCGGGCGGCCGTGGCGCGCTGCAACACAGTATACTGCTGTTCGATAATGGGCAGCGAGTCGGTGCGACCCGCCTGGCCGGCAGCATTGTAGCGCTGCACAATGCGTTGCAGCTTATCCTTGTTGGCGCTCATAGTGCGCGTCAGCTGCTGAATAATCTCCGAATCTTTTGAGCCTTTCACCGAGTAGCTAGCGGGCAGGCTTTTGGCATCGCCCGCCAGCGAGAGGTGCGTTTTATTGTCGAGCACCAGCAATACCTGGTTGGGCTCGTCGAGCTTGAGCTGGTAAACAGCCGCCGTAACGGGCAGCGTGCCTTTGAAGGTAAATCTTCCCTGGGCATCGGTTTTAGCGGTGCCACGCTCCACAAACTGGCTGCTGGTCAGCTCCGAGAGATGGAGCGTGGTGCCAGCCGGCACGTTACGCAGCTGGCCATTAATCTGGTAGCCCTCGGCGGCGCTGGCGTTTTGGCAGGCATTTACGAGGCCGAGCAATGCCACAGCAACGAGGGTAGGTTTCATAAAGCGAGTCATTGAACTTGAAAAGGGGAAATGCCACCGGACTTTGCCTGCGACTGCCGCACAAAGCTAAAATACGGGTACTTGGTTCCGATACAGCGGAGTTTGCCGCTTAGCCGTCGAGGCCCTGGCGCAGCAGCTGGTTGGCCAGCTTAGGGTCGGCCTTGCCACCGGTGAGCTTCATAAGCTCACCCATAAACATGCCGGTGAGCGACTTTTTACCGGCCCGGTACTCGGCTACCTTGACTGGGTTGGCAGCCAGCACCTGCTGCACCAGCGCCTCCAGCTCGCCGGCCTCGGCTTTGGTGAGCAGGCCCAACTCTTCGGCCGCACCGGTGGCGTTAGCCTGCGGGTGGTCAAGCAGGTAGGGAAACAGCTGCTTGCTGGCTACCGAGTAGTTAAGCTTGCCGGCTTCAATCAGCTCGATGATGCCGGCCAGCTGGCCGGGGTCCATGGGAAAATCGGCTATTTCGAGGGCCCGCTCATTGAGGTACGACTTTACGGGGCCCATTATCCAGTTGGCGGCGGCTTTGGCACTGGCGGGGGGCAGCAGGCGGGCCAGGTCGTCGAAGTACTGCGCTACTTCTTTCTGGTCGATGAGCACGTTGGCATCGTAGTCGCTCAGGCCCAGCTCGCCGGTAAAGCGGGCGTAGAGCTGCTGGGGCAGGGCCGGCAGCTCGGCCTGCACCCGGTGCAGCCAGGCATCGTCCACGATAAGCGGGGGCAAATCGGGCTCCGGGAAGTAGCGGTAGTCGTTCAGGGTTTCCTTCGAGCGCTGGCCGCTGGTGGTGCCGCTGGCCGCATCAAAGCCCCGCGTTTCGGAATCTACCTCACTGCCATTCTCCAGAATCTCAATCTGCCGGCGCACTTCGTGCTCAATGGCGCGCTGCACGTTGCGGAAGGAGTTCATATTCTTGACTTCCACCTTGGTACCGTATTCGGCGGCCCCTTTTTTCATCACGCTCACGTTGGCATCGCAGCGCAGCGAACCTTCTTCCATATTGCCGTCGCAGATGCCCAGGTACTGCACCAGCTTCTTGATTTCGGTCAGGTAGGCGTAAGCTTCTTCCTCGGTTCGAATATCGGGTTCCGACACAATTTCAATCAACGGCACTCCGGCGCGGTTCAGGTCTACCAGGGTTTCAGTTTCGCCGGCCAGGTGCAGGCTTTTGCCCGCGTCTTCCTCCATGTGAATGCGCGTGATGCCGATGCGCCGCGTGCTCCCATCAGCCAGGCGGATATCGACGTGGCCACCGTGGCAAATCGGGGTTTTGTCCTGGGTAATCTGGTAGCCTTTAGGCAGGTCGGGATAAAAGTAGTTTTTGCGCGCAAACAGGTTCTCGCGGGTTATCTGGCAGTTGGTAGCCAGGCCCATCTTAAGCGCAAAATCCACAGCCGTGCGGTTTACGCGGGGCAGCGTGCCAGGATGGCCGAGAGTAATGACCGAGAGGTTGGTATTGGGCAGCGAGCCGTACTCATTCTCGTCGGAAGAATACATTTTACTGTGTGTCAGCAGCTGAGCGTGTACTTCGAGCCCGATAACGGGCTGGTAGCTGGCAAGGAGGGCGTCGTCCATAGAAGCAGGTTTGGCGGGGCGCGACAGCTTCCGTCGCAACCGGCCTGCAAGTTAAAGCCGATTCGGTGCGCCATCGTTTTGCGGTTCTGCTTATCGTATGCTTTCAGCTTCACAAAGCCCCACAAAAAAGCAGCCCGCTCAGGGTGAGCAGGCTGCTTTTCAGGGTAGCCGCACGGGCGGCGGGTGGGCGCTTACTTCTTGCGCTTCACCGGGGCCTTATGGGCGGGGGCTTTGCGGGCCGGAGCCTTTTTGGTGGCCGCCTTTTTCACCTCGGCCTCCGTGGGCTCGGCCGGGGCCGGGCCGTACTTCACTTCGGCCGCATTTGCCTCGCCGGTCAGGAAGGGGTCGAAGTCCACCCGGCGGTTCAGGGCCTGGCCGGCGGCCGTCTTGTTGTCGGCAATGGGCTTGGTTTCACCATAGCCCCGGCTCTCGATGCGGGCGGCCGGAATGCCTTTGCTCAGCATGTAAGCGCGGGCTGAGGCGGCGCGCTCGTAGCTCAGGCGCAGGTTGTAGGCATCATCGCCCTTGCTGTCGGTGTGGCCGGCAATGCTGAGGCTATAATCCGGATAGTCGTTCATGATTTGCACCATCTGCTCGAGCTTCGGATACGAGGACGGCTTCAGGGTAGCCTTGTCGAAGTCGAACTGGATGTACTTGGTGGCCTCGTTGAGGATTTTCTTGGCCTCGGCCTTAATCTCGGGGCAGCCTTTGTTGGAGGCGGGGCCGGCGCGGTCGGGGCAGCGGTCCTGGTAGTCGGGTACGCCGTCGCCGTCGCGGTCGAGCGGGCAGCCAGTGGCATCCACTTTCACGCCCGAGGGAGTGCCGGGGCACTTGTCGAGGTAGTCGGGTACGCCATCGCCATCAGCATCGAGCGGGCAGCCCGTGGCGTCGACGCGCACGCCGGCCGGGGTGTTGGGGCACTTGTCGTCGTTGTCGGCCACGCCGTCGCCGTCAGCATCGGGGCAGCCCTGCAGGGCCGGCAGCCCTTTCACGGTGGGGCACTTATCCTGGTAGTCGGCTACGCCGTCGCCGTCGGTATCAACCGGGCAGCCGTTGACGTCCACCTTCACGCCGGCGGGGGTGTCGGGGCACTTGTCCTTGCGGTCGGGCACGCCATCGCCGTCCGTATCCTTGGCTTTGCCAAAGTTGGCGGTCAGGCCCGCCGAAAACTGCATGTAGCGGTCGTACTTGTTGAGCCAGGTAACGCTATTGCTCGAAACACCGTCCAGGCGGGCATCGGCATCATCACCGCCGCTGAACAACATATGCTGGCCGGCCTGGGCAAACAGGCTGAAGCCTGGGGTGAGGCGGAAGGTTAAGCCTGCCGCAGCCTGCGCATCAAACGAGCCATAGCTCAAGTGGCTGGCTACGGTCGAATACCCCGCATAGCGGTCAGTATAAATAATCGATAAGCCCGGCTGCAGCAAGAGATAAGGCTGAATGAAAGCGTCTTCTTTCAACGCCCAGCCATTATTGAGCTTGAATTTGAAGCCGATGCCCAGCGAGGTCACATTGGCGTAGAAGCGGCGGGCGTTGGCGTTCACCCCGTAGGGAGATGTAAACGTGCCGCCCCCGCTCGGGTCGGCCGGATAGCGCAGCGTAGCCTGATTGCCCGACAGGTTGATGTCGATGCCCTTGCTCAGGTAGTGGCTCAGGGTGAGACCGCCGCCATAGGTCAGGCTGCGAGTGTCCCAGTAATTTTCGCCCAGGTCGCCGTGGTATTGCAGGGCCGACACATAGCCGCTCACGCCCCATTTCTGGTCGGCGGTTTGTGCCTGGCTGCGCGGCGCGGCGGCCAGCAGGCCGGCCGCACTTAGCATCGCGGTTTTGAATAAGAGGTGCTTCATGATAAAATGAAAGAAAAGCGCTGGTTAAGGGCAAAACCAGCAGGGAAAGAGTGTAAAAGCATTGAGAAACAATAGTGCAACGAACTGAGGTCGTGCTTAGACTTGGGCTTTACGCGAGAGAAGATATTTTGGCTGAATTGAAGCCTTATCTTCTCCTGAACTACCTCAATTCTACTACTACCCCGACCTAACGTATCGGCACAAAGATACTACGCTTACTGTTTCGCTTATCCATCAATACTTCATAAATGAAGCTCGCTGGCTCTTCCCATTGTTAAAGAGCATTTTACCGCATGTGTCTGCCGGTTGCCAACAAATCTACCGACATCCGGCAGGCGAAAGCGGCCACTTCGCCGTCGCGCTGGCCCGGCAAAAAGCGCCGGGGCAGCTGCTGGAACGCCTGCACCAGCGCTGCCGAAATTACCGGCAGCTGGGTCGATAGCAGCTCGGAAGCCCGCACGCTGCCCCCCAGCGCCGTTACCAGTGCCGGATACAGGGCCGATACTACGGGAGACCGCACGCTGCCATCTTTGGCCACCTCGAAATACACCTCAACATACTGAGCCGTAGGTGATGCGGCTATCAGCTCCCGCTGCATATACGAGAGCCGCAGCTGATGCGCCAGGTCGCTTTTCAGCATTACCTCGCCCCCTGGGTACAGGGGCGGCTGCTCATAAGGAGTGTAGGGTAGCGGCTGGCCGGCTGGCCCGTAGCAGTAGCCCAGCATCTCCTGGTTATTGGCATAAGTTGTCTGGCGCTTAAGCGTGCCATTGGGGTAGTACACAAGCAGGCTATGCGGTTGCCCGTTTATAAAATCCTCCCTCGACTGAAGCTGTCCGCTTTCGTACCAGCTGGTAGCTACCCCCCATCTTCGAGTAGGCTGCTGGCTAATAAACGGCGTATAAGACTTCAGCCGGCCCGAAGCATAGTAAACCCGCACCACTCCTTTCAGGCTGTCGCACTGCAGCACCTCCTGGCATTCTCCCTCCTGGCTCGTGCTTGAGCTTACCCGCCGCAAGGCCGGAGGGTCGGGCGCGATACTATCCGCAGCCAGCTGCTGAGCCCGGCTGCCCAGCGGCAGCAGCAGGCACAGTGAATATAGTATTTTTACCATATTAAAGAACCTGTTAGTAGTTCCTTTACCTGCTCCTTAGCGGGTGGCCGGCCGGTCGAGGTGCTGGAGGGCGGTCATATTGCGCAGGCTTTTTTCCAGGCCCTCGTTGGAGCCGTCGAGGAAGATGACGTTGCCTTTGCCCTGCTCGGCAAAGTGCTTGATGGCCTCGGTCCACATCGAAAAATACACCAGCGAGGGGTCGAGGTTATTTTCGGCCAGCTCCTGCACGGCGTGGGCCATACCCTTGGTTACTTCTTCGCGGAACAGCGCCACGCCCTGGCCACGTAGCTGGGCCGCTATTTTCTCAGCTTCGGCCGATATCTTGATGGCATTGCCTTCGGCCTCGGCCGATTTTGTTTTGGTAATAAGCAAGGCCTGGCCTTCGTTTTCGGCGGCAGCCTTGAGGTTATTGGACGCCACTACTTTAGCCATCGACCGCATGATTTCCTCGTCGAAGGCGATATCATTCAATTGCAGGTCAATCAGATGATAGCCCCAGCTTTCGAGCGTCTCATCGAGCTGGTCTTTCACGTGCAGCACAATTTCGCCGCGCAGGCTCAGCACCGCCGCCTGGCGCTGCGTGGCCACAAAGGCCCGGATGCTGCCCTCTACCGTGCGGATGAGCGCCTGCATAAGACTACGCTCATCGACAAACTTAAAGGCCACGTTCTTAATGGTTTCATCGGCCTGGTTCAGCACCGAGTACACGAGCATGGCCTTAAAATTGACGTTAGCCTGGTCGATGGTAATGGCCTGAAACTCCAGCTCCAGCGAGCGGTTCTGGATAGAGATGCGCTTGAAAACTGTTTCAATAAATGGCAGCTTGAAGTTCAGGCCCGGCATCATGACGCGTCGGTATTTTCCGAAAACCGTGACGACGGCCACCGTGCCCTGCGGCACAATGACGTAGCTCAGAAACAAAGTCAGTAGCAGCAAGCCGAGGAGCACCAGCGAAAAGCTCATGGGTGAGAGGCAAAAAGTGAGATAAAGAAGCTGAACAGCCGGCAAGATAGGCGCTTTTTCCGAAGTCCGCTGGCCGGTGTATCGCCGGAGCAGAGCAGTTATTACAGGCAGCTTGCCGACTTATTTTTACCGCGCTTTGCCGCACTTTTCTGGTAAGGCTGCCCTCCGGCAGCGCCGCGCCGCCGGAAGGCAGTCTGCCAGCAGCAGCTTGATCAATCCGTTACTTAGCGGCGTGGTTACACCTTCTTTCTTTCGCGCACTCCGTTCCTTTGGGTCTGCTTCTGCCATCGATACGGCCTGGTTTACTTTGCGCTGGCTGCTGCTGGCAGCCTTGGTTGGGGCGCTGGCTGGCACTGCCTCGGCCGGCTTTTTGGCGAGCCTCGAGTGGGTAACCGCCTGGCGCGCCGCCCACGCCTGGGCGCTGGCGCTATTGCCTGTGGGCGGCCTCGTGGTGGGGCTGTGCTACCATTATTTTGGCAATCGCGTGGTGCGGGGCAATAACCTCATTCTCGACGAGATTCATGCGCCCGGCGAAACCCTGCCCCTGCGCCTGGTGCCGCTGGTGCTGGGCGGTACGCTGCTCACGCACCTGCTGGGCGGCTCGGCCGGGCGCGAGGGCACCGCCGTGCAGATGGGGGCCGCGCTGGCCGACCAGCTGGCCCGCTGGCTGCCCCGGCACGAGCGCCGGCTCCTGCTTATCGCGGGGATGAGCGCCGGCTTTGCCTCGGTGTTTGGGACGCCGCTGGCGGGCGCAGTATTTGGGCTGGAGGTGTATTTGCTGGGCCAGGCCCGCTACGAGGCCATTTTGCCGAGCTTCCTGGCCGCCGTGATAGCCGATGTGGTTACGCGTGCCTGGGGCGTGGGGCATACCGCCTACCCTACCCTGGCCACGCTGCCGCTTACCCTGGGTGGCCTCGCCGCAGCGCTGGCGGCGGGCGCAGTCTTTGGAATCGCGGCGCGGGTATTTGCGACGCTTACGCACGCTATTGCGCGGGTTTTTGCCCAGGCCATTGCTTATCCGCCGCTGCGCCCCGTGGTGGGGGGCGCCCTGGTAGCCGCCGCCATGTGGGGACTGGGTACCATGCGCTACGCCGGGCTGGGAATACCGGTGATAGTAGAGGCATTTCAACACCAGCTGAGGGCAACCGATTTTGCCTTTAAGCTGCTGCTAACGGCCCTCACGCTGGGAGCCGGCTTCAAGGGGGGAGAAGTAACGCCGCTTTTTTTTATTGGGGCGGCACTGGGCTCGGCGCTGGCGGGCATTCTGCCGCTGCCGGTGGCGCTGCTGGCAGGCATGGGCTTCGTGGGGGTGTTTGCGGGAGCGGCCAATACGCCGCTGGCCTGCTTGCTGATGGGGCTCGAATTATTCGGGGTACACGCGGGTATTTACCTGGGTATAAGCTGCGTGACAGCGTATTTATTCTCGGGGCACAGCGGTATCTACAGCTCGCAGGTGGTAAGCCAGGCCAAGCGGCCGCTGCTGAGCCGGCAGGCCGGGCAGCCGCTTGGTAAGCTCTAGGCCGCGGGCCTGGCTGGCCGCTTTGACGGGTGAGGACCAAAAATATCAAATCATTAGGTGCGTCTGCTGGTTGAATGGCGGATTAAGAACTAATGCTGGTTAAAAGATTACGCATCCTGGCGCTGCTGGCGCTACCTACCCTGGCTGCTCAAGCGCAGGCGCCGCTGCCAACCCCGCCCGACTCCGTGCCCCACCCTACCAAGGATGTGGGGGACCTGGCGCGCCAGCTGTTTCCGCGCCGCCACCCCAGGCCCGCAGCCGCCGACTCTACCCAGCGCCGTAAAGTCAAAACCCATTCGCTGGTGCCGCTGCCCGCCGTAGCCTATACCCTGGAAGCCCGATTTCTGGCCACACTCACCACCAGCTACACCTTTCAGCGGCCCCAGGCCAACCTCTCGGCGCTTTCGGCTACGCTCACCTACACGCAAAACCAGCAGCTGATTCTGGCTTTTAATGGTCCGCTCTGGACCAGCCACAACCGCAGCCTCTGGCTGGCCGACTACCGTCTGCTGCACTACCCGCAGCAGACCTACGGCCTGGGCAGCAATGCCAGCATTCATGATGCCATTGCTATGGATTACAACCTGTTGCGCATTCACCAGAGCTATTACCATCAGGTTGGCAAATCAGGAAGCCTCTATATAGGAGGCGGCTATTTCTTCGACTCGCGCTGGAATATCGTAAGTGTAGACGGCGACGGGCGGCCCGTATCCCAGATTTCGGGCTACCAGCCGGGCGTAAATGGGCGCTCTGCCTCCGCGGGGCTGGTGGTGTCGGTGCTGCGCGATGCGCGCGCCAATCAGCTGCACCCGGCCGCCGGCGAAAGCTACCTGTTTCTGGCGCTGCGGGCCAATATGCAAGCCTTGGGCTCTGATGCCAGCTACCGGCTTCTTCAACTTGATACCCGGCGCTACCTGGCGGCCGGCCCACGCGGCAACGTACTGGCTTTCTGGCTGTATGGTGATTTTACCACGGGCCAGGCCGCGCCTTACCTCGACCTGCCCGCCACCGGGTGGGATACCTATAGCGTTACCGGTCGGGGCTACATCCAGGGCCGCTTTCGCGGTACCAGCCTCGTGTATGGGGAAGCTGAGTATCGCTTTAACCTGACGCGCTCACGGGTGCTCGGCGGCGTGGTCTTCGTCAATGGCGAGTCGGCCCGCAACCCCAGCACCGGCTACGGACGGGTAGCCCCGGCCGCCGGCACCGGCCTGCGGATATGTTTGAGCAAGAAGGCAGCTACCTACCTGGCAGTAGATTACGCCTGGGGAATCCAGGGGTCACAGGGAGTATTTTTTAACCTGGGCGATGTGTTTTAAGATGGCTTTTTTCCGAATCAATCCAGGTAGCCAATCGATTAGGTACCCCGGTTTTCAAAGTCAGCCACGGGCTGCCAGCGTTTCAGCGAAGAAACAGCCATTTTAATTGTGCACAATCAAACATTGCGCAACTAATGCTGGTTTTGCTCCCTGAACGCCATGAGTACCACTTCTACTTCCAATGCCCCCCATCCTGCGCTGAAGCTGGAAAATCAGCTGTGCTTTCCGCTCTATGCCGTTTCGCGGCAGCTGACCAAAGCTTATCAGCCGTTGTTGCAGGAGCTGGGGCTTACGTACCCGCAGTACCTGGTATTTCTGCTGCTGTGGGAATATGAGCGACTTACGGTAAAGGAGCTGGGCGAAAAGCTGCTGCTCGACTCCGGGACGCTTACCCCGCTGCTCAAGCGCATGGAGCAAAAGCAGTGGCTCAGCCGCCGCCGCGCTCCTCACGACGAGCGCCTGGTGATAGTCGAGCTACTGCCGGCCGGGCGTGCCCTGGAAGCCCAGGCCCGCGGCATCCCCACTCAAATGCTGGAAAAGCTGCATATGAGCCCAGCCCAGGCCGGTGCCCTGCGCGCTCAGCTTATTCACTTGCTTGCCCAGTTGGCTTAGTCCGACTATTTTTTCACCCAAACCCTTTTCAGTACCTTATGAAAATCCAGAAAGTTTTCACCGCCCAGGCTAAAGCCGAAGGTGGCCGCGATGGCCACGTCACCAGCGCAAATAACGTGCTCGACCTTACCCTGAGCACGCCCAAGGAAATGGGCGGCCCCGGCAAGGCCGGCGCTACCAACCCCGAGCAGCTGTTTGCCGCCGGCTATGCCGCTTGCTTTGAAGGCGCGCTGGGCGTAGCCGCCCGCCAGGCCAAGCTCAAGCTGGAAAAAGTTACTGTGGAGGCACTTATCGGCTTTGGCCAGGCCGAGGACGGCGGCTACGGCATATCGGCCGACCTGCACGTCAACCTGCCCGGCCTGGAGCAAAAGCAGGCCGAAGCGCTGGTAGAAGCCGCGCATGGCATCTGCCCCTACTCGCGCGCCACCAGAGGCAACATTGAGGTAAATCTCACTACCACCACCAACGCGTAAAGCGCTCATTACCAAAGCAAGGACGTCCGTCCGGCTGCCCAGGGCAGCCGGACGGACGTCCTTGCTTTTTGACTGTTTTCTAAACAAAGCACCTACAAGGCGCGGTGGCGGCCCTCGCCGGCATCGCCGTCGTAGTCGAGGTCGTCGCGGTTATGGGTGCCATAATCCTCATCACCGGCTATCGACAGGTGATTGCCCGCCCCTTTTGGGGTAGCCAGGTCGCCGGGCTCGGCAGCGCCCTGGCCGCCCATCGAGTTGAAAAGGGCATCAGCGCTGCGGCGGTCTTCACTCACCGCCGCGTCGGGGTTGGTGCTGGGCGGGGCTTCGTGCAGCTTGGTAAGGGCCTCCTTTGCCAGCTTGCCAAGCTCGTCGCCCCACTTGCGAGCCGATGCCAGCAGCCCGGCGCGGGCTTCTTCGCCGGTTTCGGGAGCCAGCAGCAGGCCGGCCACTATACCGGCCGTGGCCCCGGCCAGAAGCGAAACAATGACTTTTCCGTTGTCGTTGGGCATGAGTGAAAAGAAGTTAAAAGTGAAGGAATACCTGCTAAGCGAGTCAAAGTTAACGACTAACGCTACCCGATGGTTGACTTTTAACGCAAAAACCCCGCGCCGGGCGGCGCGGGGTTTTTAAAGCTTTAAAAAGCCTGCTTAGGCTTTGTGCGCGTTGTCGGCACCCTTTTGGGCAGCATCAGCACCTTTTTGAGCGGTATCTGCGCCTTTTTGAGCGGCATCAGCACCCTTCTGGGCTACGTCCTGACCTTTGCCAGCCAGGTCGTTGATGATTTTAGTAACTTCCGACTTGCCTTTGCCAAGCTTGTCTTGCAGCTTGCCCACGAGCTCATCGCCTTTGCCTTCGGCATAGGTCAGGTCCTCATCGGTCAGCTGAGCGTATTGCTGCTTCAGCTTGCCTTTGATGTCGTCCCAGTTGCCTTTGATATTGAGGCTGCCACCGGCGCCCAGCACTCCAAGGTCTTCGAGCTTGTCAGACAAGCCTTTGAATTTAGTTTCGAGGTCAGCGCTATACTTATTGAACTGCTCGCCCAGCTGCCCGCCGTAGTTTTTAGCGGTGCCTTTCCAGTTTTCGAGCGTGGCCGAGCCTTTATCGGGGGCCAGCAGAATGCCAGCGATGATACCGGCGCTAGCGCCAGCGAGGGCGGCGAGGAGAATTTTGCCTGCGTTGTTATCTTCTTCGCGGTACGACATGAGAAGGAAAAGAAAAAGGGTAAGGTGAAGTGGTCGGGGCCGGCTCGGTACTGGCCGTCAGCCCGGTTTTGGCAGCTATACGGGTGCCACGGCGGGGGGTTGGGGTAGCGCCCTATTTTATTGCCGGCAGCCGGGAGCCTTTCCTCTTCCCCTCACCCGGCTGCTCCATCGCCCGCGGATGTGCTGCTTTACCTGCCGGCGGCCGCCCGGCACAACAGGCAAGGCTCCGGCCGGGCCACTGCGCGGGGCCCTTACTTTTGCCGCTTCCGCACACCTTCTACTTTCCCCTTTATGGCTTCCGAAAAAAAGTACTTTCGCAATACCCAGCCTTTTGTAGTGCCTACCACCGATGGCAAGCTCATTGAGGAGCACATTGGCCTGGCCAGCACAAACACTGACCTATATAGCGTGGCGCATATGGTGGCGCCGCCGCAGTGGAGCGAGCCGCACCAGCGCCCCGAGTTTGATGAGGTAACCATTGTGGTGCGCGGCCGCAAGCGCTTCGAAATTGACGGCGACGTGGTAGAGCTGCAGGCCGGCGAGTCGCTGCTGATTAAGGCCGGGGCGCGCGTGCGCTATTCTAATCCTTTTGAGGCAGAGTGCGAATACTGGTCGATATGCGTGCCAGCCTTCAGCCCGGCTACCGTGCACCGCGAGGGATAGCGCCTCGGCACCCGGCGCCGCGGCCCCCAGCCCATAAAGCGGCCCTTCTGCTTAGCGCGGAAGGGCCGCTTTATGGCTATGCGCAGTAGCGGCCAGGGCGGTAAAAAGTTCCTGAAAAGCGCCTTATTTATTTTTCAGCTTATTAAATCCGCTGTCTTGAAACGGGCCGTAAGTGGGCAACTTCCACCCTTCCTTCCCTTAATGGAACTTCTTGAGCAAGAAGCAGAAAGCCAACTTATTCAACGCCTGTATGCCCGTGATGAGACGGCCATGGCCTTTTTTTATAAGAACTACCAGGCGGCCCTCTACCATACTATCCGGAGCATTGTGCGGCACGATGAGCTAGCCGAAGACATCCTGCAGGAGTGCATGCTGAAGTTTTGGCTGGCTTTTCCGACCTACGATGCCAGCAAGGGACGGCTTTTTACCTGGGCCATCCAGATTTGCCATAACCTGGCTATTGACCGGCTGCGTGCGCAGCGCCGTATCGCGCAGCGCACGCACTCGCTTACGGCTGATTTGCACGGCGGCCTGGCGGCGGCCACTACCTTCCGGCCCGAGCATATCGGCGTGCGCGACTGGCTGCAGCTGCTCACCCCCACCGACCGTCAGCTGCTGGAGCTGCTTTACCTGGAAGGCTACACCCAGCTCGAAACCGCTGAGGAGCTGAAGCTGCCGCTGGGCACCGTCAAAACCCGCGCCCGGCGCATTATCCGCACCCTGGCCCGCGTCATCGCCAGGTAAGGTACTGGCTAAGAAAGAGCCACTTGCCGGCTTTTGCCTTAACAATGAGCAACCCGGCAGATTGCCGCGGTTAAGCCGCTTGTACCCGCCACCTGACGGAGCGGGCCGTTAGCTATCCTCCGCAGGCTGGCCGAAGTGGTCTTGCAGTATCTGCTTGAGTTTGTCGCGGGTAAGGGGCTTGGTAAGGTAGCCGGCAATGGGCAGGCCCTTCATCTGTGCCACGTCGTGCAGGTGCAGCGAGGTAGTAAGCATGATAATGACCACCAGGGGGTTTTGACATTTGGGCCGCTGGGCGTAGGCTTTCAAAAACTCGAAGCCGTTCATCAGCGGCATCTTCATGTCGAGCAGAATCAGGGCCGGGCAGGTGGGCGAATCGGGCAGCTCGCAATGAGTATGCATCAGGTCGAGAGCCTCCTGGCCGTTGCCGGCTACCAGCACGGTGTCGCTGATGGCCATGCGCCGCAGCAGGGCTTGATTGAGAAAATTGGTGGTTTCGTCGTCGTCAACGAGCAGGGTGCAGGATATCGCGGCCATAGCGGGTCAAGTAAGCAGAAAGTAGCCGTATTACGCAGCCGAAGCAGCGGATTGAGACAGGAATACGAAAAAAGTGGTGCCGGCCCCGAGCTGGTTATACACCTCCATGCGGCCCCCGGCATTCTCGACTATGCGCTTGACCATGTAGAGGCCGATGCCGGTGCCCTCCACGTGGTCGTGGAAGCGCTGGAACATCGTGAACAGGCGAGGCAGGTGGGCCGGGGCGATGCCCAGGCCATTATCATGCACTTCGAGCACGAGGTGGCCCGTGCGCACGTGAGCGTGCACGTCGATATAGGGCGTGCGGTCGGGGTGGCGGTATTTCAGGGCGTTGCTGAGCAGATTATACACAATGCTACGCAGGTTTTTCTCGGAGAACTGCAGCAGTGGCAGCGCCGACACGTCGACAGAGAGCCGGGCGCCGGCGGCCTGCAATATGAGCTGTGGCCGCGTTGTGAGCGTGGCTGTCAGGTAGGCGTCGCCACGGCTTCTATCCGCAGGGCAGGCGATAGCAGCAGATAAACCCCAGGTAAAGCGTCGAATACGGCGAGCAGGTCAGGAGAGCCGGATATGGGGCACAGAATAACGCAGAAAGTATACAGTCAGCAGCTTGCGTTGAATGAACCCGCACGCTTCCCGGCCTGTGGGCAGGTAGCGCAGGCCGTTTGCTAATAAATATCGGCCCTGGCGCCTGTTACGCACTTATCATCTTTTTGAGAATTCCCGGAAAATGGCCAATGCAGCAAAATCCTACTATAGCCTTTTTTCAACCTAAACGGGCGTGGTAAATAACTGGTGGTAAGGTCCGTAATCTGAAAACCTACTCGCTTTAGAGCGCATAATACCTTTTAGCTACTGCTGGCCCTGAATCAGGCGTTCGCGCGGTAGCAGCTCGTCGGTGAAGAGGCACTCTACTTTCCTTGATAAAGGGTTTTCAGCCGAGTTACTCAAGCGCGTGGAGCTGGCAGTGCGTAACCGCTTTATTAAAAAAACACGCAGCTATTTCCAACTATCTGCCCAATGTTTTTCACCTTTACACCGAATATAACCAAGCTACGCCAGCTCCTATCCCCGACTAAACGAATGAAAGCTACAGCCTCCCTCCTGGCATTTGGCGCATTACTCAGCACTGCCCATGCCCAAACGCCGGTTACGACGCCTAAAACGGCCATCCCACGCGCAAGCACCTACCAAGGCCCCAAAGTGGTGAAGGACACCAAAAAACTGGGTCAGAAGATGGTGCAAAAAAGCAAGCCCGCCGATATGCGGATGCGAGCTAGTGCAGTAAAGAAGAAAGAGTAACTGCTTGCCCGCTGCGCCAAGGCTAGCCCGAAGCCCCGGACACCTCTATTACCTTGCTGCGCGGTAGCTCTACCCGTCCTACTTCATGAAATTGCCCTGCCTGCTGGTTGCGGGCGCTATCCAGGCCCAGGCTACGTTCACATCGGCCCTACCCTGGGCCGCCTAAGAACAGTGGCAGATTGACTTATTTTCTGACTGTAGCTGGTTGTCGCCACCTGCGTTTGCAGCTACGAGAGGTCGATTTTAGCTAATCAGAAAAGGTTAGGCACAAAAAAAGGCCGCGCCACCCGGCACGACCCTTTCCAAACCCGGACGCAGCGAGAATTCCCACCCAGCGCTGGTCCGTGGCTCCAACCCCAGGGCTAGTGCCGGAACAACAGTTCGCGGTACTTCACCAGGGGCCAGTCCTCATCGGCCACAAGCAGCTCAAGCTTGTCGGTCGCGCGGCGGATAGCCGCGAATTTTTCTTTTACTTCATCGCAGTACGCTACGGCGCGCTCGCGGGCATCTTCTATGCGGTTGGCCACCTTGCGGGCTGCTACCATGGCATCGACTGTCGTCTTGATGGTCGAAACATAGCGCGAGATGGATTTAATCATCTCTACGGTTACTTCGCTGTTCTCATCAAGGCCCAGCTCCCGTAGGCCGCGCACGTTCTGCACCAGCTTGTTCTGGTACGCCAGCGCAGTCGGGATTACGTGGTTTACGGCCAAATCGCCGAGTACGCGGCTCTCAATCTGGATTTTCTTGGTGTAGTCTTCCAGCAGGATTTCGTGGCGGGCGTGCAGCTCTACTTCCGAGAAGATGCCGTGGCGGGCAAACAGCTCGGCGGCGTCGGCGCGCACCAGCGCGTCGAGGGCCTGGGGCGTGGTGGCCACGTTGGCAAGGCCGCGGCGGGCAGCTTCTTCCTTCCACTCGTCGGAGTAGCCATTGCCCTCAAAGCGAATGTTTTTCGATTCGATGACGTAGGCGCGCAGCACCTCCACAATAGCCACTTCCTTCTTCTTGCCCTGGGCAATCAGCTCATCTACTTTCTCTTTGAAGTCGATAAGCTGGTCGGCTACGATGGCGTTGAGCGTGGTCATGGCCGACGAGCAGTTGGCCGACGAGCCCACGGCGCGCAGCTCAAACTTATTGCCGGTGAAGGCAAACGGCGAGGTCCGGTTACGGTCGGTATTGTCGAGCAGAATGGCCGGAATCTTATCAATACCCAGCTTTAGATATATATTATCCCCCTTATCAAGCGGCAGCTTGGCGGTGCGCTCCAGCTCGTCGAGCACGCCGTCGAGCATCGAGCCCAGAAACACCGACATGATGGCCGGCGGGGCCTCGTTGGCCCCGAGGCGGTGGTCGTTGCTGGCCGAGGCAATGCTGGCGCGCAGCAAATCGCCGTAGCGGTGCACAGCCTTTACCGTCGTGATGAAGAACGCCAGGAACTGGAGGTTTTCCTTCGGCCGACGACCGGGCGCCAGCAGGTTAACGCCGGTGTCGGTGCTCATGGCCCAGTTATTATGCTTGCCCGAGCCATTTACGCCGGCGTAGGGCTTCTCGTGCAGCAGCACTTTGAAGTTGTGCTTCAGGGCTACCCGGTCCATCACGTCCATCAACAGCTGGTTGTGGTCGATGGCCAGGTTGGCGTCCTCGAAAGTAGGCGCGCACTCAAACTGATTGGGAGCCACCTCGTTGTGGCGCGTGCGCAGCGGAATGCCGAGTGAGTTCGCTTCTTCCTCGAAGTCGAACATGAAGGCATGCACGCGGGGCGGAATCGAGCCAAAGTAGTGGTCTTCGAGCTGCTGGCCCTTGGCCGGCGCGTGGCCAAACAGCGTGCGGCCGGTCATCACCAGGTCGGGACGGGCGTCGTAGAGCGCCTTGTCGACCAGGAAATACTCCTGCTCGATGCCAAGCGTGGTATTCACGCGCTGCACGTCTTTATCGAAATATTGACATACATCAACGGCAGCCTTTTCGAGCACGGCCAGCGACTTCAGCAACGGGGCCTTGTAGTCGAGCGCCTCGCCGGTGTACGCCACGAAAATAGTGGGGATGCACAGCGTTTTGGCACCTACCGTTTCGATAATGAACGCGGGCGAGGTAGGGTCCCAGGCAGTGTAGCCGCGGGCCTCGAAGGTATTGCGGATGCCGCCGTTGGGGAAGGACGAGGCATCGGGCTCCTGCTGCACCAGCGCCGAGCCTTTGAAGTTCTCAATCGGCCGGCCGTCCGAGTTCAGGTCGAAGAACGAGTCGTGCTTTTCGGCGGTGGCACCGGTAAGGGGCTGAAACCAGTGCGTGTAGTGGGTAGCACCTTTGGCCATGGCCCAGGTTTTCATGGCCGCCGCTACGGCGTCGGCTACCGAGCGCTCGACGGGCGAGCCGTGCTTCACGGCTGCCTGCAGCTTTTTAAAGTACTCGCCGGGCATATTTGCCCGCATTGCTTCCAGGTTGAACACGTTCTGCCCAAACGAGTCGGAGCGGCGGGCGGCCAGGGGCTTTACCGTTAGCGGCTGGCGCTGGTCAACGAGTTCGAGGGCTTTAAAGCGGAGAATGGCCATGAATAAAAGGTGGGTGTCTGATTTCAAGGCAAAAATACGACTTACCTGCCAATTTCGCGTAGCGACCCCTGAACTTTCAAATGCTTTGTCGTTAAAATGCCCTATAAAGCCGGTCAAGGGGTATAAAATTTATCCCTAAAGCTATCAGCATCCTTCCGCCGGATTAGTATAAAATTACTAGCTGCCAGCCATAAGCGCTACTTCCCGGGCCAACAGATTTTCCTCAGGCCTTCACACCAGCTTAATTTTGGGCTGTGAAAAAATTTTGGCAGGCAAAAAGTCGTTTTGAGTTTCACCCACGCTATTTCTTATTCTGGGTATTGTTTTTTGAGCTGGGGCGGGCGGTATTTCTGGTTTACTACGCAGCCCAGGCCAGGCTATTACCCCTGGCTACATTGCTGGGTGCGTTTGGCTATGGCCTGCGGCTCGATGCGGCAATGGCCGCCTATCTGTGCCTGCTGCCCTTTTTGCTCTTCGTGGGGGGCAGCCTGGCAGGGCCGCGCTGGCCATTGCACCGACTGGTAACTGGCTATTCGGCAGTGATGGGCACGGTGCTGGCGCTGCTCCTGCTGGCCGACCTGGGTTTGTATCACGCCTGGGGCTTCCGGCTCGACGCCACCATTCTGCCTTACCTGTCTTCGCCCAGGGAAGTACTGGCTTCGGCCGGCAGCACACCACTGGGCGGCCTGCTGCTGGCCCTGGCCGCCGTTATGCTGGCTGGCACGGCACTTTATCGGGTGCTGGTTAGCCGGCTGCCGGCCCTGCCCGCTGGCTTTGGCCGGGGGCGCGCGGCGCTGGCCGGGCTGCTTTATACCATCCTGCTGATACCCGTGCTGCGCGGGGGCGTGCAGCAGATTCCGGTTAACCAGAGCGACGTTTATTTCTCCACGTTTCCTTTTGCCAACCACGCGGCCATCAACCCGGCCTGGAATCTGGCCGATACGGCGCTCCGCCTTAGCAGCGATGCCGCGCCGCAGCCGCACTTTATGGCCGACAGCACTGCCCAGCGGCTGGTGGCGGAGCTGTATCAGCCGCAGGACAGCTCCCAGGCCTTGGCGCTGCTCACGGAGCCCCGACCCAATGTGCTGTTTATTATTCTGGAAAGCTTCACGGCCAAGCTGGTAGGCTGCGTGGGTGGTGAGGCGGGCATTACCCCCAACCTCGACAGCCTGGCCAGGGCAAGCGTGCTGTTTACCGACATTTACGCGGCCGGCGACCGCAGCCAGAAGGGACTGGTGGCCCTGCTTTCGGGCTATCCCAACCAACCGACTACCAGCGTTATCAATTATCTGCCCAAAACCGAGCACCTGCCCCACCTGCGCCGCTCGCTGGGCGCGGCGGGCTATTCGTCGGCTTACTACTACGGCGGTGAGCTGGCTTTTGCCAATATGCGCAGCTACCTGCGCACGGCGGGCTACGAGCGGCTGGTAGACCGTGATGACTTTGCAGCCAGCGACCAGAACTCGAAGTGGGGCGCGCACGACCATGTGCTGTTCGACCGGCTCCTGACCGACCTGCCGCAGCAGCGAATCCCATTTTTTGTGACGGCCTTCACGCTGAGCAGCCACGAGCCGTTTGAGATTCCGATTCCTTCCATGCTGAAGGGAAACGACGAGACGGCGCTGTTTCGCAAATCGGTCTGGTACACCGACTGGGCGCTGGGGCGCTTTCTCAGGCAGGCCCGGCTGCAGCCCTGGTGGGCCCATACGCTGGTGGTGCTCTGCGCCGACCACGGCCACCCGCTGCCCGGCAACACACCCTACAATGCGCCGGCTAAGTTTCATATTCCGCTGGTGCTGGCCGGCGGAGCGCTGCGCCCCGCAGTAAAAGGACAGGTAATTCGCACTATCGGCTCGCAAACGGATGTGGCCACTACCCTGCTGCGCCAGCTGCACCTGCCCACGGCCAGCTACCACTGGGGACGCAACCTGCTGGCCCCGGTAGCCCTGCCCTTCGCTTATTACTGCTACGCCGATGGCCTGGGCGCCGTGGGGCCGGCCGGGGTAGTCACCTACGATAACGTGGCCAAAGCCGTAACGCGGCGCACCAGAGGGGTACCCGATAGCCAGCTGCAACGCGGCCAGGCCTACGAGCAGGAGTCGATGCGCGACTTCGGCCAGCGTTAGGCCAGGGCTGCGGCCGGCCACGCCAGGGCCGGAGCGGCTGGGTTGTAACTTTGCGGGCTGATGACACCACAAACCGTTGCCTTTTATACGCTGGGCTGCAAGCTCAATTTCTCCGAGTCGTCGGCCCTGGGCCGGCAGTTTGAAGAGCGTGGCGTGCGCCGCGTCGAGTTTGAGCAGGGGGCCGATGTTTACGTCGTAAACACCTGCTCCGTCACCGACCACGCCGACCGCAAGTGCCGACGGGTAGTGCAGCAGGCGCTTAAGCACAACCCCCGGGCTTTCGTGGCCATCGTGGGCTGCTACGCCCAGCTCAAGCCCCAGGAGATAGCCGAAATTCCCGGCGTGGGCGCGGTACTTGGCGCGGCCGAGAAGTTTCGGCTGGCTGAGATTATCGCCGGGCTGCAGCTGCCCGAGCCGGGCGCAGAGGCCGGGCCGGGCCGCGTATTCGCCTCTCCCATCAGCGAAGCGCACGAGTTTCACCCGGCGCAATCGCTGGGCGAGCGTACCCGCACTTTTCTCAAAGTGCAGGATGGCTGCGACTATTCCTGCTCGTTTTGCACCATTCCGCTGGCGCGGGGGGCGAGCCGCTCGGGCAGTATTGCCTCGGTGGTCGAGCGCGTGGAGAAGCTGGCGTCGCAGGGCGTACAGGAAATAGTGCTCACGGGCGTTAACCTGGGCGATTTTGGCATTCAGGGCGCAGAACGCGCGCGGGTCGAGAATTTCACCCAATTGGTACAAGCCCTTGACCAGGTGGCGGGCATTCGCCGCTTCCGCATCAGCTCGTGCGAGCCCAACCTGCTCACCGATGAGATTATCCAGACGGTGGCGGCCTCGCGGCGCTTTATGCCCCACTTCCACCTGCCGCTGCAAAGCGGGTCGGATAAGATTCTGGGTCTCATGCGCCGCCGCTACCGCCGGGCCCTTTACGCCGAGCGCGTGGCCCGCATCCGGGAGCTAATGCCCCACGCCGGCATCGGGGTCGATGTAATCGTGGGCTTTCCGGGCGAGACGGCAAGCGATTTCCAAGAAACATATAGTTTTTTGAATGAATTACCCGTCAGCTACCTGCACGTTTTTCCGTACTCGGAGCGGCCCAATACCCTGGCGCCTACTCTGCCCGGCCGGGTGCCCGAGCGCGTGCGCACCGAGCGCACCACCCAGCTGCGCGGCCTCTCGGAAAAGAAAAAGCGTTTTTTCTACGAGCAGCACGCTGGCTTCGAAACCGAAGTACTGTTTGAAGACGATAGTACCGATGGCCGCGTGGAAGGCTACACGCCCAACTACATCCGCGTGGCGGCCAAGTACGACCCGCTGCTGGTGGGCGAAATCCGCCCGCTGCGCCTCACCCAAGTCAACGCGCTGGGGCTGATGGAGGCCGAGGAAGTAGGACTGCTTGTCTGAAGCGCGGATTTATCGGATTCGTCGGATTACCCGGATTTTGGTGACGATTACCGAGTGTCCTTCGCCGCATAGAAAGGCCGCCCAATTGGGCGGCCTTTTTCACGTCACCAAAATCTGAGCAATCCGATAAATCCGCGGTTCAGACGGCCCGTTGCAGCACGGCCACGAGCTGCTGCATAAGGGCTTGCTGCTCCAGCAAATGCTGATTGCGCTGCTCAGCCAGCGCCAGTTGGTGCTGGAGGTGCTGGGTTTGCAGCACCACCGCGAGGTAGTTGGCATCGGGCGAAGCCGGAGCGGCCGCGGCACTAGTCGGCGCGGGCACAGTAGCAGGTACTACCGGACCAGGTAGCGGCTCGGGCCGCTCAACGGGCGCCGGCGCTGGCCGCTTTTCGGGTGAGGCTACTGCCCGGGCTAAGGGTACTGCCGGTGCCTCTGCCACCGGCGCAGGCGCGGCAAATAAGCCGTCCGGCGCAGCTGCGATGCCTGAGGCCGGCGACAATCCCGACCCGGCCAGCATAGGCCCCTGACCAAGCAGCAGCCAGTCTTTCGACACATTTGGATAAGTTTCAAATACCTTGCACAGCAGGTCGTAGCCGGGCTTGTTACGCTCATCAACGAGATGTTGAATAACGGTGGCCGTCTTGTCCAGCGACTGCGCAAAGGCATTTTTGCTCAGCCCCAAATGCTGAATAAGTTGGGTAAAGCGTTGGCCGATGGAAGCAGGAGGGGGCATTTGCACAAATGAAAAGTTGCGCAAATGTAAAAGCTTATCTGGTATCCCGCCTTTGCGGAGGCGACCCGGTAACAGCCTGCCGCAACAGTTGCCGGGGCTCCAGGTCTGCGTAGGCAAACAAATAGTCGTCGGCCGGCGCCAGAGCCAGTACGGCGTGTGGAAACTCGAAGCTGGAATAAAGCACCAGTCCTTTGGGCGTGAGCGCGAACTCACGCAGGGCTGGCAGAGCCGCTGGGCTTACCTGCTGTCTGCCTTCATCCCAGCCGGTTTGCTCCCACACGGTGGCCCAGGTATCAGAGTCGCCGGGATAGTCCCGGGTAATGCGTTGAACGTGGGCGGCTACGCGCTGGGTAAGGCGCTGGTGCCACTGCTGGCGTAGTAGTATAGTATCGGCCAGCAGCTCGGGCAGTGTAATACAGCGACCAGTGCGTATATCGAACGTAGCATGTCGGCTGGTCGTCGAAGGATAAGCGCCCATGTACTCGGTAGTAAGGGCCAGTGACAATAGCCCCGCACGATTGAATAAAATGTCGTAGCTGGTGCCGGTCAGCCCTTCTTTGTTAGCAGCCTTGTATTCGGCAACGGCCCGCCGGATGGCCGCCGCAGCTGTTGGAGCCCGCGTCGTATCGCTAAGGCCAGCCGTAAGCATAAGTCGGGTCAGCGTCTGATTGAGACGCTGCGCAGCTGCCGCATTTGCAAGCTGCACCTGCGGCACTTCAAAATCTGGCGCGTTGGGCAGCTTGATAGTAGCAATCTGCACAGGGCCTGCCGATGCTATTTCGCGCTTAACTGGCTCAACAGCCCGGGCAGCCGGGGCCTGCGCGGCTGACGTGATTGAGCTCGCCGCGCGTGGGTTTTCATGGGCTGTCTGCGATTCGCAGCCACCGAACACCAGCGTGCCAGCTAGCACAAAGTATCGTGTTTTATTAATATTACTCATACCGCAGGCTGTCAATCGGGTCCAGGGCAGCGGCCTTGCCGGCCGGGTACGAGCCGGCCAGCAGGCCCACCGTTACGCAAATGGTCAGCCCCACTCCTACCCATAGCCAGGGCACCAGAAACGACTTGCTGCCCGCCAGCACGGCCACGCCGTTGCCGGCCCCGATGCCCAGCATTATCCCCAGCGTGCCGCCCATTACGCAGATAACGATGGCCTCAATCAGGAATTGCAGGCGTATCTGGCGCGCCGTGGCCCCCAGGGCTTTGCGAATGCCAATTTCGCGGGTGCGCTCCGTTACCGATACCAGCATGATATTCATGAGCGCGATGCTGGCTCCGAGCAGCGCCAGAAAAGCTATCAGGCCGCCGGCCAGGCGCATGTTGCCGCTCAGCGAATCGAGGGTGCCGCTCAGCGAATCGGGGCTTTCAATCTCGAAGGAGTCTTCCTGCCCCAGGCGGTCGTTGCGCACGGCCCGCATTACGCCCGTGGCCTGGCTTTGCAAAAAGCCCAGGGAGCCCGCGCTGGGCGTGGCCGTTTTGATATCGTAAGTGAGCGCCCCGGTGCGGGGCAGCTGGTTGCCGGTTTCGAGCGGCACCAGCAGCAGGCGGTCGGCCCCGGAGCCGCCCATCGTGCTGCCACTTTTTTCGAGCTGGCCCACCACCTGAAACCGCTTGCCCAGCGCGTACACGTATTTGCCCACCGGGTTTACCTGCGGAAACAGCTTGTCTTTCATTTCCTGGCCGATAATGGCCACGTTGGCCCCGGTATTCAGCTCCGACGGTGAAAAGGTGCGGCCCTGGGTGAGCGCGTAGCTCTGGATGCGCAGGTAGTTTTCATCGCCGGCAATCACCTGCATATTGGGGTTGGTTTTCTGGCCGTTGGCTTTGATTTCGGTGGCCCCGCTGATGAAGGCCGACAAGCCCACAATGGTACCGGGCTCGCGGCGGGTCAGCTCCTTTTTATAGAGCGTGGCCTGCAGGTAGCTGAGCGCCGGGTACTGCTTGCCCTGCACGCCCCCGCGCCGGAACCGATTACCATAGCCTTTAGCCTTTATTTCGAAGGCGTTGGCCCCGAGGCTGGCAAAGGTGTCGCCCAAGGAGTTGCGCATAGCGTCGATAGCCGTGAGAATGCCCACCAGCGCCATCAGCCCGATACTCACGATGAGCGCCGTGAGGATGGTGCGCAGCAGATTGCCGGAGATAGAGCGCAGCGCCTCGCGGATATTTTCCAGAAAAGTCATCGCAGATTTAACGGATTTAACGGATTTCGCGGATACGCTTGCTACGCAAGCTGGCTAGGCCGTTTTTTGAGCGTGGGTGATTAGTTAGAGAGCTTGCCGGTGGTTGTCACTTTGTGTAGCGCAGCAGCCGTACCTTGAACTACGATTGCCACCGCCCCGTTTGGCTGGTGGCTCTTAAGTCCTCAAAAGTATGTTGCTGAAGCGTCTTGCCCTCTTGCTCGTGCTGCTGGCCCCGGCCCTGGCAGCCCGTGCCAACCATATTTTCATCCCGATGGATAATACCCAGAAGGAACACCTGAAAGCTTACGGCCTGTGCTACTGGGCCTTAAGCAAGCAGATAGAAATAGACTGGCTGCTGAATTACCGGGGCGGCTCCTTTGCCTGCGAATCGCAGCCCAGCCTGGAAAATGAGCTGAACGTGCGCGGCATCACCTTCCAGGTTATCTCGGAGGCGCAGTACACGGGAATTCTGACCCAGATAGCTGACCCCAACGCCAACATGGACGTGATGAAGCTGGAGAAAGTACCCAAAATCGCGGTGTACACGCCCAAAGGCAAGCAGCCCTGGGACGATGCCGTGACGATGGTGCTCACCTACGCCGAGATTCCGTACGATAAGATTTACGACGACGAGGTGCTTTCGGGCGTGCTGCCCAAGTACGACTGGCTACACCTGCACCACGAAGATTTTACGGGCCAATACGGCAAGTTTTACGCTGCCTACCGCTACGCGCCCTGGTACCAGCAGCAGGTGCGCGAGGCCGAGGCCGCTGCCAAGCGCAACAACTTCAAGAAAGTGAGCGAGATGAAGGCCGCCGAGGCCGTGAAGATGCAGGAGTTTATCGCCGGCGGCGGCTTTATGTTTGCCATGTGCTCGGCTACCGACAGCTACGATATTGCGCTGGCGGGCCTGGGAATTGACATGGTGGCCGAGATGTACGACGGCGACCCGGCCGACCCCAATGCCCAGAGCAAGCTCAACTTCAACCGCACGCTGGCGTTCCAGAATTTTCAGCTCAAAACCAACCCGTTTGAGTACGAATATTCCAACATCGACATGCAGCCCAACGAGCGCGGCCTGTATGAGCAAAACGATTACTTTCAGCTCTTTACCTTCTCAGCCAAGTACGACCCGGTGCCGACCATGCTCACCCAGGACCATGAGAAGACCATCCACGGCTTCATGGGTCAGACTACGGCCTTCCGCAAAAGCCTCATCAAGCCCGATGTCATCATCATGGGCGAAACCAAGCAGGATGGCGAGGTGCGCTACATGCACGGCACCCTGGGCAAAGGCACCTGGACGTTTTACGGCGGCCACGACCCCGAAGACTACCAGCACCTGGTGGGCGAAGAGCCCACCGACTTGTCGCTGCACCCCAACTCGCCCGGCTACCGGCTGATACTCAATAATGTATTATTTCCGGCGGCTAAGAAAAAGAAGCAAAAAACCTAAGCGCAGCATTACGCAGAGGGGGCAGCGTTTCGCAGAGTTTAGATGAACTACTCTGCGAAACGCTGCCCCCTCTGCGTAACGCTGCGCTTAGCCTTTAGCCGTCAGCGTGATATAGGGAATAATACATTCTTCCAGCGATACGCCGCCGTGCTGGAACGTGTCTTTGTAGTAGTTCACGTAGTAGTTGTAGTTGTTGGGGTAGGCGAAGAAATAGTCGCCGAGCGTGAACACATACGCAGTGCTCACATTTTCGCGGGGCAGGAAAATGCTCTCCGGCTTGCGCACCACATAAATGTCGCGGCTTTCGTCGAAGCCCAGGTTGCGGCCGTGCTTGTAGCGCAGGTTGGTGTTGGTATTGCGGTCGCCCACAATCTTATACGGGCGCTTTACCCGAATAGTACCGTGGTCGGTGGTGATGATGAGCTTGCCCTTTTTCTCGGCAATGGTTTGCAGCATCTCATACAGCGGCGAGTGCAGAAACCACGAGCGGGTGAGGCTGCGGTAGGCGCTTTCATCGGCAGCGAGCTCGCGAATCATGGCCATATCGGTGCGGGCGTGCGAAAGCATGTCCACAAAGTTATAGACGATAACGTTGAGCTTGTAGTTGTTGTGCAGGTTAGCCATTTTACCCAGCAAGTCCTTGCCGGCCTGCAGGTTGGTTACCTTATTGTAGCTGTGCTTGGCTTTCTGGTTGTTGCGCTGGAAATTGATTTCCATGAACTCGGCCTCGTGCAGGTTTTTGCCTTCCTCGTCTTCGTCCCACACCCACAGGTTGGGGTATTTTTTCTGCACCTCGCCCGGCATCATACCGGCAAATATTGCGTTTCTCGCATATGCCGTGGTAGTCGGCAAAATGCTGTAATACAGCTCTTCCGAATCGACGGTAAAGAGCTCGGCGATAATCGGCTCCAGAATTTTCCACTGGTCGTAGCGCAGGTTGTCGATGAGCACGAAATACACGGGCGTGTCGCCGGTCTGCTTCATCAGCGGAAAAACTTTCTCCTTAAACAGCTGGTGCGACATAAGCGGCGCATCCTTGTCGCGGCCGTTTACCCAGTCTTCGTAATTCTCAATAATGAAGCGGCCGAAGTAGTTATTAGCCTCGTCCTTCTGCATGTTGAAGACTTCGGCCATGCTCTTGCCCTCGGTTTCGTTGATTTCCAACTCCCAGTATACGAGCTTTTTATATACATCGACCCACTCCGAAGGCGAGAGGCGGTCGGAAAGCTGCATCCCGAGCTGGCGAAAATCGCGCTGGTAGCCGGTATTGGTTGCCTCCGTGATTAAGCGCTTGTTGTCCAGTACTTTCTTTACTGAAAGCAGAATCTGATTCGGGTTAACGGGCTTGATGAGGTAATCGGCGATTTTAGCCCCGATGGCCCCTTCCATAATGTGCTCTTCCTCGCTCTTGGTAATCATCACGACGGGCACCGTGGGCCGCACCACCTTGATTTCGTTGAGGGTTTCGAGGCCGGTTAGGCCGGGCATATTCTCGTCGAGAAATACCAGGTCATAGGTATTTTCCTGTACTTCTTCCAGGGCATCGGCCCCGGAGTTGACGGGGGTAACGTCGTAGCCCTTCTCCTTTAAAAAGAGGATGTGCGGCTTGAGCAGGTCAATTTCGTCGTCGGCCCAAAGAATGGAGTAGCGTTGCATAGGCAAGGGCGCCGGGCGCTGGCGCGGCGGGAGGAAAGTAAATGGTAGCAGTGGTAACGAACACGCCTGCTCCAGTAGTATGCCGGAGGGCGGGGTCGCCGTAGCTTTACCGGAAAACCGGCGTTTAGGTTCGTACAAAGGCAAGTTAGTCGGCCGGTGGGCTGCAATCGTCGGCCAATCTGGCCGCGCACGTAGCTAAGCCCGAGCTTAGCGCTCCTATTATGAACAAGAAGAAGATTTTCAACGACCCGGTATATGGGTTCGTCACGGTGCCCACCGAACTGCTGTTCGACCTCATTGAGCATCCGTATTTTCAGCGGCTGCGGCGTATTCAGCAGCTGGGGCTCACCAATTTTGTGTATCCGGGGGCGCTGCACACGCGCTTTCACCACGCGCTGGGGGCCATGCACCTGATGCAGCTGGCACTGCGCACGCTCAAGGATAAGGGCGTGAAAATATCGGCGGCCGAGGGCGAAGCCGCCCAGATTGCTATTCTGCTGCACGACATTGGCCACGGGCCGCTGTCGCACGCCTTGGAAACGGCAATTTTTCAGGATATCCCGCACGAGCAGCTGTCACTCTACCTGATGGAGCGGCTCAACGAGCAGTTCCTGGGTAAGCTGAGCCTGGCCATGCAGATGTTTCAGGGCAGCTACGGGCGCGAGTTTTTTCATCAACTGGTTAGCTCACAGCTCGATATGGACCGGCTCGACTACCTCAACCGCGACTCGTTCTACACCGGCGTGGCCGAGGGCCGGCCGGGTGCCGACCGTCTCATCAAGATGCTGCAGGTAGTAAACGAGCGCCTGGTGCTGGAAGAAAAAGCCGTGTACTCGGTCGAGAACTTCCTGGTGAGCCGCCGGCTCATGTACTGGCAAGTGTATCTGCACAAAGCCGTTACGAGCGCCGAACAAATGGTAATCCGCACCATGCAGCGGGCCCGCGACCTGGCCCGCGCCGGCGTGGCCGTGCCGGGCAGCAGCTGCCTTACTTTCTTTCTGGGCCGCGCCGTTACGCTGGCCGAGTTTGAGCAGGATGCCAGTATCCTGGGCCGCTTTGTGCAGCTCGACGACGTGGACATCTGGGCGGCCATTAAGGCCTGGGCCAGCCACGAGGACAAGGTGCTGAGCTTTCTGGCCCAAAGCCTGCTCAACCGCCAGCTCTTCAAAATCGTTATCAGCCCCGAGCCGTATGACGATGATTTTCAGCTGGGTATCCTGGAGCTGATAACCGAGCACTTTGGCCTGCCACCCGCTGAGGCGCGCCAGCTAATGATAACCGGCCGCCTCAGCAACACCGCTTACGACCCGGCCAGCAACGAAACTATCAACATTCTGACCAAACTCGGCAAGGTGGTCGATGTGATTGAAGCATCGGATTTACCTAATATTCGGGCCCTGAGCCAGAAAGTACAGAAGTACTACATCTGCTACCCGAAGGAGATTTTATAGGCCTGGTGGCACGAGGACTGGGCTTCGCGCTACTGAAATAACGCATTCAAATCCAACTCTATACCAGCGACTGAGTCAATGAGCTTTTGGTGGCGGTCGAAAGTTTGGTACTCGCCGGGCTTAGTGGAAACCGATACCGTGCGGATGCCAGGCAATACCAGCCAGCATGACTTTACGCCGGCTGCCAGGTAGCGCTCTATTCTGTCTGTCAACTCTTCCAAACCCTGCGTCGGAGAAAGGATTTCAATGGCGATGCCAGGGAGCTCGCTGACCGTAATTTCGTCGGAGGTAGTGTAAGGCACTACGCCTTCGTACAAAGCTATATCAGGTACTTGCTTTAAATAGAGAGGCGCAAGCGTCAGGCTAAGCTCCGAATAAATGGTATGCGTTTGCCCACAGCTTACATAAAGTAGCCCAATCAATTTTGCCTGCAGCCGGCCGTGTAGTTTGCTAGGTATAGGTTTTCCGCGTTCAAGCTCGTAGTCCGGCTGTACGGTTTCTAGTGTTTCCATAAGGCAGAGATTTTCCTAAAGGTAACGCGTATGCTCCCAAAACGGGTAGCACTTACCTGCTACTTCTGCACGAATTTCTTGCGCAATTCGACAATCTGCTCCTTGAACTTTTTGTCCGAGTCAATCAGGTCCGACACCGTTTGCACCGAGTGGATAACGGTGGCGTGGTCGCGCCCGCCAAAGTGGTAGCCGATGGTTTTGAGCGAGTGGCTGGTGTGCTCCTTGGTGAAGTACATGGCCACCTGCCGGGCCGTAACTATCTCTTTCTTACGGGTTTTCTCCTTCAGCAAGCCCACTGCCACCCCGAAGTAGTCGGCCACGGTTTTCTGGATAAAATCAACATTGACTTCCGCTTCAACCTCCTCAATAATGTGGCGTAGCGCCTGCTTGGCCATTTCGAGGTCGATGTCACGGCGCGTTAGCACGCTCTGGGCCAGCAGGGTAGTCAGCACGCCTTCCAGCTCGCGCACGTTGGTAGGCACCGAATGAGCCAGGTACTCGACCACCTGCGGGGCGATTTCCATACCGTCCTGCTGGGCTTTGTTCTGGATAATAGCGATGCGCGTCTCGAAGTCGGGGCTTTGCACGTCGGCGGTGAGGCCCCACTTAAAGCGCGACAACAGGCGGTCTTCCAGCCCGCTCAGCTCGCGCGGGGGGCGGTCAGAAGTCATCACGATTTGCCGGCCACCCTGATGCAAGTGATTGAAGATGTGGAAGAACATCTCCTGCGTTTTGCCTTTATTGGCCAAAAACTGCACGTCGTCGAGGATGAGCACATCGACGAGCAGGTAGAAGTTGGCGAAGTCCTGCACGGCATTGCGCTGCAGGCTTTCAATAAACTGGTTGGTAAATTTCTCGGCCGACACGTAGAGCACGAATTTCTCCGCATTCGTGGCCTTGATATGGTTGCCGATGGCCTGCACGAGGTGCGTTTTACCCAGGCCCACGCCGCCGTACACCATCAGGGGGTTGAAAGCAGTGGTACCGGGCTTGTTGGCCACGGCGAGCCCCGCTGACCGAGCCAGCCGGTTGCAGTCGCCCTCCACATAATTCTCAAACGTGTAGGTAGTGTTGAGCTGCGACGGCACGATGTTGCGGTCCATCGTTTTGGTCGCGTCAAAGGGGTTGCGCAGCGTGGTGGCCGCCAGCTGCGCTGCCGTGGCCGTGCCGCCACCAGGCACGAAGTGCCGGGCGGGCGGGGCCGAGCGGCTGGGCTGAATACCGCCGGGCGCGGTGCCGTAGTTGGGGCTGGGCCGGCCTTCGGGCGCGGGCGGGCCGTGGGCGGCCTTGCGGGCGGGCGGCAGGTGCATGGCTTTGGGCGGGGCCTGCGCGTTGCCCTGGTCTACTACCACGCTGTATTCGAGGCGGCCCTCGGGGCCCAGCTCCTGGTAGATGGCGCGCTTTAGCTCCTCGACGTAGTGCTCTTCGAGAAACTCGTAGAAATAAACGCTGGGGACCTGAATGGTAAGCACCCGGCCTTGCAGCTCGACCGGCACCACGGGCTCAAACCACGTCCGAAAACTTTGCTCGCCCACCTCGGCGCGGATAACGCGCAGGCAACTGGCCCAGACGGTGCGAAAATCCTGCGACATGAAGTGAGAAAAAGCGAAACCAGACGAACGCCCGATGGCGAAAAAAAACCCTCCAAGTCGGGCCGGCTTAGTACCGGCCCGACTTGGGGGGACAAATTTGCGCATAAACCAGCAGACAAAAAAGCCGGCAAATGCTTGCTTATATCGGACGGCTAGCAGGTAGCGCTTACGGGTAGTACCAGCGCCCCGGTGGCCCGCACCGGTTGAGCACCCCGCCGCAGCTCGTAATCAATACGGCCGAGGTTAATGCCGGACCAACCCACCTGGTTTATAAGCGTTACGTGGCCATTGGGGCCGGTAATGGGCTCGGGAGCGGGCATAAAGGTGTGGGTGTGGCCGCCCAGAATGAGGTCGATGCCGCCCACCTGAGCCGCCAGCTTGCGGTCGTCAAGTTTTTCGCTTTCGTACTTATAACCGAGGTGCGAGAGGCAGATAACCATGTCGCAGCGCTCGTGCTGGCGCAGCTGCTGCACCTGGGCCTTGGCCACGGCAACGGGGTCGAGGTACTGGGTGGAGCCGAAGTTTTTATCGGCCACCAGCCCTTTCAGCTCAATGCCCAGGCCAAACACGCCGATGCGCGCACCGCCTTTCTCGAATACCTTGTAGGGCGCGAAGCGGCCGGCCAGCGGCGTGCCGCTGAAATCGTAGTTGGCAATGAGGAAGGGAAAGCCCGCGTTGGGCAGCTGCTTCTGCAAGCCCTCCAGCCCGTTGTCGAAATCGTGGTTGCCGAAGGTGGAAGCGTCGTACTTCATCCGGCTCATCAGCTTGTATTCCAGCTCGCCCAGAAAGAAGTTGAAGTAGGGCGTACCCTGCCAGATATCGCCCGAGTCGAGCAGCAGCACGTTGGGCTCCTGCCTGCGCACGCTGTCGATGAGCGCTTCGCGCCGGGCCATGCCGCCCAGCCCGGCCCACTGCGGGGCATTGTCGGGGAAGGGCTCGATGCGCGAGTGCATATCGTTGGTATGCAATATAACCAGCCGGGCGGGGCCACTAGCGGCTTCGGCTACCAGGCTGGGGCCCAGCAGGCTCAGGCCCGCCGTGCCGAGCAAAGATTTCTGAAGAAAGTCGCGACGAATCATAACTCAGTTAGCAGTTGGCAATAAATGAATGCGCAGGCAGCAAGCCGTAAGTATGCCAGGTACAACAACAACCCCTGGCTAATCGCTCACTGTTAAATGCTTTTTACTCTTCCTTCGATAGTGGCCGTGACGGGCTGCCCGGCTTTGGTCAGCGCCCGAATATGGTCGGCAATGCAGGTGCGCAGCAACAGGCCGGTGTGGCGCAGGGCAGCCCCCTTCAGAAAGCTCATGTTGTCGCCGCCGCCGGCCAGGTAGTCCGAAACGGCAATAGTATACGTTTTGTTCGGGTCAAATGGCTGGCCACCAATGCGAATATCCTGCGGCTTTTTGTCGGGGCCTACGGTGTAGGTAGCGCCCGAAACGGCCATTTTAATGGGCGCGGAGTAATCGAACAGCTGCTGCACCACCGGGCCGGGCGCATCGAGGACCAGCAGCTCGTTCTCGAAAGGCATCAGCTCAAACACGTTGCCGAGGGTGATAGGCCCGGCGGGCAGCGGCGTGCGCATACCGCCGTTGGTCATTACGCCCAGGTCAATCTTTTCGCCCTTGAAATACTGGCTGGCGGCGGTGCGCTGCAAGTCAGCCACGAAATTGACCAGGGTATTCTCGCCGGGGTTCTTGGTTAGCGCCACCGGAGCCGAGCCCACTACTTCCTGCATCTGGCTGAGCACCTTGTCGTGGTAGGGCTTGATGTAGTCGGCCGCGCCGGCATCGGGCGCGATGGTATTGCCAATGGGCTGGCTGGTGCTGGGAGCCAGGTGGGCCGTGGCCTGGAGCGGGGCCCGCTGGCAAGCCGGGGCGAGCAGCATCCCACTGACGACCAGCAGTGCGTGGCCGAAGACGAAGCGAAGAGAGAAAGACATGTGTTGTGTAGACGCCGCCCCAGCGTGGGGCTACCGGCTCGTTTGTTTGGTTAGGCTAAAGGAGAATTGCGCGTAGAGGTGATTAACGCGACTGCTGATGTTGCCAGCATTTATCCAGCCCGTATCTGCTTCGTAGCGGACCAGCACCGCCGCCGGGTGGTTTTTGACCAGGTCGAATTCCAGACCCAGGCCGCCGGCCAACCCCTCCTGAAAGTGTCGGTAGTCGTCGCCAAGGTAGCTGGTAGTCCCGACACCCGATGTGGTAGCGGTGGTTTGCAGTCGCAGCGCGTAGCCCAGCGTGCCGCCTACCTCCAGGAACGGACGAACCAGGGCGGCGCGGTTCAACGTGTAGCGCAGCAGCACCGGCAGTTTCAGGTAACTAAAATCGGCCTGGTAGTTGGCGTTATACACGTAGCCATTCCCCGAGGCGGAGGCGTAGCTATTCGCCCCCGTATAGTGCTGCGTTTGATAGAGCAGCTCTAGCTCCAGCGTTAGATGGCGGCTCAGGCTCGTCAGGGGCAGATTCAGTGCCAGCCCCCCGGTTAGCCCGCTGCTACTGCCAAAATCAACGTTGTAATTACTCACGTCGCTGGAAGTACGCATCGCCGCACTTTGGTACCCTAGCACCAGCCCAAGTTGCGCTCGCGGCTGAGCGGCAGTCGCTCGAATGGAGTAAGCATCGCCTGGCTGACCTTGGCACTTATTGTAAGCCGCCACGGCCTGTGCCAAGGCAACGACAGTGTAGGGCAGCCGTGGCAGCAGCACCTGGGCTTGTAAGCAACCAGCCAGCGCCTGCGCCAGCGTTTGGCGGTAAATGCTCTTTGTTTCTTCGTATTTACGCTTAAAGCCATTTTCTTCCACCTCCACCTGCTCCTGCTTTTGCACCAATTCGGTCGGCGGGAAGCTTGCCGTGGCGATGTAGTAGTGTACAGCATCATCGCGCCAGCTATAAAAGCTAGCCGGGCCACTGACTTCCACCTGCAGAAAAGCCGTGGGCGCGCTGCCGGCCGCCGCGCCGGGCAGGGCCAGGGCACGGTAGTGCAGCCCGGCGGCCGGGATTCCGTAGGCCCGCAACTGCGCCGGGCCATAAGTGGCTACCTCGGCCGTGGGGGCGGGCCGGAACCGGCACTGCCGCCCAGCCAGGCGCAGGTCGCGCAAATCCACCTCGCCGCGCACGGTGTCGCCCGCGGGCTGCACCAGGTAGCCGGGCCGGAAGATGCCCTGCGCCCGGCCGGTCAGCGGCCGCCCGGCGGTGAGTAGCAAGCAGAAGAGAAGCAGGTAGCGAAGAGGCATAAGCGCGGCGATTGCTGGAGAAAACAGCTCCACAAAAATACGGGCAGAAATAATGTAGTAGCACGGGAGCTACCGCCGCAGCCCAGGTGGCCGGGCGCGGGCGGGCCGAGCCATGACCGTTGGCTACGGTATCTTGCGGGCCGCTCAGCACCCGCCCGGCCGGTTCCGGGGCTCCCTATTCGTTATGCCCGACGCCTCTTCTCCTACCCCGCTCGTTTCTTTTCCCGAATTTTTGCCCGTAACCACCGCGCAGTGGCAGGCGCAGCTAACCCGCGAGCTGAAAGGCGCCGACCCCGCCAGCCTGCGCTGGACGCTGCCCGATGGCCTGGTAGCCGAGCCATTTTACCACCGCGAGGCCCTGACGGCGCTGGGTGGGCCGCCGCCTCCGCTGCCGCCCCGCCCCGCCCCCTGCCGCAACGTGGTAGCGCTGGCCGTACCGACCGGCGCCGACGGCCGCCTGCAAATTGAGCAGGGAGCCGATGCGCTGGCCCGCGGGGCCGATGGCCTGCATTTCGTAGTGAAGGGCGACCCCATGACCTTCGCCGTGGCCGAGCTGGCCGAGCGCCTGCCGCTGGCCAGCACCTGGCTGGGCTTTACGGTGGTTCAGGGCCCCGAACAGCTGCTCGAAAGGCTGAGCCTGGCCAGCAACGGGCAGCCGCTTCAGGGGTTTTTGCGCTTTACGCCGCCAGCCGGGCCCGAGGGAGCCGAGCTGCCGATGTACCGGAGCGTACTGCGCGCCTGCCTGCTGCGGGCCCAGAGCTGGCCGGCGTTTGCGGTGCTCTCCGTCAACGGAGCGTACTTCGGCAATAGAGGGGGCACGCTTACCCAGCAGCTTGCTTACAGCCTCAATACGGCCGTAACACTACTGACCGAGCTACCCGATGAGGCCAGCGGCATTTCGGTGGCACTGGTGGCGCGGGCCATTCACCTCGATTTTGCCGTGGGGCCAAGCTACTTTCCCGAAATTGCGCGGCTGCGGGCAGCCCGGCGGCTATGGAGTACGCTGCTTCACGCCTTTGGCCTGCCCGCCACGGGAGCGGCCACGCTGCCCATTCATGCCACTACCTCGACCTGGACGCAAACTACCCTCGACCCGCACACCAATCTGCTGCGGCACACCACGGAAGCCATGAGCGCCTTGCTCGGCGGGGCCGACACAATTCAGGTGGCGGCCTTCGATTGCCTCTACCAGGCGCCCAACGAGTTTAGCGCCCGCCTGGCCCGCAACCTGCCGGTTATCCTGCGCGAGGAAGCTCACCTCGACTGGGTAGCCGACCCGGCGGCCGGCTCCTACTTTATCGAAACGCTGACCGACGAGCTGGCCCAGGCTGCCTGGCTGGAGTTTCAGTCACTTGAAGCACAAGGTGGGATGCTTGAGGCCCGCAGGCGTGCCCTCGAAGCCGTGAGCCAGGCCGGACTGGAAAAGTTTAAGCGGATTGCCGCCGGCCAGGATGTGGTGGTAGGGACCAACCGGTTTCAGAATCCTCAGGAAAAGTTTGAGTATCAGCCCAAGCAGCTGCTACGCTCGCGCGAGTTTGATACCACCCGGGCAACGTATCCGAGCGAGGTGCTGCGCCTCGCTACGGCCCTGCACTTCGAGCGCCGTGCCAACCAGGATAAGCTGGCGGCCCTTGTGCTGCTGGGTGGTATTCAGGTAAATGAAGATATTGCAGCCGCCTTTCGGCAGCTGCTGCACCCTCAGGAGCAGCTGGCCACCAGCCCAGCCGCCGCGCTGACTATTGACCCCGATTCTTACTCTGTGTTATTTTCAACACCCGAGGAAGCAACGCTTATGTACGCCAGCCCCACCCAGTTTGAGCACCTGGCACGGGTGGTGCAGCAGGTGGCAGCCGGCCATGTCTTTGAGATTCCCTCGCTGGTCACCTCCGACCTGGCTACCCTGCTCGAAGCCGTGCGGGTCTTCAACTTCAAGGAATTTGTGGTCGAAGGCCACCGTACCGAGGAGGTGCTGGCCCGGCTGCAAGGCCGGTAGATTTTCGAATAATTACGAATATTTTTGGCCAGTAAGCACTTCTCTCTGTGTTCAAACAAAAAATTCTGAAAACCCCAATTAAGGATTTTCAGCTTGAAAATAATCTGGACGGCTACAGAAGGGATAAGCGGCTAACCAAAGAGGATATAAAAGCCATTATTCAAGACAAACCCGTTCAATTTGTTATTGCTGATGTTGGGCATGAATTAGAAATAATTTCTATCGACCAATGCTTTAAACTTTGGAAAGCTGAGGTTGAAAAGCACTTAGCAGACGCGTCAAAGCATAATCGGCTGGAAGATTATCCTGATGAGTATCTGTATTTCGCCAGCAAATGGATAGCAGAGGATTTAAGCCCTATTATTTTGCTTGAAAAACAGCATTAACTGAGCTGAATATTTTCGAATAACCTATATTTAACATGCGTCCCGAATTTTCCACTATTCCTTACGACGCCGCCAGCCTGCCCGCGCCGGCCAAGCCCGCTGACTATCCTAATGCTGGCCCGGCCGTGTACACCGCCGCCGATGCCGCGCACCTGCCGCACCTGGGCTTCGGGGCGGGCCTTGCGCCCTTCCTGCGCGGGCCCTACGCCAGCATGTACGTGCGCTCGCCTTGGACCATCCGGCAGTACGCGGGCTTCTCCACGGCCGAGGAGTCGAACGCCTTTTACCGGCGCAACCTGGCCGGCGGGCAGAAGGGTCTGAGCGTGGCCTTCGACCTGGCCACGCACCGGGGCTACGACTCGGACCACCCGCGCGTGGTGGGCGACGTGGGCAAGGCCGGCGTGGCCATCGACTCGGTGGAGGATATGAAAATTCTGTTCGACCAGATTCCGCTGGCCGAAATGTCGGTGAGCATGACCATGAACGGGGCCGTGCTGCCGGTACTGGCCTTCTTCATCGTGGCGGCCGAGGAGCAGGGCGTACCACCCGAGAAACTCACGGGCACCATTCAGAACGACATTCTGAAGGAGTTTATGGTGCGCAATACCTACATCTATCCGCCCGCGCCGAGTATGCGGCTCATTGCCGACATCTTCGCCTACACGGCGGCGCACATGCCGAAGTTCAATAGCATTAGCATATCCGGCTATCACATGCACGAAGCCGGCGCGACGGCCGAGCTGGAGCTGGCCTATACCCTGGCCGACGGCTTGCAGTACGTGCGCGCCGGCCTGGCGGCGGGGCTGAAAATTGACGATTTCGCGCCGCGCCTCTCCTTTTTCTGGGGCATCGGCATGAACCACTTTCTGGAAATTGCCAAGCTGCGCGCCGGCCGCCTGCTGTGGGCCAAGCTGATTAAGCAGTTTGACCCCCAGAGCGAGAAAAGCCTGGCCCTGCGCACCCACTGCCAAACCTCGGGCTACTCACTCACGGCCCAGGACCCGTTTAATAACGTGGCCCGCACCACCGTGGAGGCGCTGGCCGCGGCCCTAGGCGGCACCCAGAGCCTGCACACCAACGCCCTGGATGAGGCCCTGGCTTTGCCCACTGACTTCTCGGCCCGCATTGCCCGCAACACCCAGCTCTACCTGCAGCACGAAACCGACATCACCAAAGTGGTGGACCCCTGGGGCGGCTCGTACTACGTCGAAAGCCTCACCGCTGACCTGGCCAACCAGGCTTGGGCCTTGATGGAGGAAGTCGAAGCCCTCGGCGGCATGGCCGCCGCCATCGAAACCGGCCTGCCCAAGCTCCGCATCGAGGAAGCCGCCGCCCGCAAGCAGTCGCGCATCGACACCGGCCAGGAAGTGATTGTGGGCGTCAATAAATACCCGGCCCCCGAGGGCGAGGCGCCCATCGACGTGCTGCAAATCGACAACGACGCGGTGCGCGAAAGCCAGGTAGCGCGGCTGCAAAAAATTCGCGCCGAGCGCGATAACGCCGCCGTGCAGGCGGCGCTGGCCGCCCTCACGCAAGCCGCAAAAAGTGCCCCTGCGGTAGCGAGCGAAACTCCCGAAACAACTCAAAACTTACTCGCTCTGGCCGTGACTGCCGCCCGCGCCCGCGCCACCCTCGGCGAAATCTCCGACGCGCTCGAAGCTGCCTGGGGCCGCCACCAGGCTACCACGCGCACTGTGCAGGGCATCTACCAGCAGGGCATGACCGACAACGCCGACTTTGCCCAGGCCCGCCAGGCGGCCGAAGACTTCGCCGCCCGCGAGGGCCGCCGCCCCCGTATGCTGGTGGCCAAAATGGGCCAGGACGGCCACGACCGCGGCGCCAAAATAATCGCCACCTCCTTCGCCGACGTGGGCTTCGACGTGGACCTGGCGCCGCTCTTCCAAACCCCCGCCGAAGTAGCCCGCCAGGCCGTGGATAATGACGTGCACGTAGTAGGCGTGAGCAGCCTGGCCGCCGGCCACAACACGCTGCTGCCCCAGCTCATCCGGGAGCTGGCCGCCGAGGGCCGCCCCGATATCCTCGTCATCGCCGGCGGCGTCATTCCGCCCCAGGATTACCAGCAGCTCTACGACGCGGGCGTGGCCGGCATCTATGGGCCGGGCACGGTGATAGCCAAGGCCGCGCTGGATATTTTGGGGAAGCTGGCGGAGTAATTTAAATTATGTAATCAAAGTATGTATAATTCAGTAGTTATTGCGAGTAGTTTCCTGCTGGGTTTAAGTGCCTGTAATTCTCATAGAAATGAGAAACCAAAGCCTCACTTTCAAATTAGAATTTCCGGAACTGGACTAGCTAATTTAAAGTCAGAAATATTTTCAAAGGGCAAGCAAAAGTTTCTAATGTTTGGTGACCCAGCTCAGTTTATGTTTTTCAAGAATACGGATAGTATTTACTATCTGTTCCCACTTGGGGAAAAAAGTATATCTCAGCGCTTAGACACTACTAATATCGGATTAAATGAACAAATGACTTTCACGGTTCGGTTGTCTACTAATCATTTAGCAAACCACCCCAAATCAACTACAAAAACGATATTGCGTGTTGCATTGCTAGCCAATGGTAAAGTAGTACGCTCCGTGCATATTCCTACTGCGACTAATATCAGCAAAAACTCGACTACTCAAGATTCAACGGCAACTTTTACATTTAACTCAGGGAACATTTAATTTAATTTGCAACTTGTGAATTAAGTATATAGTCAACAAGACCTTTCCTACTTGGCAGGCTTTTTTACCCCCTATACTGGCGCGAGTTTAGGCGCAGCCGTAACTCGTGCCTTTTCTATTGTGGAGGTTGCACCTTCACTGCCGCGCCAGCGGCAATAAGAGTTTGCACGACTACTGCACTTAGTTCGACCCCAGCTTGCCGCGCTGCGGCAGTGGAGGTACAACCTCCACACGATAACCAGTCACGTGTTACAGTTGCGCCTAAACTCGCACCAGTATTGGCGCACCCTATTGGTACAAACGATGCCGCTGGCACAGAGATGCAAAAACCCCTACTCCCGTGCATGAGGGAGTAGGACCTTACCACCCGCCCAGCGGGCAAATTACAATGGGGTTAGTCGCGGATTTTGGTGTATCCTTCCATGGTATGCTCCAGGTTGAGGTCGTTGGGCATCCTGTTCATTTCGAGCGAGTCGGCCATCCAGACGCCGAGCGAGATGATTCACTACGGCATGACCAAAACCGCCCAGCTGGCCGTGGCGCGCGGCCTGGCCGAGCTGACGAAAGGCACCCAGGTAACGGTGAACTCACTGCTGCCCGGCCCCACGGCCTCGGAGGGAGTGGAGGAGTTTCTGAAGAAGATGGCTGGCTCGGGAAAAACCCGCGAAGAGGCTGAGCACGAGTTTTTCCGCGATGCCCGGCCCTCGTCGCTGCTTCAGCGCTTTATCACGGTAGATGAGATTGCCAGCACGGCGGCTTACCTGGTAAGTCTGCTGGCGGCAGCTACTTCGGGTGCTTCGGTGCGGGCCGATGGCGGGCTGCTGCGGCAGATTTAGCGCGGCTGGTAAAGCAGTGTCGCGTGGGCTTTGCGAGGCCGCGCGTGGGAAGGGTTGGCTCTTTCCACGCGCGGCTTCGCAAAGCCCACGCGACGAGAACTTTAGCTGGCAGCTGACTGAGCTACTATTCCCTATTGCAAAACATAGTAGTTTTTTAATATTAAAATTGGTCTTAGCCTTCCTGCTCTTCGCCGCCGAGCAGCTTCCAGGCTTCTTCGTTGCCTTGCTGGCCGGCGAGGTGCAGGGCGGTGAGGCCGCGCACGTCTTTGCGGGTGGTGTCGGCCCCGGCTTCGAGCAAAATCTTTACCAGCTCATTTCGCCCAAACAGCGTGGCAAACATGAGGGCCGTGCCGCCGTTGCCGTTGGTGAGGTTGAGGTCGGCCCCGCGCTCGATGAGCAGGCGGGCGATGTCGGCGTAGCCCTTGAAGGCGACGCCCATCAGGGCCGAATTACCGCTGGCATCCTGCAGGTTGGGGGCAGCGCCAGCATCCAGCAGCACTTTGGCCGCGTCGATATGGTCGTCGTACGTAGCCAGAATAAGAGCCGAGTGGCCCTTGCCATTCTGGGCATTGATATCGACCTGGGGGTCTTGCAACAGTTGCTTGAGCTGGGCTACGTCGCCCCGGCGAGCGGCATCATGTAGTAGGTCGGTGGGTTGCGTGGAAGTAAAAGACATGGCGTTTGGGGTAGTAGAGCCGGTAGGACAAGCCGGGGCCGACGGATGTTTGACTGTATAGCGGAGCGAAGCCGTTGGTGGCTGGCGGGAAACGACTCGCTCCGCACGCAATTAAATATATATTTATTATACTAAATTTATTGAATATTACGAATGAGTGCCGCGTAAAACCGCACTACCTGCTGGTAAGCAGCCGGGCGCAGGCGCTCGTTGGTGCCGTGCAGGCTTTCGATGGCAGCCTGGTCCATTAATACGGGCATGAAGCGGTAGGTAGCCTGCGGACAAAGGGCGGCGTAGGCGCGAGCGTCAGTGGCTCCTACTACCACGTACGGAGCTACCAGCGCCTGCGGAAACACGCTTTTGATGGTGCGGTGCAGCGTTAAAAAAGCCGCGTTGTCGGTGCCCGATACGGGCGAGGCGGCGCGGCCCTCGCCCAGCGTTTTCACACTGATTTCGGCGTCGTTGATAAGCTCCTTTACTTTTTGAATAACCGCCTGGGGTGAATCGCCGGGCAACAAGCGAAAATTGACGGTGGCTGTGGCCACAATGGGCAATACATTGTCTTTATCGCCGCCTTTAAATATAGTAGGCGCCGTAGTGGTGCGCAGTGCGGCGTTGCCGGAGGGCGTCGCGGCCAGGGAGTTTTTTATCAGCGACCCAAACAGCCACTGATTGGCAAATACCAGCCGCTTGCCGAAGGGTACGGCTGGGGCCAGGTAGGCCAGCAAGCCGCTAACGCCGCCATCGAGGCGGGCCGGAAAGGGCTGGGCTTCGAGCCGGGCCACGGCCGCCGCCACCCGCCCCACGCTGGTGAGCGCCGGGGGCATCGACGAGTGCCCGCCCGCGCCGGTGGCCGACAGCTCCAGGCTGAGGTAGCCCTTCTCGCTTACACCCACCAGCGCTACTGGCTGGGTGAGGCCGGCCACGCCATCGGCTTTTACGAGGCCGCCTTCGTCGAGCACCAGCTCGAGCTGCGGGTGCAGCGGGTGCAGCACGGCCGCAAGGGCGGCGGCCCCGCGCCGGCCCTGGGTTTCCTCGTCGTGGCCGAAAGCCAGCAGCACCGTGCGCCGGGGCCGGAAATTGGCACGCAGCAGCGCCTCCACCGCTTCGAGCTGGCCCACGACGTTGAGCTTGTCGTCGAGGGCACCGCGGCCGTAGAGGTAGCCGCCGGCCTGCTGCCCGGCAAAGGGCGGGCGCGTCCATTGGCTGTCGGTACCGGGCAGCACGGGCACTACGTCCTGGTGCGCCAGCAGCAGCAGCGGCTTCAGGGCCGGGTCGGTGCCGGTCCATTCGTAAAGCAGGCCGTAGCGGTTGACTTTTTGCAGCTTCAGCTGCTGATGCACCAACGGGAACGTGCGCCGCAAATAGGCCTGCAGCTGGCCGAAGGGCAAGGTATCAGTTTCACTATATACCGTGCGCGACACGGTAGCAAACCGCAGCGCGCCGGCCAGGTGAGCCAGCGCCGAATCGGGCGATACGGCCACGGCCGGCGCGGCCGGCACGGGCGCGAGCTGGTGGTTGGGCAGGCGCAGAGTATTGACGAGCACAACTGCCAGCAGCCCCAGCAAGGCACAAAGCAGAAACAGAAGAAAGCGACGCATAAGTCTGCAAGTTGCATCCAAAGCGCGTGTGGTAGCGCTCGCTGAAGCCAGGCACGCCAGTACGCATTAGCACCTAAGCCAGCAGCCGCTTTACCCAAGCGCTGATGCCGGGCAGCCGGGCCAGGCGCGTGCCCAGGTTCATGAGCCAGGGCCGGGTGCCCAGTAAGCGCATCAGCCGGTAGCTGTGGGCCAGCTGGGGCCCGAGCTGGCGTTGCAGCTGCTCGTCGTACTGGTGCATGAAGGCCGCGCTAAAGTCATTTTGGGCTACGCAGGCCGCCGCCTGGGCCGCCGCCAGGATGCCGCTGCGAATGGCCAGGTCGATGCCGTGGCCCTGCAGGGGGTCGATGAGCGAGGCCGCGTCGCCGCACAGCATAAAGCGCGCCCCGCTGGCCGGGCGCTGCCGCCCGCCCCCCATGGGTAGCCCAAACCCGCGTATCGGCCCCAGCTGCCGCGCCGCCCGGAAGCGGCCGGCCAGGGCCGGGTGGGTGGCCAGGTTTTCCAGCAGCAGCTTTTTAAGGTCAATTTTATGCCTGGAAACCAGCTCGGACAGCATGCCCAGGCCCACGTTGTAGCGCCCCTCGCCCACCGGAAACAGCCAGAGGTAGCCCGCCAGATGGCTGCGACTGAAAAAAAACTCGGTAGTGCCGGCCTCGGTATCGGCTACATTTTCAAAGTAGGCGCGCACGCCGGCGCTGTGGTGAGCACGGGCCAGGCGGGGCTCGGGCAGCAGCTGGCGGCCTACGGCCGAGTTAGCGCCGTCGCAGCCTATCACCACCCGGCACGTGATGTCGGCCCCGCCGGCCAGCTGCAGGCGGGCGTGGTCGGACAGTATACTCAGCTCTTTCAGCGTCGCGTTTTCGAGCACCACCGCATCGGTATGCTGCCGCACCAGCTGTAGCAGCGCCGCATCGAAGTGCAGCCGGGGGCTGTTGAAGGTTCGCAGCTTCCAGTGCAGGTAAAAGCTATGGCCACCGGGCGCCACCAGCCGGCTGCGGCGCACCTCGTCGCGGGGCGCAAGCTGCCACAGGGCGTCCACGTAGGCCGGGTCGAGCTGGCCCAAGGCCTTGAGCGCGTGGCCCGGAATAGCATCGCCGCAGACTTTATCGCGCGGAAAGGTGGCTTTATCCAGCAGCGCTACCCGCAGGCCGGAGCCGCGCAACGCCAGCGCGCAGGCGGCTCCGGCGGGCCCGGCCCCCACAATGGCAACGTCGTACTCGGGAAAAGCTAAGGCGGAATTACTGGGCGTGGGCACAAAGTAAAGGTAGGCGATGCCCCGTTAATCAACTTTTTTACCTTGGCAGGTACACCCTTTTACCTGGTGTACTGCGTATAGTTTTAACCTCACCTTTGCCCCGGCCGACACCCCGATTAGCTGCCCCCGGCCGTTATGCCTGCGTATGGACGAATTCACCCCCGCCAACTATGGGCTCTCGGCGCCTCCCGAAGCCAACCCTACCGCCGAAACCGATAACTCGCTGCCGCGGGCGGTGCTGCGGCCTGGCACGCACTTTCTGCTCGATGGCACCTGGCGCTTTGCCCTCGACCCGGCCGATATTGGCCTCACCGAAGAGTGGGCCCAGGGCTACGACTACACCTTTACCGCGCAGTGGCCGGGCTCCATTGAGGCCCACATTGCCCAGGCCCACGCCTCCGACAACCCGGCTGGCTGGCAGGATAAGGTAGTAGCTTGGTACGAGCGCGAGTTTCCGCTGCCCGAAGTGGCCGAGGACCGCCCGCGCTCCTTGATTCAGCTCACCTTCGGGGCCTGTGGCTACGAAACGCGGGTGTGGCTGAACGGGCACCTGCTGCGCACTATTGAGGGCGAAGATGTGCACTACGGCGAGTACACTTCCTTTACCTACGAGCTGCCCGAAGACTTACTGCACCTCGTAAACCGCCTCACGGTGCGCATTGCCGACACGATGGATGCCGAAACAACCCGCGGCAAGCAGGAGTCGCACGTCTATAAGCGCGGGGGCATCTGGTACCAGACCTACACCGGGGCCGTGCGCTCGGTGTGGCTCGAGTCGGTTGAGCGCAACCGCCTGCGCTCGCGGGTAGGCGTGGTAAGCGTGGTGGAAGACAAGCTGGTGCGCTTTAACCTGAGCCTGCGGATTCACGATGCCGGGCCGTATACCGTGCGCCTGCAGGTGTTCGAGCCCGACGCTACGCCCGGCGAAGCGCCGCTGGCCAGCTCTGACTTTGCCATGAACCTGGCCGAGGGCCAGCACGAGCAGCGCCTCGTAGTGGAAGTGCCGACTGCCGAGGTTTGGTGCCCCGAAAACCCCCATCGCTACCGCCTGGTGGCCCAGCTTATCGACCAGACCGGCTACTCGGCCCAGATTGAGGCCCGCTTTGGGCTGCGCAAGATTGAGGCCCGCGGCCGCAAAGTGTACCTCAACAACGAGCCGGTGTACCTCGATGGCATTCTGTACCAGCCCGGCACGGCCACCTTTGCCGAGATGCAGCGCCACATGCACGCCATGAAAGCCCTGGGCTGCAACCTGGTACGGGTCCACATTGCCGGCATCGACCCCCGCATATATAACCTGGCCGATGAGCTGGGCTTGCTGCTGTGGGTAGAAGTGCCCTCGCCCCATAGCTCTACCCCGCGCAGCCGCCAGAACCACCACGCCGAGCTGCTGCGCATGCTCACCCTGATAGAAACCCATCCCAGTATCATCATCTGGAGCCTGTACAACGAAGACTGGGGCTGCCAGGACATTGCGACCAATCCCGAAACCCGGCAGTATATTACGGATACCTACCACTACATGCAAATTGCGCACCCGCAGTTTCTGGTGGTCGACAATGATGGCTGGCACCACATTTCCTATACCGGGCGCCTGAAGTCGGACCTGCTCACTGCTCATCTTTACACCCCCGACCTGGGCCGCTGGCGCGAGCTGCTCGACCGCCTCATCAACGGCGAGCTGGTGGGCACGGCCGCTTTTCCGCTGGTGGTCGGCGACCCGTTTTTCTACCGCCGCCAGGTGCCGCTGCTGGTGAGCGAGTGGGGCGGGTTCGGTTTTTCGGACTACGGCGGACCGGCCGACGCGGAGGCCCGCACCAACAGCATTCGGGCTTTCAAAGAAGAGCTGCGCAAGCGGCCGATTGCGGGCGACGTGTACACCCAGGCTACTAACATCGAAGACGAGCGCAACGGGCTGATTGGCTTTCACTCGGGCGAGCTGGAGGTGCCGGCGGGGCTGCTCGACTCGCGCGGACCAGACCGGGGTTGCGAAAGTAATCCGGCATAAATACATTATTTACTATATTAAAAAGTCCTTCCCATGCCTTCTGCCCTGCCCAGCACTTTCGCCGAGTTTTACCCTTATTACCTGAAAGAGCACCGCCAGCAGGGTACCCGCGTGCTGCACTTTGTGGGCACGAGCCTGTTTTTGACGGCGGCCGGCGCGGCCCTGGCCCAGCGAAAGCCCGGGCTGCTGCTGGCCGGCGTGGCAGGCGCTTACGGCTGCGCCTGGGTGGGTCACTTTTTTGTTGAGCACAACCGGCCGGCAACTTTTCAGCGGCCTTTGCTTTCGCTGGCCGGCGACTTTCGGCTCTTCTGGGATTTGCTGCGCGGCCAGGAGCGATTCGCAGAGCCGCCGGCTAAGTAAGCAGCGCTGAAACCCCTACCCGCTTCGCCGGGTTATCTTTGCAGCTACGTCCCCTGCGACGCACTTGCCTATGCCCGAGATAACGATAGAAGCCGTCCGCCACGCCCTGAGCTTCGTGGAAGAGCCCGACCTGGGCCAGGATTTGATTACGCTCAATATGGTAGAAGACATCCGCGTCGAGGGGCGCGTGGTGTCGTTCACCGTGGTGCTCACCACGCCCGCCTGTCCGCTCAAGCAGCTCATCCACGATGCCTGCGAGCGGGCCGTGCACACGATGGTAGCCAAAGATGCTGAGGTAGTTATCATGATGACCTCGCGCGTGACGACCATGCGCAACAGCAACACCATTCTGCCCGGCGTGAAGAATATCATCGCCGTGGCTTCGGGCAAGGGCGGCGTGGGCAAGAGCACCGTGGCCGCCAACCTGGCCGTGGCGCTCGCGGCAATGGGCGCCAAAGTAGGCCTGGTCGACGCCGACATCTCGGGGCCGAGTATGCCCACCATGTTTGGCGTGGAAGACGCCCGGCCGCACGTATTTCAGGGCGAAAACGGGAAGAATCTGATTCAGCCCATCGTCAAGTATGGCGTCAAGCTGATGAGCATCGGCTTCCTGGCCCCGAGCGAAAACGCCATTGTGTGGCGCGGCCCCATGGCCTCGTCGGCCCTCAAGCAGTTTATTACGGAGGTCGACTGGGGCGAGCTGGATTACCTGCTGCTCGATTTGCCGCCCGGCACCTCCGATATTCACCTTACCCTGGTGCAAACCGTGCCCGTGACCGGCGCCATCATCGTGACCACGCCGCAGCCCGTGGCGCTCATGGATGCCCAAAAGGGCTTGCAGATGTTCCGGCAGCCGCAAATCAACGTACCGGTGCTGGGTATTATCGAAAACATGGCGTGGTTCACTCCGGCCGAGCTGCCCGACAATAAATACTACATTTTTGGACAGGGCGGCGGGCAGCGCCTGGCCGATAAGCACGAGGTGCCGCTGCTGGGCCAGCTGCCGCTAATTCAGGCGGTGCGCGAAGCCGGCGATGCCGGCCGGCCGGCCGTGCTGGCCGATGTAAATTCGCCGGAAGCCGGCACCTTCCGCGACCTGGCCGAGAGCCTGGCCCGGCAGGTGAGCATCCGCAACAACGTAGCGCCTAAAACCACTGTTGTCACAATGAACAGGTAGTAGAAAGCAGTGAACAATCGGCGGTCTCTTGACGGTTGAGTGTTTACTACCGGCTGCCTGCAAAGCTGCTTACCTGTTAACTGCTAACTGAAATGGAATCTGTTTTGTCCCGCGTTGAGCAAGCTCTGGATACGCTGCGGCCTTACCTGGCCACCGACGGTGGCAACGTGCGCGTGGCCGGCATCACGGAGGCCGGCGTACTGCAGCTGGAGTGGGAAGGCTCCTGCGGGGCCTGCCCCATGTCGCCGATGACCCGTGCCGGCCTCGAAGACACCGTGCGGCGCGCCGTGCCCGAAATTACGGCCGTGGAAGCCCGCTAGCTGCTGCCCGAACGTTTGTAATCGTTTGGCGCGCTGACCTTACCAAGCACCCCGACCGGCCCGAACGAGTAGTCTGGCCGCGGCACTGGTCTTTGTAAGCTCGGCGCGCCAAACGATTTTTTTGTTACTTGCCGGCTACTTCCATCTGCCTTCCCCGCTATGCCCGCTTTGCCTGCCAACGACCCCAGCCTGCGCTCCTGGATTGACATTCGGCCGGGTGATGACTTTCCGATTCAGAATCTGCCTTTTGGGGTGATGGAAACCCCTGAGTGGGGGCCGCGCATAGCGGTAGCCATCGGGGGCTATGCCCTGGATTTGTACGCCTGCGCCCAGCGCGGGTATTTCGAAACCATTGCTAATGACATGCCGGCGCTGGGCAAAGCCCTGCCCAAGGTGTTTCGGCGGCGCTCGCTCAATGCTTTTTTGCGGCTGGGGCGGCCGGTGTGGCAGGCCGTGCGCGAGCGCGTGAGCGAGCTGCTGCGCCACGACAACCCCGCCCTGCGCGACGACGAAGAGGCCATTCGCGACTGCCTGCGCCGCCAGCGCGACGTAGCCATGCTACGCCCGGTAAAACCCACCAGCTACGTCGATTTTTATTCGAGCCTGGAGCACGCCACCAACGTGGGCAAGATGTTTCGGCCCGATAACCCGCTGCTGCCCAACTGGCGGCACCTGCCCATTGCCTACCACGGCCGCGCCAACTCCATCGTGGCAAGCGGTACCGGCATTCGGCGGCCGCAGGGCCAGTACCGCGTGCCGGGCCAGGAGGCCCCGGTTTTCGGCCCCACCCAGCAGCTCGATTTTGAGTTGGAAACGGCTTTTATCGTGGGGCAGGATACCAGTATCGGCGAAACGATACCGATTGAATATTCAGAAATTAATATATTCGGACTGGTTTTGTTTAACGACTGGAGCGCCCGCGATATTCAGAGCTGGGAATACCAGCCGCTGGGGCCATTTTTGGGCAAGAACTTCGCCAGCAGCGTGTCGCCCTGGGTGGTCACGCTCGATGCGCTGGCGCCCTTCCGGGTAGCGGGCCCGGCGCAGGAGCCCCAGCCCCTGCCCTACCTGCAAGGCGAGGGCGAGCAGCATTTTGATATTCAGCTCGAAGTGCTGCTCCAGCCGGCGGGCGCTACGGAGGCGCCGTTCGTCATCAGCCATACCAATATGAGGTACTTGTATTGGAGCATGGCGCAGCAGCTCACCCACCAGGCCAGCAACGGCTGCCCGGTGGAGGCCGGCGATATCTACGCGTCCGGCACTATCAGCGGCCCCACGCCCGGCTCGCTGGGCTCGCTGCTGGAGCTGACGCAGCGCGGCACCCAGCCGCTGGCCCTGCCCGATGGCTCACCACTTGGCTTTTTGCGTGATGGCGATACGGTTATCCTGCGCGGCTATGCCGAGCGTGAGGGCCTGCGCATCGGGCTCGGCGAAGTGCGCGGCACGGTGCTGCCAGCAATGGTATATTAAGCAACAGCTTCTTCTTACCGGACAAATTATATTCCGTCAAAAGTAATCGGGTTATAAACCCCCAGTTGGCATTTACACTTAAAAGGCTAATAACCAGAATTTATAGCTTAAGCTAATAGCCTCTTCAGGCAATTATTTCCGGCCCGCTACAATCTCGTCCACAATCAGCGGGTCGAGCAGCGTAGTTGTGTCGCCCAGGTTTGAGGTTTCGCCTTCGGCTACCTTGCGCAGGATGCGGCGCATGATTTTACCCGAACGGGTTTTAGGTAAGCCACTCACCAGCTGGATTTTATCGGGCCTGGCGATACGGCCTATCTGCGCCACTACGGCTTCGATAATGCTGGCCTCGGCGCGCTGAATGTCGAGGTCGGTGGCGGGCACGCCATGCTGGCAAATGACGTAGGCGTAGATGCCCTGGCCTTTTACGTCGTGCGGGTAGCCCACTACGGCGCTCTCCACCACAAACTCGCTTTCGTTGATAGCGTTTTCGATTTCAGCGGTGCCGAAGCGGTGGCCGCTCACGTTTATCACGTCATCGACGCGGCCGATGATGCGGTAGAGGCCGTTTTCGTCGCGACGAGCGCCGTCGCCGGTGAAGTAATAGCCCGGATAAGGCTGAAAATACGTCTGACGGGCGCGCTCGTGGTCGCCCCAGGTGGTGCGGATGACGCCCGGCCAGCTCGCCTTGATGGCCAGGTAGCCTTCCTGGTCGTTGCCCTCGATTTCGGTGCCGTCCTGATTCAACAAAACGGGCTGCACGCCGGGTAGCGGCAGGCCGGCGCGGGCGGGCACGCTGGGCGTGATGCCGGCCAGCGCCGAAATCATGATACCGCCGGTTTCGGTTTGCCACCAGGTATCCACGATGGGGCAGCGCCCCTTGCCTACGTGCTGGTGATACCAGTGCCAGGCCTCCTCGTTTATCGGCTCGCCCACCGAGCCCAGAATGCGCAGGCTGCTGAGCGAATAGGCCAGCACGTGGTCGAGGGGCGCGGCCATGAGCGAGCGGATGGCCGTGGGCGCAGTATAGAAAATGGTGACGTGGTGCTTATCAATCACTTCCCAGAAGCGGCCCGGCGACGGGAACGTGGGCACGCCCTCAAACAGCAGGGTGGTGCTGCCGGCCAGCAGCGGGCCGTACAAGCCGTAGGTATGGCCCGTTACCCAGCCAATATCAGCCGTGCACCAGTACACGTCGTTCTCTTCGACCTGAAATACGTTGCGGAAGGTATAATCAGCCCACACCATGTAGCCGGCCTGCGTGTGGACTACGCCTTTGGGCTTGCCGGTGCTGCCGCTGGTGTAGAGAATAAACAGCGGGTCTTCGGCCGCCATCTCTTCAGCGGGGCACTCCTTTTCAACCTCTTTTACCTCCTGGTGATACCACACATCGCGACCTTGCTGAAGCTGCACCGGCCAGCCGGTATGCTCCACCACGATTACCCGCCGCACCGAGGGGCAGCTTTGCAGCGCCTCATCGACCACACTCTTGACGGGAATCTGCTTGGCGCCCCGGTTCAGGCCATCGGCAGTAAGCACGAAGGCCGCCTCGGCGTCGTTGATGCGGTCGGCAATGGCCGTGGCCGAGAAGCCGGCAAATATTACCCCGTGCACGGCCCCAATGCGGGCACAGGCCAGCACGGCAATGGCCAGCGCGGGTATCATGGGCAGGTAGAGCACCACGCGGTCGCCCTTCTGCACCCCATTCTTTTTCAGCACGTTGGCAAACTGGCACACCTGCTCGTGCAGCTCGCGGTAGGTGAGGCGCAGGTGGCGGGTTTTGGGGTCGTTGGGCTCGAAGATGATGGCCAGCTTGTTGGCCCGCTGCGCCAGGTGGCGGTCGAGGCAGTTCTCGGTGAGGTTGAGCGTGGCCCCGGCATACCAGGTGCTGGTGCCGGCCGGCGAAAACTCGCCGCCACGCACAGTAGCCCACTTCCTGCGCCAGGTAAACGGCTCGGCCGCCGCGGCCCAGAAGGCATCGGGGTCTTCCACAGATTGCCGGTAATCGGCGTGATATTCTTCGGGCGTGCGGGTGCGGATGGCAGACATGCAGTGGAATCAGGAGTTTGGAGTCGCAATTAAGCCGCAATATTTTTGCTAACAACCCTTTTACTGGCAGTAGCGGGCTTATAAAGCCTGAGATGCCTGCCCACTGCTTCTGAGGCAAGCCATCGAGTAGTGGGCAGGCGGCAAATGTAGAGCCGCCGCTTACAGAAGCAAGCTGCCGGGCAGGTGCCTGGCTTATAGCTGCTGGTATTATCAGCAACTCGCGTCTGCGCTGGGTAGCTTTACCTGCCAATTCTACTCTGCCCTATGCCCCCTGCTGCCCACCGCACCATTTCTCCGGCCGACCTATCGCCCATCGATTTTTACCAGTACCTGATAAGCGCCGTAGCGCCGCGCCCCATTGCCTTTGCCAGCACCATTTCGGCGGCCGGCGAAGTAAACCTGAGTCCGTTCAGCTTTTTCAACGTTTTCAGCCAGAGCCCGCCTATTCTGGTGTTTTCGCCTACCAGCCGGGGGCGCGACAACTCGCCGAAGGACACGCTGCTTAATGTGCGGGCCGTGCCCGAGGTGGTAATTAATATCTGCGACTATCCGCTGGTGGAGCAGCTTTCGCTGGCCAGCGCCGAATACCCGGCCGGGGTCAACGAGTTTGGCAAGGCCGGGCTTACCGAGGCCCAGTCGGATAAGGTGCGGCCGCCGCGCGTGGCAGAGTGCCCGGTGGCCTTCGAGTGCGTGGTCGAGCAGATTATTGCCCTGGGCAGTGGGCCCGGCCACGGCAGCCTGGTGGTGTGCCGGGTAGTGCAGGCGCACTTCCGGGAAACTATTCTGCTGGAAGGCCGGCCGGGCCTCGACCCGCACAAGTTCGAGGCCGTATCGCGCCTGGGCGGCGACTGGTACAGCCGCCTGCGGCCCGAAAACCTCTTTACCGTAGGCCGCCCCAACCGCCACCTGGGCATTGGGTTCGACGAGCTGCCCGCCCACATCCGCCACAGCGACCTGCTGACCGGCAACGACCTGGCCAAGCTCGCCAACGTGGAGCGCGCCGCCCTGCCCACGCCCGCCCAAATCGAGGAAATCAAAGCCGAGCCGATGGTAGCGTATTTGCTCAACAAGCACCGTAGCGATACTGCCGAGCAGCAAAAGCAGCTGACCCTGCTGGCCCGGCAGTGGCTGGAAGAAGGCCGCGTGGCGGAGGCGTGGCGGGTGCTACTGCTGGGCTAATATTCAAGGCAATGTGCACGACCTGCTCGCTGACTCCTGTTTACGGCTTTCCGTCGGCGGCCAGCGTTGTCGCCTTCGCTACTGACTTGACGCATAAGCTATTAACCCAGCAGCTTACGGCAGTAGATGCCCCAGCCTTAAAAAACGTGAGCGCTGCTTTCACCCGAGCCAACTGCCAGGTGGTATGGGTTTTATCGCACCCTGATAATGCCTGGCGGGGCTTTTTTTACCCGAGGCAGAAGCAATTCGCTATTTACAGAAAATGCAAAAAGCCACCACTACTCGTCAGCTAGGCTGTCTGGTAGTAGTGGCGCTTATCATATTGCTAATCATCTGGCGCAGTCTACCCTAAGCAGAAAGCCCGCACCTCAATACTCTGAGTATTTCCCTAATTCCGCACCGCAATCAGCAGACCCAGCTCTTTATAGCGCATATTGAATTTCTTGGCAATGGCCGCATTCGTGAGCGAGCCTTTATACACGTACACGCCCGAGCGGAAATGCTCATTGGTAAACAGCGCCTCGTTGATGCCGCCGTGCTGGCTGATGTCCTGCAGGATGGGCGTGAAGATGTTGCTGAGCGCGTTGGTGGCGGTGCGGGGCACCCGCGAGGCAATGTTGGGCACGCAGTAGTGCACTACATCGTATTTCCTGAATACTGGCTTGCTGTGGCTGGTCAGCTCGCTGGTTTCGAAGCAGCCGCCCTGGTCGATGCTGATATCGATGATGATGGAACCCGGCGCCATGCTCGACACCATACTTTCGGGCACCATAAACGGGATGCGTCCTTCTTCGACGGCCAGCGCCCCGATAACCACATCGGCCCGCCGAATCTGCTGGCTCAGGGCAAAGGTATCGAGGGTACTGGTGTAGAGCTGCGAGCCCAGGTTGTGCTTGAGGCGGCGCAGCTTATAGAGGTGGTTATCAAATACTTTCACCTCCGCCCCCAGGCCCAGCGCGGCGCGGGCGGCGTACTCGGCTACCGTGCCCGCACCCAGGATAACGACCTGCGACGGCGGCACCCCCGTGATACCGCCCAGAATAATGCCTTTGCCCTCGTTGGAGCGGGCCAGGTACTCGGCGGCCACGAGCATTACCGTTGAGCCGGCGATTTCACTCATGGCGCGCACCACCGGGCGGGCACCGCTGGGGTCTTTTATCAGCTCGAAGCCGATGGCATTGACCTTTTTACGAGCCAGGGCATTGATAAATTCGGGCGTCATGGTACCCATTTGCAGGGCCGAGATGAGGGTTTGGCCGGGGCGCATCAGCTCAATCTCATCCATCATGGGCGGGGCCACTTTCAAGATAATATCGGCCTTGTACACTTCCTCGGTCGAGTAGGCGATGGTAGCGCCCGCCTCCGAATAGTCGTGGTCGGAAAACTTGCTGGGCTCGCCGGCCCCGCTTTCGAGCATCACTTCGTGGCCTTCGCTGATGAGGTGTACCACGGCTTCGGGCGTGAGCCCCAGGCGGTTTTCCTGCAAGGATATCTCCTTAGGCAGACCAATAAAAAGCTTGCGCTTGCGCGTGTCCACGGCCAGCATCGACTCCTGGGTGAAGTAGGCGCGGCTCGTAGCCAAGGCGCCAAAGCCAGAGGGTAGCTGTTCGGCCATAACTTAATTTCAGTGAGCAGTGCGCAATGACCAGTGAGCAGCTTCTGGCTGCCAAACAATCATTGTGCACTGCTCACTGCTCACTGGTAATTGATAATTGTCTTGATTCCGGGCCGGTTACCGACAGCTCCACGAGCAGCCGTTGCGAAGGCAACAGCCCCGTGATGCGGCTGGGCCATTCTACCAGGCAAAGATACCCCGAATAGAAGTACTCTGCTGCGCCCAGCCGGGCGGCTTCTTCTTCGGAGTCAACCCGATAAAAATCGAAGTGATAGATGGGCTCATTCCGGCCGGTGCGGTACTCATTGACCAGGGCGAAGGTCGGACTGCTCACGTCGTCGTGCACGCCCAGCTCGGCGCACAGGGCGCGGATGAGCGTCGTTTTGCCCGCCCCCATCTCGCCCACGAAGGTCACGATGGTCTGGCCCGATTCGGCAAGGGCCGTGGCAAGCTGCCGGGCGGCCGTGGGCAGGGCAGCCAGCGTTGGTATTTCGAGGGTAAGAGAAGGCATTTTTTGCGTTGTTTCCCAGTTGGTCATCATCCTGACGGTCTTTCGTAGCGCGCAAGGTTTTTTTAATGCATGCGGTCGTCGCGCACCGGCAGGTTTACGACAATCTCCCCTTCGAGCCTGAGTAATTCCTGCAAGCGGGCATCTACTTCGGCCGGGTCGCAGTATTCTTTGGCCAGGTCGACGTAGCTCACGAAGTGGCCTGCTTCGCTGGCCATCAGCTCATAATAAAACTGGCTGAGCTCGGGGTCGCGGTCTTGCAGGTGCAGCCACAGCAGCTTAAAGCGCTCGCAGGAGCGCGCCTCGATAAGCGCCGACACCAGCAGCTGGTCGAGCAGCTGGCGCTCGCGCGGGCCACCCTTGCGAATGTGGGCCATAAGCTGCACCACGTACTCGTCGCGGCGCGGGCGGCCCAGCGGCAGGCTGCGCTTGCGCAGCTCCTGCACCACGCGCTCAAAATGGCTCCATTCCTCGGCTACCAGCAGGGTAAGCTCGTCAACCAGCCGCTCTTTTTCGGGGTAATGCACGATGAGCGAGATGCCAGTGCTGGCCGCCTTCTGCTCGCAATAGGCGTGGTCAACCAGGATTTCTTCGAGATTCTTGCTGGCCAAATCTACCCAGCGTGGGTCGGTGTTGAGCTTGAGCTTAAGAATGGTTTTCTCTTTCATATACTGAGTAGCTACCCGTTTATTTTAACCCTGAGCGATAAGCCCGGCGAAGCGCGAACGGCGGTTAGCTGAAGAAGCGCCACCGTACTCCAAACTGGAAGCGACGCGGGTAGCCCGTGTAGTAAGGCGTGGTAAAATAGCCATTGGCACCCAGCCCCTGGTTGAGGTAGGCCACTTTTATAAAGATGGAAGCCGAGCTGATATCGGCCGCCACAAAGGCGTTGGCCACCGCATAGCCACCCAGCTTAAACTGGTCCTGCACGTAAAACTGCTGGGTGCTGGGCGAATAGCCGTAGCCCCGAAACTCCGACTGGTAATAAAGCTCGCCGCCCACCTGCGCAAACAAAGCGTGCCCGAATACCCGGCGCTGGTAATAGACCCGCGACTCCGTGACGAAGGCCGGAATGCGCAGCCCCGGATTATCGTCACCAGCGCCTTTCGTGTAAGTGCCCTGGTTATCAAAGTATACATTACCTACCCGGAAGCGGTGGCGCGCAAACGCGATAAGCAGCTGCTTGCTGGTGCTCAGCTGAGCCGGCACCCCGGCCTGGTTATAATATACTAAATTGTTAATATTAACCACGGCCGCGCTTAGCTCGATACGGTGGTCGGCCAGCAGCGGCAGGCGCTGCTGCAGGCGCACGGTGAGCTGCTGGGTGGTCGTGTTGGCGAAGGCGGCCGCCGTGTTGTCCGAGAGGTTATTCCACTGGTAGTGATTGCCGAAAAACACCCGCTGGGTAAGGGTGGGCGAGTACGAATTGACCAGCGCCTCGGCCGATAACGGGCCGGTACGGATGCGCCCGCGCAACCAGTATTCGGCCCCGTTGCCCACTACTTTTACCGCGCCATTGTCGAGCGGCAAATACTCGCCCGCTACCTCAATGGCGTAAATGGTGTGGTAGTTGAATGAGGCCGTGCCCCCCAGAAAAAGCTGCCCGTAGTAGCGCGGCTTCACATTGAGGGTGTCGTTGGGCGAATTGCCCACGGCTACGAGGCGTGGGTTGGTACCCGACCGGCCCACCGGCGTGCTTTTCTCTTCCAGCCAGGCATTGCGGTAGCGCCCATACACGTTGTACTCGATGCGCTCAGTGCGGCCGAGCAGGCCGAAGGTGTTTTCAATTTGCCGGTAAGTGGCGCGGTCGTTGGTAGCCGTGGGGTTGCGCAGGGCATTATCATAAAATAGCAGATTACCACTCCCGTCGCGCGGCAAAGCAGTATCGGTATAGCCATTGTACTGCCGCCGGATATCGAATACATGATAGGCGGTGAAGCCCTTAGTGAGTAGTCGATAAGTCTGGAGCAGGTGCAGCGCGTCGCGGTCGTCGATGTTGTTGGCGGCCGTCAGGTACACCTGCTCGTTGCCGTAGTTGAAGAGTGAGTCAATAACCCCACCCAGCTTTTTTATACGGGCCTGCTCGGCCGCCGAGGGCTGGATACCGCCCTGCTCGCGGGTAGCCTGGCGGCTGGCCGAGTAGTTGGCCAATAGATGGTAGCGACCACTCTCGTTTTGGTAGCGACCGAATATAGTAAAATTATTATGTTCTACCTGGGCGCTGGCGGCGCTGGTGGCCAGTATCTGGTTGGAGGCAATGCGTTCATAATCAACCCCGATGCTGAAGTTCTTTTTCAGCGAGCGCGTGTAGCTTAGCTCGAATACCTGCTCGCCTGCCGAGCCCTGCACGTAGCGAAAAAAGGAATAGGGCGAGCGGCTGTCGTAATACGGCACCTCGCTGGCTTCGCGCACGTTGCGGTCAAACACGTTGCGGCCGAAGCGGGCCCCGAGCTGTAGATTGGGCTGGTACAGCAGCGGCCGCGAAGCCGAGCCAAACACGCCCAGGTCTTGCTGAAACGTAGTATCGTGCGTCCAGAATCGCGCCTGCGGCCATTGCGTGAGCGTAGTATCGAGGGGCGTGCCGCCCACCGAGTCGCGCCGCACTTCGGCCTCGTAGATGACGCGGGTAGTCTTGGGGCCATAAACCGCTTTGGTCGAGTCGTCGACAATCTGGGCACGGCCGGCCAGGGTGCTGGCCAGCACCAGCGTGAGCAGCAGCGTGAGCCAGCGGACTACGGCGAAGAAAGGAGAAACCATGTACAGAAAAAACACGCGGGGAGTAAGCTGGCGCACCAGGCTCAACGCGTAAAGATACTAGGGCTGGGCGGGCGCCGTAGCGGCGGCCACCACGGCGGCCAGCCGGGCCGCGCCCGCGCCCAGCAACGCCACGCGCACCGGAATCGTGTAGAACTGTAGCGCCCACTCCGGCCGGCCGGCCCACAAACCTGGGGCCGTGCGCTCGCTTAGGCGGGTAGCGTCTTTTTCGGTGGTGAAAACAGGCCAGCCGGGCTGCCAGTGCTTTTGCAGCGCCGCCAGGTCGGCTGGCTGAAACGCGTGGTGGTCGGGCAGGGCTTCGTGGTGCATAATGGTGTACCCCTGGCTTTCGAGGTAGCTGCGCAAAGGGCCGGGCTGGGCAATGCCCGTGAGCAGCAGCGCCGGGCCGGGGCCGGGCGGCGGGCCCGGCTCCGCGCCCACCCACTCAGCCCCGACTTCTACCAATTCGGTAGCCAGCGGCACTGGCTCGGCGTAAGCATAGCTCGAAAACATGATAACTGCCCCCGGCCGGGCATAGCGTCGCACCTGGGCCTCGGCGGTAGCCTGGTCGTGGGCCGATAAGCCGGGCGGGCATTTGGTCAGGATAACTACATCGGCGCGGGCGGCCCCGGCGCGTGCTTCGCGCAAGCGGCCGGCGGGCAGCACACAATCGGTGTAGAAGGGCCGGGCCAGCTCGGTGAGCAGAATATTGAGCGTGGGCCGCACGCGGCGGTGCTGATACGCGTCGTCGAGCACCACGCAGGTCAGCTCGGGGTGGTGTTGGCGCAGCAGGTCGAGCCCCAGCTGGCGGTTTTCGGCCACCGCCACCGGCACGCGCTGGTGGTTGAACTCCTGGAAATACTGGCAGGGCTCATCCCCTATCGTGGCGGCCGAGTCGGCAGGCGTAGCCAGGCGCGGGCCTTTGGTCTGGCGGCCGTAGCCCCGGCTCAATATGGCCGGCTGCTGGCCCTGGCGCAGCAGCTCCTGCACCAGCCAGGCAACGTGGGGCGTTTTGCCGGTGCCGCCCACCCGCAGGTTGCCCACGTTGAGCAGCGGCACCCAGCCGGCGGCCGAGCGCTTGTAGCCGTGGTCGTAGAGCCAGTTGCGCCCGGCCAGCACGGCAGCGTAAAGCCAGGAAAAGGGAAGCAGCAGCCAGGCAAGCATGGGGCAAAGGTCGGGCCGGCAGCCGACCTTTGCCCCATGCCCGACTTCGCCACCCGCCTGCTTCAGCTGCTCGCCACTTTTCCGCTGCCCGCCACGCCGCTGCCCCTGGGTGTAGAAGCCCGCAGCTCTTACCAGGAGCCGGAGGTGCAAGACCTTATGCGCCGGTTTGCGCAGCGCTTTTACCGCGCTAATCACCAGCGCGTTGGCATTTTCGGCATCAATCCCGGCCGCTTCGGGGGTGGCCGAACCGGCATCTCGTTTACCGACCCGGTGGCGCTCAGCGACAGCTGCGGCATCACGCACGACCTTCCGCAAAAGCGCCGCGAGCTGTCGAGCGAGTTCGTGTATAAATTTATTGCGGAGCTGGGCGGCCCGGCCGAGTTTTACGACCACTTTTTCCTCAGCGCAGTGTACCCGCTGGAGCTGACGCGCGAAGGCAAAAACTACAATTATTACGATGCGCCGGCTATCATTAAAGCTCTGTGGCCCGACATGCGGCGCTCGCTTACCAGCCAGGCCGAGCAGCTGAACCTCCGCCGCGACGTGGCCGTAAGCCTGGGCCGCCGCAACGGTGAATTCCTGCAAAAGCTTAATAACGAGCTGGGTTTGTTTGAGCGCATTGAAATTCTCGACCACCCGCGCTTTCTGATGCAGTACCGCCGCAAGCGGCTGGCCGAAAACGTGGCCAGGTATGTAGAAGTATTGGGAAGTCTTGTTCACCAATAAATATTATAAATTTACTATATTTATAAACTATCTACCAGCCCTTCCCTACCTTCCGCTTTCGTGAGCTTGTTAACTGTTATTTGCTAAATGATAACTGTAAGAGACCTGGCCCGCCTGCTCGAAACCACAGCGCCCCTGGCCTACCAGGAAAGCTACGATAATGCTGGCCTGCAATGCGGCCTGCTCACGGCCGGAATCACCGGCGTACTCATTGCCCTCGACTGCACGCCGGCCGTGGTGGCCGAAGCGGCGCGGCGCGGCTGCAACGTGGTGCTGTGCCACCACCCGGTTATTTTTCGGCCGCTCAGGCGGCTTACCGGCCAGGGCCTGGTAGAGCAAACCATTATGGCCGCGCTCAAGGCCGATGTGGCCATCTACGCGGCCCACACCAACCTCGACAACGTGCGCCAGGGCGTCAATGCCCGGCTAGCCCAAAAGCTGGGGCTGGTCAACACCCGCATTCTGGCGCCCCAAACCGGCACGCTGGCCCGGCTCATCACGTACGTGCCCGACCAGGCCGATGCCGATGGCCAGCAGCTGTCAGACAAAGTATTGCAGGCGTTATATACTGCCGGGGCGGGCCAGGTCGGCAACTACCGCGAGTGCAGCTTCCAAACGCCGGGCCTGGGCACCTTTACGCCGGGGGCCGGCTCTCGCCCCGCCATCGGCATCGAAAACCAGCCCGCCTCCGTAGCCGAAACCAAAGTTGAGGTGCTGCTGCCCCTGCACCGCCAGGCGGCCGTGCTGGCCGCACTGCGCCAAACCCATCCGTATGAAGAAGTAGCCTACGAGCTGATAAAGCTCGAGAATGAGCACCAGGATGTGGGCGCGGGCCTGGTGGGCGAATTGCCCAAGCCGCTGAGTCCGCTCGATTTTCGCCAGCACCTGAAGGCCGTGCTGGGCGTGCCCGTGGTCAAGCACACGGCATTTGACAAACCCATTAAAAAAGTGGCGCTGTGCGGGGGCGCGGGCAGCTTCCTGACCGGCGCGGCCGTGGCGGCCGGCGCCGATGCTTACGTGACGGGCGACGTGAAGTACCACGAGTTTTTTGCGCCCGAGGGCCGGCTGCTGCTCTGCGACGTGGGGCACTTTGAGAGCGAGCAATTTACGGGCGAGCTATTCCGCGATTTGCTGCTGGCAGCGTTCGGTCGTACTTTTGCGGTCTTATTCGCTGAAACTTCCACGAATCCCGTTCAGTATGACTGCTAATTCCGCCGCCGTGGTAAATCCGGCCGACGCGCCTATTTCCGCCAAGCTCGAAGCTTTACTCAACCTGCAACGCATTGATTCGCAGCTCGATGAGATTCGGCGTGTACGAGGCGACCTGCCCGAAGAAGTACGCGACCTCGAAGATGAGATTGCCGGTTACGAAGCCCGCGTAAAGCGCTTCGACGAAGAAATCAGCGGCCTGCAGGACCAGATTAAGCAGCGCAAAGCCGCTACGAAAGAGGCCGAAGGCCTCATCAAGCGCTACGAAGAGCAGCAAACCAACGTCCGCAACAACCGCGAGTACGAGGCTATTGCCAAAGAAGTAGAGCTGCAGCGCCTCGAAATTCAGATTTCAGACAAGAAAATCAAGGAGGCGCAGTACCTCATCGAGCAGCGCAACACCGAAGCCAACGTGACGCGCCTGCGCCTCGATGAGCGCCGCAAAGACCTCGACACCAAGAAAAGCGAGCTCGACACCATCGTGGCCGAGAACGAAGCCGAGGAAAAGCAGCTCGTTGCGGAGCGCGAAACGGCTATTCAGCCCGTAGAAGCCCGCCTGCTGACGGCCTACGACCGCATCCGGGGTAATATGCGCAACCGCCTGGCGGTGGTGCTGGTGCGCCGCGATGCCTGCGGCGGCTGCTTCAACACGGTGCCCCCACAGCGCCAGGCCGACATTATCTCGCACAAGAAAATCATCGTGTGCGAGCACTGCGGCCGCATTCTGGCCGATGTGGAAGGCCGGGCCGCGGTCAATGCCTAAGCTCTAGCTTGTATTTCAAAGAAGAGGAACGGCTACGGTCGTTCCTTTTTTTATCGCCCTTACATTTTGACGGAAATTACCACCGGGCTACGCCAGAGACTTCGCCGGGGCGCGTGGAGCGTGGTAGTGAGCCTGTTGGCTACTACGGCCGGCCTCAGTGCGCCGCCTGGTGCCCCCCGCCAGGCGCTGGCCCCGCAGCCGCTACCCGATGCCACGCCAGCCCCGGAAACGCTTTCGCCCGCCGCCCGCCACGCCTACGCCGAGCTGCTGAAGCTGAAAGTGAGCACCTGCCGCCAGCTGCTGGCGGCCGAGCCGGCGCGCGCGCCCGGTACGCTGCTGGTAGCCGACTGCGCCGATTTTGTAGAGCTGCTTATCAGCCAGGATGCCAGCCACTACGAGGCTAACCAGGCTGCGCACGACAAGCGGCTGGCAGTCCTGGAAAAAGCACCGGGCAGCGCCCTGCGCGACTATGTGCAGGCCGAGATTCGGCTGCACCAGGCACTGAGTCAGATTGTCTTTCACCACGAGGTGCGCGGCGCCTGGAACCTGCGCCAGGCGGCCCTGCTGGTGCAAGCCGCCGCGCAGCGCTACCCAGCTTATTTGCCTATTCGCAAAACCCTGGGGCTATGCCAGTTCGGTATCGGCTCGCTGCCGGAGGGCTACCACTGGTTTTTGCGGCTGCTGGGCCTGAGCGGCAGCGTGGAGCAAGGCTTGCAAAACCTGGGCCGGGCGGCGGCGCAACCCCACGATTTCCAGCCCGAAAGCCAGATTTTGCTCGCGCTTATTCGGGAAGCGTATTATAAAAAAGGCAATGAGAGCCTGTTATTGGTGCTAAGGCTGGCAAGCGAGCAGCCCGATAATTTGCTCTTTAGCTACCTGGTTATCAGCCTGCAAAAGCGCCAGCACCACGGCGAGCAGGCGCTGGCGGCCTACCGCGCCCGGCCTACCGGCGCGGCCTACCTGCCCCTGGCCTACCTGCACCACCTGGCTGCCGACCTACTGCTTTATCGCGGCGACTATGCCAGCTCCATCACCGAAAACCAGCAGTTTCTGCACGAGTACCGGGGTGAGTATTATCGCAAGGATGCGGCTTTCAAGCTTTACCTGGCCGCCTGGCTGGGGGGGGCTCCCGCGGCCGCGACCGAACGCTATCGCCAGCAAATCAACCAGGCCGGGCCGCTTACCATTGAGGAAGATATCTACGCCCAGCGCTTCTACCACGACGCTCAACTGCTCAACCCCGTGCTGACCCATGCCCGCCTGCAAACCGATGGCGGCTACTATACCCAGGCGCTGAGCACCTTGCAGCAATTTCATTCTACTCCCGCTACACCCGTGCGCGACCAGCTGGAAGCGCCCTACCGCCGCGCCCGCGTGTGGGAAGGCCTGGGCCGCCTCGATTCGGCCCAGGCCGACTACCAGCTCACCCTGCGCCGGTCGGCCGTGCTGGGCGACCCCGCTTACTACTTCGCGCCGCAGTCGGCTTTGCAGCTCGGCTACCTGGCGCAGGCAGCCGGCCAGCGGCCAGCGGCCAAAGCCTATTTTAAGCAGGCGATGGCCTACCCCAGGCACGAATACAAAAACAGCACCGACCAGAAAGCCAAACTGGCTCTGCGGGGGTTATAGTGGAAGCTTTATGTTGACCATCCCGCTCGCCAGCCTGCCCACCGACTTCCGCGCCCGCGCCTTGCAGTGGGCGGCGCATTTTCTACATTGCGCTTATTATGAGCCCAATAACTTGCAGGCTTCGGCGGCCGGCACGTTTACGCGGCTGCTGGCGGTAGCCAACGCGACGCTCCCTGCCCCGCATAAGCTGGCCGAGCTACCTGCGCACCTAAGTGGGCCGCCCTACCAGCTTCCCCGCTGCGGCTTTATCACGTATGATGTTAAGAATGAGATTGAAGCGCTGAGTAGCAACAATTTCTCCGGTCTTAATTGGCCGGCGCTGCACTTCTTTCTGCCCGAAACCTACCTGTACTGGCAGGACGATATGCTGGTGATTGAGGGCACGACAACCAACGTGCTGGCCACCATTCTGGCTACGCCCGTGCCGGCCGCCGGCCGCCCCGCAGTGCCGCCGCTGCGGGCGCGCATGCCCCGCACCGATTACCTGCAAGCCGTTGAAAACGTGCGCCAGGATATTCTTACTGGGGAGGTGTACGAGTTGAATTTGTGCCAGGAATTTTACGCCGAAAACGTGCAGCTCGACCCGGTTGCCACGTTCTGGCGGCTCAACGAGGCATCACCAGCCCCGTACGCGGGCTTTCTGCGCTACCACGACCATTATTTGCTATGCGCCTCACCGGAATGTTTTGTACATAGTAAAAATAATATTATTACCTCGCAGCCCATAAAGGGAACGCGGCGCCGCGGCTCCACCCCGGCCGATGATGAGCAGCAGCGCCTCACCCTGCTGCACGACGAAAAAGAGCGCGCCGAAAACCTGATGATAGTGGACCTCGTGCGCAATGACCTCGCCCGCGTGGCGCGCACCGGCACCGTCGAAGTGCCCGAGCTATTTGGCACCTACGGCTTTAAGCAGGTTTGGCAATTGATTTCGACCGTCACGGCAGAGCTACGGCCGGGCGTGGACCTGGCCGACATTCTGCGCGCTACCTTCCCGATGGGCTCGATGACGGGCGCGCCCAAAATCAGGGCTATGCAGCTTATTGAATATTACGAAGCCAGCCGGCGCGGCCTCTACAGCGGCAGCTTCGGCTTTGTGTGGCCCGATGGCGAATTTGAGTTCAACGTCGTGATTCGCAGCCTGCAATACCGCGCCGATACCGGCTACCTTAGCCTGCAAGTCGGCTCGGCCATCACGTATGACTCCGTGCCGGAGCACGAGTACCAGGAATGCCTGCTGAAAGCGCAGGGCGTGCTCGAAGCGCTGCAAACCAGCCTCAGCAAGACGTAAGTTCAAAACCAGGAACTAACCGCCACCTGCCATTCTGTCATTTTTTGTATCTTTGTTACCCGCCCCGCATCCGGCCGGAGCATCTTGCCTGCTATGTCTCAACCGCTCATTACGTTAGATTTTCTTGCTACTGCACCCGCACCCGACGCGGCGGCCCTGCCCACCGACGTGCGCGTGAGCGCCGCCACCCGCACCGGCGCGGGCCGCAAGCTCTACATCGAGAGCTACGGCTGCCAGATGAACTTCTCAGATTCCGAAATCGTGTCCAGCATCCTGGCGGCGGAAGGGTTCGATACGACCGAAGACCTCGCCACCGCCGACCTGGTGCTGCTCAATACCTGCTCCATCCGCGAGAAGGCCGAGCAGACGGTGCGCATGCGCCTCACCCAAATCAACTCGCATAAAAAGCGCCGGCCGGGCATGCTCGTGGGCGTGCTGGGCTGCATGGCCGAGCGCCTCAAAAGCCGGTTTTTGGAAGAAGAGAAAATCGTGGACCTCGTGGTGGGCCCCGACGCCTACCGCGACCTTCCCCAGCTCATTGCGCAGATTGATGGGGGTCAGAAGGCCGTCAACGTGCTGCTGAGCCGCGAAGAAACCTACGCCGATATCACGCCCGTGCGCCTCAACTCGAACGGCGTATCGGCCTTCATCAGCATCATGCGGGGCTGCGACAATATGTGCTCGTTTTGCGTGGTGCCCTTCACCCGCGGGCGCGAGCGCAGCCGCGATGCGCATAGCATTGTGCAGGAAGCCCGCGACCTGGTGGCCGCTGGCTACAAGGAAGTTACCCTGCTCGGCCAAAACGTCGACAGCTACAAGTGGGCCAGCGCCGATGGCCAGGAGCACGTCAACTTTGCCCAGCTGCTGGAGCGCGTAGCGCTCGTGAGCCCGCAGCTGCGGGTACGCTTTTCGACCTCGCACCCCAAGGATATTACCGACGAGGTGCTGCACACCATGGCGCGGCACGACAACATCTGCAAGTACCTGCATCTGCCCGCCCAGAGCGGCAACTCGCGCGTGCTGGCGCTAATGAACCGGACCTACGACCGGGCCTGGTACGAGGAGCGCGTGGCGGCCGTGCGCCGCATCCTGGGCGACGACTGTGCCATCTCGACGGATATGATTGCCGGCTTCTGCTCCGAGACGGAAGAAGAGCATCAGGATACGCTGAGCCTTATCGACCATGTTCAATATGACATGGCTTATATGTTTTTCTACTCGGAGCGCCCCGGCACCCTGGCCGCCCGCAAGCTCGCCGATGACGTGCCGCTGGAAGTAAAAAAGCGCCGACTTCAGGAAATAATCGACCGCCAGCAGGCCCACAGCCGGGCCCGCTACGAGCGCGGGGTGGGCCGCGTGCACCAGGTGCTGGTCGAGAATTTCTCCAAACGCTCGAAAGACGACCTCAGCGGCCGCAACAGCCAGAACCAGGTAGTGATTTTCCCGAAAGGCAATTTTCAGAAAGGCGACTATGTCAACGTGCTGGTGCACACGAATACGGGGGGCTCGCTGCTGGGTGAGGCAGTCTAGCTCAACTTTTTATTCATCACTAATGACAGGTCCCTTTAGCGGCTTACTTATTTGGCAAGCTCTCCAGTTGCTGACTGGCGGTTTCATCGCCTTTTTGGTCATTCGTCTGTTATGGCGCATGAACTTTTCTAAAAAATAACTTCATCGGACTGAGTCGGTTAGGCTTGGTCTAGCCAATGACAAATCAAGAGATTCAATCCATCAAGCAGCGCTTCGGCATCATCGGCAATGCGCCGGCGCTGAACTACGCCATTCAGGTAGCCGCGCAGGTTGCGCCGACCGACATGACCGTGCTCATCACCGGCGAAAGCGGGTCGGGCAAGGAGTCGTTTTCCAAGATTATCCACGCCCTGTCGCCGCGCAAGCACGGGCAGTTTATCGCCATCAACTGCGGCGCCATTCCGGAAGGCACTATCGACTCGGAGCTGTTTGGGCACGAAAAAGGCGCATTTACGGGGGCTAATGAAGCTCGCAAGGGCTATTTTGAAGTGACCGACGGTGGCACCATCTTTCTGGATGAGATTGCCGAAATGCCGCTGGGCACCCAGGCCCGCCTGCTGCGCGTGCTCGAAAACGGCGAGTTTATCCGGGTGGGTAGCAGCAAGGTTCAGAAAACCGACGTGCGCGTAGTGGCCGCCACCAACGTGAATCTGCTCGACCGCGTGCAGGCCGGCAAGTTCCGCGAAGACCTCTACTACCGGCTTAACACGGTGCCGATTACGGTGCCGTCCCTGCGCGAGCGCGGCGACGATATTTACCTGCTATTCCGCAAATTCACCGCTGATTTTTCGGAGAAACATCGGGTAAAACCTATATCTCTTACGCCCGACGCGGTCCGGCTGCTTACCCGGTTTCGGTTTCCGGGCAACATTCGCCAGCTTAAGAACCTGGCCGAGCAGATTTCGGTGCTTGAGTTGGAGCGGGAAGTCGATGCCGCCCGCCTGACTACCTATTTGCCGGCCGCCCAAACGTCGCTGTTGCCGGCCCTGCTGCCCGGCCACAGCACCGGCAATGATTTTAGCTCTTATTCGGAGCGCGATATTCTGTACCGGCTGCTGTTCGACATGCGCCGCGACATGACCGACCTTAAAAAAGTGGTGCTGGAGCTGGCCACCGGCAACCGCCCCGCCACTACTGATACCCAGGAGCTGCTGCGGCAGAACAGCCATTTATTTAACAACTTAAACGAGCCGCTGCCCCACCCGGCCCCGGATGGGGCAGCCGAAAGCAACGGCTATTACCTGCCGGCCAGCCCGGCCGCGCCGCTGCGGGTAGATGTAAGCTCGGTGGGTAACTATGCCGACGAGGACGATACCGACCACACCGAAGACATTTCGCACGAAACTGAGGAGGAAACCCTGTCGCTCGATGCAATTGAGAAAGAGATGATTCTCAAGGCCTTGAAGAAGCATCACAACAAACGCAAATATGCGGCCCAGGACCTGGGCATCTCGGAGCGCACCCTCTACCGCAAGCTCAAGCAATATGACCTGGAATCGGCTTAAAACCACCCGCCGCCAGGCGCTGGGCCTGCTGGCGCTGCCCTTGCTCCTGCTCAGCAGTTGCGGCGTGTATTCGTTCAACGGCACCAACATCGACCCGGCGGTTAAAACGATTTCCATTCAGACCTTCCAGAATACTGCGCCCAACGCGCCGGCGTATCTGTCGCAGCGCTTTACCGAAGATATTAAGGACTATTTTCAGCGTAATACCACCCTTAAGCTGGTGCCGCGCGATGGCGACCTGCAATTTGAAGGTACTATTGTGGCCTACGACTTTGCTCCGGCGGCCATTCAGCAGGCCGGCGGACTGCCCAGCGCGGGAGCCAACCGCCTCACCATTCAGGTGCAGCTGCGCTTTACCAACACCAAGAATAATAAGCAGGACTTCGAGCAGACTTTCCAGAGCCAGCGCGATTTCGCTTCTACGCAGGATATTGCGTCCATAAACAACGATTTGGCATCAGTTCGCGAAATCACGCGCAATATTATCAGCGATATGTTCAACAAATCGGTGGCCAACTGGTAGCGCTCGAACAATCTATAGCATTGACTAATAGGCTTTAAACGCCAGCTACGCCACCCAACGCCCTCCTTCTCACCCACGCATGACCCGCGCCTCGCTTTTACAGCTCCTAACCCATCCTTCGACTCTCAACGGGGCCGATACGCGTGCGTTGGAGCAGTTGGCCGAGGCCTTCCCCTACTGCCAAACGGCTCACCTGCTGCTGGCCAAAGCGGCGCACGACCAAAGCTCTATGCTGGCCGGCCAGCGCCTGCGCCGGGCCGCCACTTATGCCGCCGACCGCACGCGCCTGCGCCAGCTGATAGAGCAGCCCGCCCCGTCAATAGCAGTAGCTGAGCCGGCACTTGCCGAAGTAGAGGCGTCTATCGCCATGCCGGAGCGAGCGGCAGCGCCTGCGCTAGTTGAGGTTCCGGGCCCTAAGCCTACTGCCATTGCTCCGGAAAACGAGGTTTTCGCTGAGCAACCGCTCCTCGTAGTAGCGCCAACCGACGAGCCCGACCAGGTAATTGGGGCAGCAGCACCGGCCACCTTGCCCCAAGCAGTGGTTTCTGAGCTGCCGCCTGAGACAGAAGCAGAGCTGCCGGCCCAGGCTCCGCCCATCCGCCCGCCGGCCGAGGCCGAGGTAGCCCGCCATGAGTTTGGGCTGGCTGATGAAGAGCCGGCCGAGCTACTGGCTTATCGCCTGCCAGAGCCAGTCGAGCCAGCTGGTGCTAGTACTGCTGCCACTGTGGCGCCCACTCCTGCGCTGCCGGCGTATAGCGGTGTGCCTGAGGTAGGCTACGCCCCCGCCGAGGGGAGCCGGCTGGGCTTTTGCCTGGTAGCTCCCCTCCCCACTGACTTACTGCCCAGTGCCAGCCTGCCGCCTACTGGCGAGTTTTTTGAGCCCGATGGCCTCCTGCTGGCGCACCTGGCGGCCCATCAGCCCTCAACGCTACCCAAGCCCAGCTCTCTCGACCTGATTAACAGCTTCTTACAGCGTGCGCCGGCCCCGCAGCGGCGGCGCGTAGCTCCGTTGCCCTCGGCTCCCGAGCCCGACGCCCAGGCCGACCTCTCGGTGCGCAGCACCCGCGCGGAGCCCGACCTGGCATCGGAAAGCCTGGCTAAAATATTGGCCCGCCAGGGAAAAAATGACCGCGCCATTGCAGTTTATGAGCGCCTGATGGTGAAACACCCAGAAAAAATGGCGTACTTTGCAGCCCAAATTGAATCTTTGCGCCCGTCGGCGTAGCTTTTACTTTTTTCCATGTACCTCGCGTTAGTCATTTTCATTCTGCTCGTGTGCTTCCTACTGGCCTTGGTAGTGTTAGCCCAAAATCCTCAGGGCGGCGGCCTTAGCAGCCAGTTTGGTGCGAGCGGCACCGCCAACCTCATGGGCGTTAAGCGTACCGGTGACTTGCTGGAAAAGCTAACCTGGGGCTTCGCCGTGGGCCTGATTGTATTATCGCTGGCTACCCACATGGTTGGCGGCGGCAGCAACGGCCCTATCCAGAGCGTCAACCAGCAGGCTGCCAAGAAAGCAGTTGTGCCGGTAGCCCCGGCTGCCCCGGCCCCTGGTGCAGCAGCCCCGGCCACCCAGCAGCCGGCCGCGCCGATAACGGCCCCACAGCCGGCTAAATAAGCCTCTTTTTCTATATTCAAGCAAAAAGCCAGTGGCCCCGTTCCGACGGAGCCACTGGCTTTTTGCTTGGTCGGCGGGGTGTTGGCCGCCTTGGTCTGCCAATCCGGCTAGTTGTGGCGCACATTCTGTCAGGTTTGGGCGGTTGGCACATTTCGTGTCAATCGCCGCAGCAGAAGTTCCGACTTCTTATTTATCCAAAACATCCATTTCCCCTTTCAACCAATGGCACTGAGCATTAAACCGCTGGCCGACCGCGTGGTCATTAAAGCCGCCGCCGCCGAAGCCACCACCAAGTCTGGCATCATCATTCCCGATACTGCCAAGGAGAAGCCCCAGCGTGGCGAAGTAGTAGCCGTAGGCGAAGGTCGCACTGCCGACAGCGGCAGCCTCATCAAGCCCCAGGTGAAAACCGGCGACCAGGTATTGTACGGCAAGTGGACCGGCACCGAAATCACCCTGGACGGCGAGGACTACCTCATCATGCAGGAGAAGGACATTCTGGCCGTTCTTTAAAGTTAAGGTGCCAAATGTGGCTAAGTAGAAAGATGTACGGTTTTTACTAACTCTTACATTTTGCACAGCAGCCCATTTATCACATTTCAAAGCTTAACATCTTATTAACCTATCACTTAACCACGTAATGGCTAAGAACATTCAATTTGACACCGAAGGCCGCGACCGCTTGAAGCGCGGTGTGGATAAACTGGCGAACGCCGTTAAAGTAACGCTCGGGCCTAAAGGCCGCAACGTTATCATCGACAAGAAGTTCGGTGCGCCTTCCATTACCAAGGACGGCGTAACCGTAGCCAAAGAAATCGAGCTGCGCGACCCCATCGAGAACATGGGCGCCCAGCTGGTGAAGGAAGTAGCCTCGAAAACGGCCGACCAGGCCGGCGACGGCACCACCACGGCTACCGTACTGGCCCAGGCCATCTACACGGCCGGCTCGAAGAACGTGGCCGCCGGTGCTAACCCGATGGACCTCAAGCGCGGTATCGACAAGGCCGTGCAGGCCGTAGTGGCTAACCTGAAGGCTCAGTCGAAGCCGATTGCCAACAGCGCCGAAATCGCGCAGGTGGGTACCATCTCGGCCAACAACGACGCCGAAATCGGCAAGATGATTGCCGACGCGATGGATAAGGTTGGTAAAGAAGGTGTTATCACGGTAGAAGAAGCTCGCGGCACCGAGACCGAAGTAAAAACGGTAGAGGGCATGCAGTTCGACCGCGGCTACCTCTCGCCCTACTTCGTGACCAATCCCGAGAAAATGGAGACGGAGTTCGAGAACCCCTACATCCTCATCTACGACAAGAAGGTCAGCACCATGAAGGAGCTGCTGCCCGTGCTGGAGCAGGTGCTGCAGACTGGCAAGCCGCTGCTGATTATCTCAGAAGACGTGGATGGCGAGGCCCTGGCTACGCTGGTAGTAAACAAGCTGCGCGGCTCGCTGAAAATCGCGGCCGTGAAGGCTCCCGGCTTCGGCGACCGCCGCAAGGCTATGCTCGAAGACATCGCCACCCTCACGGGCGGTACGGTAATTTCGGAAGAGCGCGGCTACAAGCTGGAGAACGCTACCCTGGACTACCTCGGCACGGCGGAGAAAATCATCATCGACAAAGACAACACCACGATTGTCAATGGTAAAGGCCAGAAAGAGGATATCACGTCGCGCGTGAACCAGATTAAGGCCCAGATGGAAACTACTACTTCAGACTATGACAAGGAGAAGCTGCAAGAGCGCCTGGCCAAGCTGAGCGGTGGCGTGGCTATTCTCTACATCGGTGCCAGCACCGAGGTAGAAATGAAGGAAAAGAAAGACCGCGTAGACGATGCCCTGCACGCAACCCGCGCCGCCGTTGAGGAAGGCGTGGTGCCCGGCGGTGGCGTGGCTCTGGTGCGCGCCATTGAGGCGCTCGACGCCGTGACGACCCTGAACGGCGACGAGCGCACGGGTGTCAACATCATCCGTACGGCTCTGGAAGCTCCCCTGCGCACCATTGTGCAGAACGCCGGTGGCGAAGGCTCGGTAGTGGTGCAGAAGGTGCGCGATGGTAAAGGCGACTTTGGCTACAACGCCCGCGAGGACCGCTACGAAAATCTGACGGCCGCTGGTATCATCGACCCGACCAAAGTAACCCGCCTGGCGCTCGAGAACGCTGCTTCCATCGCCGGCCTGCTGCTGACGACCGAAGCCGTTATCTCGGATGAGCCCGAGCCTAAAGAAGCTGCTGGTGGCCACGGCGACGGTGGTATGGGCGGTATGGGTGGCATGGGCGGCATGATGTAAGCACCGCAGATTAAACGGATTTAACTGATTTCGCGGATACGCCCGCTGCGCGGGCTGACTTTCGGGTTTGGTTTGTTCGTTTGAATGATTGAAAAAGCCCCGCCGGACGTTGGTCCGGCGGGGCTTTTTGGTGGACGGTTGGCTTTGACCTACACCGCAGGAGCAGGCGCCGGATAATTGCGGGCGTCCATCATCTTGGCCAGACGGCCGCTGAGCAGGAAGAGAATGGCTGCCGCAACCGAAGCCGACACCACGAATACCATAAAAAAGTCGTAGAGGTTGGTGATGTGAAAGCCCAGCACCGACGGCGCGGGGGCGGTCGATTTGGGGTCTGGGTAGAGGCTGCTCATGTAGCCGGCCAGGTAGTTGGCGGCGGCATTGGCCAGAAACCAGACGGCCATCAGCAGGGAGGCAAACTTGACCGGGGCCAGCTTATTGACCAGTGACAGGCCGATGGGCGACAGGCACAGCTCGCCGGCCGAGTGCAGGAAGTAGAGCATCACCAGAAAGAACATGCTCACCTTCACGCCGGGCTGGAGGTTGTGCACCCCGAAGCACATTACCAGGTAGCCAGCGGCCAGCAAGGCCAGGCCCATTGCCATTTTGACGGGCGAGGCCGGCTCGGCGCCGCGCTTGCCCAGCGCAACCCAAACCATCGCCATGAGCGGCGCGCCGGCCACGACGAAAATAGCATTCAGGTTTTGAAATATACTAGCCGGCAGGGTAACACCGAAGATGGTCCGGTTCATCTGCTCATCGGCAAAGAACGTGAGCGAGGCCGGCGCCTGCTCAAAGGCTGCCCAGAAAAACACCACGAAGAATGACACGATAAAAATGACCATGATGCCCTGCACATCGGCTCCACTGAGCGATTTATCGCTGAATATCATGAAGATAATTGCCACAAGGGCAATGCCGAGCAGCGGGGCAATAGTCGGGAACATGGCGGTATCAAGCCATAGAATGCCCAGCACCAGCGCCAGTAGCACCGGCAGCAACGCATAAATTCCCTTCACCCCACCCGAGTTAACCGGCGTGAGGCCAACTTGCTCGCCTTCGGGCGTATGCAGGTATTTGCCTTTGCCCCAATTGAAAACGGCGGTACCGAGCAGCATGGCAATACCGCAGGCCAGGAAGGCCCAGCGGAAGTCGCCGGGGTGCCCCGTATCGCCTACCAGGCTGGTAATAGTATTGCCGATGAACGAACCCAGGTTGATGCCCATGTAGAAGATGGTGTAGGCCGCATCCTTGCGGGTATCGGTGGGCGAATAGAGCGAGCCTACCATGCTGGAGATATTAGGCTTAAAGAAGCCATTGCCCACAATCATGGTGCCCAGGCCAGCGTACAGCAGCCAGTGGCTAAGCTGATGCGTGCTGGCAGGCCCGTAGTTGCTGGCCGAGAAAAACAGCGTAAACTGCCCAATCGCCATCATCAGGCCGCCCACCGTTATGGAGCGCCGGTTGCCCCAGTAGCGGTCCGAGATAAAGCCCCCGATGAGCGGCGTGAGGTAAACCAGGCTGGTGTAGCCACCATAGAACTTCGACGCGAACGCCTTGTCCATCATCATGGCCTTGGTGAGAAACAGCACCAGCACGGCACGCATGCCGTAGTAGCTGAAACGCTCCCACATTTCGGTGGCAAACAGGAGGTAGAGGCCGCGCGGGTGGCTGCCCGAGGCCGTTTGGGGCGGTTGCGGGCGCAGGCTGGCGGTAGCAGGTTGCATGCAGAGAACGAAGAGGTAAAAGAGAAAGAAACGTAAATGCCCTTTCCACACTGGGCGGGGGGTGGGTAAAGCTAAGAAAACTTTTGGGTAATGAGGAGCAAAGGCGGCGGTATAACATAGTAAATTTACTATGTTATACCGCCGCCCAGGTGCACGAGCTCAATAGGTTTTGGCGGATAGTGCGGGTAGGCACAAATGCCTAAAAATCGTTTTCCCTTTTAAGTCAGACCAGTTTTTGAGCTTAAAAGCTGGCCGGACCCGGCCAGCTGCAAACGATTGCAGCGAAAATTCGCCGGAGGCCTTGTACATTTGTAGTACCATTCCACACTGTTCCCACCCACTTTTTGTTTCTCTGTTTCATGGCTGACCAAAAAGCAGTCGCTGCCCGCCTGGCCCCCTTAGGTTTTGTGCAGGCTCCGGCCCAGGCCCATCTCAACCTTACTCCCGCCGCGCTGGTGGAGCACGCGCTGCGCCGCCAGGAAGGCACGCTTACTGATACCGGCGCGCTGATGGCCGACACTGGCCAGTTTACGGGCCGCTCGCCCAAAGACCGGTTTGTGGTAAAGGATGCCAACACCGCCGACAGCGTGTGGTGGGGCGACATCAACATCGCCTTCGACCCCGCCCGCTTTGAGCAGCTGCACCAGAAAATGGTGGCTTACCTCGCCGACAAGGAAGTATTTGTGCGTGAAGCCTACGCCGGGGCCAATCCTGACTATCAGCTTAAGCTGCGCGTAGTAAATGAGCTGGCCTGGCACAACCTCTTCTGCTACAACATGTTTCTGCGGCCGGCGGCTGATGCCGACACGTCGTGGACGCCCGACTTCAGCATCATTTGTGCCCCCGGCTTTGAGGCCGACCCGGCCGTGGATGGCACCCGCCAGAAAAACTTCGCCATCATCGACTTCACCCGCAAGATGATTCTCATCGGCGGCACGGGCTATGCCGGCGAAATGAAAAAAGGCATATTCGGCGTATTGAATTATCTGTTGCCCCACGAGCACAACACGCTGGCCATGCACTGCTCGGCCAATGTGGGCCCCGACGGCGACACGGCTATTTTCTTTGGCCTCTCGGGCACTGGCAAAACGACGCTTTCGGCCGACCCGAACCGGGGACTTATCGGCGACGACGAGCACGGCTGGACGCCCGAGGCCGGCATTTTCAACTTCGAGGGCGGCTGCTACGCCAAGGTTATCGACCTGAGCCGCGCCAAGGAGCCCGAAATCTGGGATGCCATCCGCTTCGGCTCCATCGTGGAAAATACGCGCTTCCTGCCTGGCACGCACACGGTAGACTACGCCAATAAGTCGGTAACGGAGAACACGCGCACGGCCTACCCTATCCATTTCATTCCCAACTGTGTAGAGCCTTCAGTAGGCAGCTCTCCGAAGAATATCTTCTTCCTTACGGCGGATGCGTTTGGGGTACTGCCGCCCATCAGCAAGCTCAATAAGAGCCACGCCATGTACCACTTTATGTCGGGCTACACGGCAAAGGTAGCCGGCACCGAAATGGGCGTCACGGAGCCTCAGACTACGTTCTCGGCCTGCTTTGGGCAGGTATTTCTACCGCTGCACCCTACCAGGTACGCCGAGATGCTGGGCCAGAAAATGGACGAGCATCCCGATATCAACGTGTGGCTGGTGAATACGGGCTGGACCGGCGGCAGCTACGGCGTAGGCCACCGCATGAAGCTGGGCTACACCCGGACCATGATTACGGCCGCCCTCGGCGGGGTGCTTAACGAGGTGAACTTCAAGAAGCACCCCATTTTTGGGGTGGAAGTGCCCGGGGCCGTGCCCGGCGTACCCAGCGAGATACTGGACCCGCGCAATACCTGGGCCGATAAAGAGGCCTACGACCAAACCGCCTCGGAGCTGGCCGACAAGTTCATAAAAAACTTTGAGAAATACGCCGACTTTGCCAATGCCGAGATTATGGCCGGCGCGCCCAAAGCTGCAGTAGTAGCTTAGCTGGGGTAAGTAGCTAAAAAAGGCTCCGCTGGCAATTGCCGGCGGAGCCTTTTTTAGTGAGATATGGCAGTAGGCCAATTAGTTCCGGTCTTAGAGCTCTTCCAGGAAGAGTTCTAACCCAGGCTATTTCTCGGAGGTGGCTTTGGCAGGCTTGCCAGCCAGCTCACTCAGGTAGTGCTGCACGACCAGGGTAATGGAGGCGTACGACTCTTCGAGGCGAGCCAGGGCATCCTGGGGCGACATCCAGCGCACTTCCTCAATGTATTCCTCCGTTTGAGGCCGCATTACCGAGTCGTCGAGGCATTTCATTACGTACCAGCTCGTTTTCTTCAGCATTTTATTGCCTTTGTACGCATACGAGTGCCAGGTGCTGGGCAGCTTTTCGCCCAGCTCCACCTTGATATTGCACTCTTCCTCTACCTCACGGATGGCACCGAGGGCCACATCCTCCTCACTTTTGAGCTTCCCTTTGGGCAGGTCCCATTTACCGAGGCGATAAATCATGAGCACCTGCCCGTCTTTGACTACGAGGCCACCGGCGGCCTTGGCAATCTTAAACTGGTCTTTAAGATGCAGAATAAGATTCTTCTTTTTGCGGGCCAGCATGGTGAGCGAATCCAGCTTTTTCAGCTTTTTCACTTCCATCAGCCGCAACAGGCGGTCGAGAAAGGCCGGCGTGGCATCGCGCACCAGCACATCGCCCACCAAATCCTTGCTGGTAAAATCCTCATCGGCCGCAAGCACGAGGTCGTATTTATGCTTGTACACCTTGTCGCTGAGCTTTTTAATAATCAGCGGCACATCGTTGATGAAAACGTTCATCGGAAATTTCGAAAAGAAAAGAGTCTGCAATGGAATTATCCCCTTGCACTACCTGGAGCATACGGCTGGTAGCGCCGCAAGATACGGGGCCGCCGGTTTTTTGCCACACTAGCTGGCGGCGTTGCATCTTTGCCGCCGCTATGACGCGCATCGCCCTCCTCTCCGATACCCACGGCTATTTCGACGAGCGCCTGGCGCACCACCTGCGCGGTGCCAACGAGATATGGCACGCCGGCGACTTTGGCTCCTCAGAGCTGGTAGTGCAGCTAGCGGGCCTGGCGCCGGTATTTCGGGGCGTGTATGGCAACATCGACGGCACCGACGTGCGCTGCACCGAGCCGCTGGTGCAGGACTTCGCGGTAGAGGGCCTGCGGGTGCTCATGACGCACATTGGGGGTTACCCTGGGCACTATGCCCCGGCCGCGCGGCAGCTGCTGGCTCAGGCGCGGCCGGGGCTATTCGTATGCGGCCACTCGCATATTCTGCGCGTAATGCCCGACCCTAAGCTGAATCTATTGGCGCTCAACCCCGGCGCGGCGGGTCGGCACGGCTTTCATAAGGTGCGCACGATGCTGCGCTTCGGCATCGACCGGGGTAAGGTAGTAGAGATGCAGGCCATCGAACTGGGCCCGCGCACGGCAATGGCAGACACGGGCGTACGCTAAAAAGGCGTCCGGCCACAGAGCCGGACGCCTTTTTCTTACGTAGTCAGCAGCAGCCTACAGCGCGATTTCGGGCTTCGGGTGCTCGCCTTCCTGGCCGTCGTTGTTCACCGGCTTGGTTTCAGCCTCGGCAGCGTCAAACCCTTCGCCGCCGGTCTGGTTAGCTTCCGTGGCCTGATTTTCTTCGGGGGTTTTGCTTTCCAGCGCGTGCTTGGCACCTTCCACGAGGTTGTGGGCAGCTTCCTGCACGGCATCGGTGGCCTTTTCCACTAGGCTGCTGTGCGCTACGGCGTCAACGGCATCGCTGGCTACGTGCTTTACTTTATCGGCAGCAGCGGAGGCAGCGTGCGCCACTTTGCTGAAGATGCCTTCCTCTTTCGCGGCCGCCTTATCGTTTTTGTTAGCCACGGAAGCATCGCTTTGGGCAGCCACGTTTGGGGCAGCCTGGCCAAAGCGTGATTTGAGCTCGTCCAGGTCCACGTTTTTCAGCACGGGCGTACGCAGCAAGTTCTTGATTTTGCGCACTTCATTGTTGGCACGGGCAATGTTTTTGCGGTGCTTGCGCTTCAGACGGGTAACGGACATGATTTCCGGGGAAATGAGAGTTCTGGCAAATGAGGTGCAAAAATAAGGCTTTACTTTTGGAATTCCAAACCCTTTGCTTAATCCCTTGGCTTTAGCTCCTTCTCCCCTGCCGATTATCGATTTGCGCTCCGATACCGTGACGCGCCCCACCCCCGCCATGCTCGCCGCTATGCAGGCCGCCGCAGTCGGCGACGATGTGTACGACGAAGACCCCACCGTACGGGCGCTGGAAACCAGCCTGGCCGCCCGCTTCGGCATGGGGGCCGGCTTGTTCTGCCCCTCGGGCACGATGACTAACCAGCTGGCTATCATGGCGCACTGCGCGCCCGTGTCGGAGGTTATCTGCGAAGCCACGGCCCACGTGTACCTGTGGGAAGTGGGCGGCATTATGCACCACGCGCGCGCCTCGGTAGCGCTGCTGCCCGGCAACCGGGGTCGCCTCACGGCCAGCCAGGTGGCCGGGGCCGTGCGCCCGGCCGGCAACGTACACTACCCTACTACCCGGCTGGTGTGCCTCGAAAATACCCACAACCGAGGCGGCGGCAGCTGCTATGCCTGGTCGGATTTGGAGGAAATCGCGGCATTTACCAAAAAGAATAAGCTGGCCCTGCACCTCGACGGCGCGCGTATCTTCAACGCGCTGGTGGCCACCGGCCAGCGCAGCGAGGACTACGGCAAGCTGTTCGACTCCATCTCGGTGTGCCTGAGCAAGGGGCTGGGCGCCCCGGTGGGCTCGGTGCTGCTGGGCTCGCAGGAGTTTATCAACGGCTGCAAGCGGCTGCGCAAATTATTCGGGGGCGGCTGGCGGCAGGCGGGCTACCTGGCAGCGGCCGGACTCTATGCCCTGGAAAACAACGTGGCCCGCTTGGCCGATGACCACCGCCGCGCCGCGCAGCTGGCGGAGGCGCTGCGCCCGCTGCCTTACGTGGCTGAAATCCTGGCGCCCGAAACCAACCTCGTTATTTTCCGCCTCGATGAAACCCGCCTGACCGTAGCTGATTTCCTGGCTCGCCTCGAAAGCCAGGGCATTAAGGCCAGCGGCTTTGGCGGGAGCTGGGTACGCTTTGTGACCCACCTCGACGTAAGCCAGGAGATGCTGGAACGGGTTATCGCGGCGCTGCCGGGGCTGGCTGGCTAGGCCCTTCTTCCTGAACTGACCAAGCGATTGGGGGCTGCCTGCTTACCAGCGGGTGGCCCCTATAGATTTCGAATGGATTTATATAATGCGTTGTCCTTGCTGCTGGTGCTGGCAGCTGGCTTTGCCTACCTCAATTACCGCTTCCTCAGGATGCCACCCGCCATTGGGCTGATGGTGCTGGGGCTGGGAGTATCGCTGGCGCTGGTAGGGCTGGCCCAGCTCGGCGTGAAGCCGGTGCTGGAACTGGCCCGCGTGGTGGGCTCCCTCGATTTTAGCGCCCTGGTGATGCAGGTGATGCTGGGCTTCCTGCTGTTCGCCGGCGCCATCCACGTCGATACCCGGCGGCTGGGGCGGCTGCGCTGGTCGGTGGGCACGCTGGCGCTTATTGGCACCCCACTAAGCACGGCGCTGGTGGGCGGGGCCATGTATTGGCTGCTGCCCTGGCTGGGGCTGCCTACGCCGCTGCTGTACTGCCTGCTGTTTGGGGCACTCATCTCGCCAACCGACCCCGTGGCCGTGCTCAGCATTCTGACCAAAGCCAACATTGAAAAAGACCTGGAAATAAAGATTGTGGGTGAGTCGCTGTTCAACGACGGCGTGGGCGTGGTGCTGTTTGTGGTGCTGCTGGAAATGGCGCAGCCAGGCTCGCAGGCTGTTACCATCGGCCATGCGCTGCGCATTTTTGCGCAGGAAGCACTGGGCGGCGTGGCGCTGGGCATAGCGCTGGGACTGGGGGCCGCCTGGCTGCTGCGCAGTATTGATAACTACCAGGTGGAGGTGCTGATAACGCTGGCCCTGGTTGCCGGAGGCACAGCGCTAGCTCACTGCCTGCGCACCTCGGTGCCGCTGGCAATGGTGGTGGCGGGCCTGCTGGTGGGCCATTTCAGTCGCCTGGACCCGGTACCATCCAATGCGTCACAGGACTACGTGAACAAGTTCTGGGAGCTGGTTGATGAGGTGCTCAACGCCGTGCTTTTTGTACTGGTGGGCCTGGAGGCGCTGGTGCTGCCCATCACAGGCCAAATCATTGGGGCAGGGGTAGCGGCTATTGCGGTGGTGCTGGTGGCGCGGCTGCTTTCGGTATGGCTGCCGCTGGTGGGGCTGCGGCGCAGCGGCTTGTTCACGCCTTCGCAGCGGAGCGTGCCAGTACTAACCTGGGGTGGACTGCGCGGCGGGCTATCGGTGGCGCTGGCCCTGAGCTTGCCGGCTTCGGCGCCGCGCGAGCTACTGGTGGGCATTACCTACGTGATAGTGGTATTTTCTATTATTGGCCAAGGGCTCACGATTGGGCCACTGGTGCGCTGGCTGGGAGTGGGCAAGGAGCAATAATTTTAGACTTTCAATCGAACAATAATGCGATGAGATATAATGAAGTTGCTCAGGATAAACAAGAATATATTTCATATAATTATTATATATTTGTTAATTAATTTATAATATCCGACCGAAGCAGCTTTTCAACCCGGTAATCCTTTTTGCTGGCGCTAAGCCGACCGGCACTATGCTGGACGATTAACGGTTTTACTAGACCGGCACACTATCCGTTTTTTATGTCCAACCCCCATCCCGAACCCCACTGGCACGCCGCCGCGCTGGCCCACTTACACCAGGCCGACCCCATTTTATCAAAAGCTATTGCCCGCGTGGCCGGCCCGGTGCGCCCCGCCGCCCACGAAGACCTGTACCTGGCGCTGCTGCGCGCCATCGTGAGCCAGCAGATTTCGACCAAGGCAGCGGCGGCCATCTGGCGGCGCTTTACGGCCCTTTTTAGGCCCGATGGCTACCCCGAGCCGCGCGAGGTGCTGCGCCGGGAGGAGGACGAGCTGCGCGAGGCCGGCCTTTCCCGTCAGAAAATCGGCTACCTGAAAGCCATTGCCGACTACCAGGAGCGCGGCCTGCTCGACTACGAGCACCTGAGCCAGCTCGACGAGGAGGCCTTTACCAAACACCTCACCGCCATCAAAGGCGTGGGCCGGTGGACGGCCCAGATGCTGCAAATGTTTGCCCTCGACCAGCCCGACGTGTTCAGCGAAGGCGACCTGGGCCTGCAAAACGCCATGCGCAAATGGTATAACCTGGAAGAAACCGGCCGGGCGCTGCAAAAGAAAATGCTGCTGCTGGCCGAGCCCTGGCGCCCCTACCGCTCCCTGGCCTGCAAATACCTGTGGAAGTCGCTTGACCCCACCCCGCCCATCAACGCCGACCTGGGCTGGGACTAAAGTAGCGTGGACTCTGCGAGTCCGCGCTGCCTCAACCTATCTTTGGGTTTACGTTAGAATTACCCCCAAACCTCCCTGCTCTCCCCAATGGCCGACCCCCACGTAGCCGCCCACCCCACCCTCTCCAAAACCGAGCTGCTTGCCGCCAAAAACCAGGAAGCCCTGCTCGGCGGCGGCCAGGCCCGCATCGACGCCCAGCACAAAAAAGGCAAGCTCACCGCCCGCGAACGCATTGACCTGCTGCTTGATGAAGGCTCGTTCGAGGAAATCGGCAAGTTTGTGATGCACCGTGCCAAAGACTTTGGCCTCGACAAGGAATATTACCTCGGCGATGGCGTCGTGACCGGCTACGGCACCGTGCACGGCCGCCTGGTGTACGTTTTCTCGCAGGATTTCACGGTATTTGGCGGCTCGCTGAGCGAGACGCACGCCGAAAAAATCGTCAAAATCATGGACCTGGCCATGAAGAACGGCGCCCCGGTGATTGGCCTCAACGACTCGGGCGGCGCCCGCATTCAGGAGGGCGTGGTGAGCCTGGGCGGCTACGCCGATATCTTCTATAAGAATACCCTGGCCAGCGGCGTGGTGCCGCAGCTCTCGGCCATTATGGGGCCGTGCGCGGGCGGCGCGGTGTACTCGCCGGCCATTACCGACTTCATTCTGATGGTCGAAAACACGAGCTATATGTTCGTGACCGGCCCCAACGTGGTGAAGACCGTGACCCACGAAAACGTAACCAGCGAGGAGCTGGGCGGGGCCAGCACCCACTCGGCCAAGAGCGGCGTTACGCACTTCACCGCGCCCAACGAGGTCGTCATTATTCAGCAGCTCAAGCAGCTGCTGAGCTACATGCCCCAAAACTGCGAAGAAACTGCGCCCGCCGTGGCTTATTCGCCGCAAGGCGACGAAAGCCGCCCGGCGCTCGATACGCTCATCCCCGACAACGCCAACCAGCCCTACGACATCCGCGAAGTAATTGAGGGCCTGATTGATGCCGGCTCCTTTATGGAGGTGCACCAGAACTTCGCCGAGAACATCGTGGTGGGCTTTGCCAGGCTGGCCGGCCGCAGCATCGGCATCGTGGGCAACCAGCCGGCGGTACTGGCCGGCGTGCTCGACATCAACGCCAGCACCAAAGCGGCCCGCTTCGTGCGCTTCTGCGACTCGTTTAATATCCCGCTGCTGGTGCTCGAAGACGTGCCCGGCTTCCTGCCCGGCACCGACCAGGAGTGGCGCGGCATCATCACCAACGGGGCCAAGCTGCTCTACGCCTTCTGCGAGGCCACCGTGCCGCGCATCACCGTGATTACCCGCAAGGCTTACGGCGGCGCGTACGACGTAATGAACAGCAAGCACATCGGCGCCGACCTCAACTTTGCCTGGCCTACCGCCGAAATTGCCGTGATGGGCGCTAAGGGCGCGGCCGAAATCATCTTCAAGCGCGAAATCGCCCAGGCCGAAGACCCCGAAGCCAAGCTCCAGGAAAAGGTAGACGAGTACCAGCAGAAATTTGCCACGCCCTACCGCGCCGCGCACCGCGGCTTCGTGGACGAGGTAATTATGCCCTCGCAAACCCGGCAAAAATTAATTCGCGCCTTTAAGATGCTGGAAAATAAAGTGGACACGCTGCCGCGTAAAAAGCACGGCAACATTCCGCTGTAATTTCTTCTTTAACGCAAAGTTTCGCGAAGTTGGCGCGAAGCTTTGTAGAGCCGGCTTTTCCAGACTTCGCGCCCAACTTCGCGAAACTTTGCGTTAAATTCATCAGTAGCTATGCGTCCCGAGTCCTTTGCCTTTCTTGAGAAGTATCTGAATAATTCCTCGCCCACTGGTTTTGAGAAAGAAGGCCAGAAATTGTGGCTGGAGTACATTAAGCCCTACATCGACTCTTATTTTGTCGATACCTACGGTACCGTCGTGGGCGTGATTAATCCCGACGCGAAATACAAGGTCGTCATTGAGGCGCACGCCGATGAGATATCGTATTTCGTGAATTATATCACCAAGGAGGGCTACCTGTATCTGCGCCGCAACGGCGGCTCCGATGCGCTGGTGGCCCCGAGCAAGCGGGTAAATATTTACGGCGAAAAAGGCGTGGTAAAGGGCGTGTTTGGGTGGCCGGCCATCCACGTGCGCAAGGTGGAGCAGGACAAAGCGCCCACCATTGAAACCATCTTCCTCGACTGCGGCGCCAGCAGCGCCGATGAAGTGGAGGAAATGGGTATCCACGTCGGCTCCGTGGTAACGTTTGAGGACGAGTTTACCGTGCTCAACGATAAGTACTACGTAGGCCGCGCCCTCGATAACCGCGTGGGCGGCTTCATGATTGCCGAAGTAGCCCGGATGCTGAAAGAGAACGGCAAAAAGCTGCCTTTCGGCCTCTACATCGTGAATGCGGTGCAGGAGGAAATCGGCCTGCGCGGGGCCGAGATGGTGGCCCACCGCATCAATCCCGACGTGGCCATTATCACCGACGTAACCCACGACACGCAGTCGCCGATGTACGAGAAGAAAACCAGCGGCGATATTTTCTGTGGCAAAGGCCCGGTCATTACCTACGGCCCGGCCGTGCAGAATAATCTGCGCGATTTAATTATTACCACTGCCAGGGAGACCGACATTCCGTTTCAGCGCGCTTCGGCTACCCGCGCTACCGGCACCGATACGGATGCCTTCGCATATTCGGGCTCGGGCGTGGCGTCGGCGCTTATCTCGCTGCCACTCAAGTATATGCACACTACTGTTGAAACCGTCCACAAAGACGACGTAGATAGCGTGACGCGCCTTATCTACGAGACACTGCTGCGGATTGAGGACGGCCACGATTTCCGGTATTTCAGCTAATTCCCACTAGCGCTTATAGTTCCTAACCGCACGTCATGCTGAGCTTGCCGAAGCATCTCTACCGAACAACACCTTAGCGGCGCGGTAGAGATGCTTCGGCAAGCTCAGCATGACGTGCTGGTTTAAATATTCCAGTGACGGTTTTTAGTTACTCGCATGGCTTACAATTCGCAGCAGCGATTGCGCACTGTAGTTGACCAAATGGGCAGGGAGGTACAGTATCCCTACCCCCCGCTGCGGATTGTTTCGCTGGTGCCTTCCCAAACCGAGTTATTATTCGACTTGGGATTACAGAAGCAGGTGGCAGGCGTAACCAAGTTTTGTATTTACCCGCCATCTGCCCGCCACTCGGCCAGCGTAATCGGCGGCACCAAGAATTTTGATTTCGCTAAAATCAAGGCGGCTCAGCCAGATTTAATTATTGGCAATAAGGAGGAAAACTATCAGGAAGGCATTGCGCACCTGGAGCAGCACTTTCCGGTTTGGCTGAGCGATATCGCCGACTTGCCGGGCGCGCTCGATATGATACGCCGCGTGGGCGACCTCACGGGAAAGCTGCACCTAGCCGAGCCGCTGGCCGCCGAAATCAAGCACTCGTTTGATAAGCTCCGCCTGGCGGCTACTGCGCCCCTGGCGTCGGCCGCGTATTTTATCTGGCGTAAGCCGTACATGGTAGCGGCCAGCGGCACCTTTATCGACGATATGCTGCGGCGGGCAGGCTTTCGCAATGCGTTTGCGGGCCTCGGCCGCTACCCCGAAATCGCGCCCGAGCAGCTGGCTAGGGTGGCGCCAGCGCATATTTTCCTATCATCGGAGCCGTATCCGTTTGGCGAAAAACACGTGGCTGAGTTTCAGGAGATTTGCCCAGCCGCAAAAATTCAGGTGGTAAATGGCGAGCTGTTTAGCTGGTACGGGAGCCGGCTGCGCCTTTCGGCCGCTTATTTTCAGCAATTGCGCCACCCGGCTATCCCGGAATAGTCAGGGCCGCAATACCTTGCGCTCCTAACCTCCCCTGCCCTATGGACCAGCGCATCATCAACCTCTTCGACGAGTACACCCACCGCCCACTATCGCGCAAGGAATTTCTGGACCGTCTGGTGGTGCTGGCGGGCAGCGCGGCCCTGGCTACCACGGCCCTTTCGGTGCTGGAGCCCGGCTATGCCCGGGCCGCCACCATCTCGCCCCTGGCGGAAGACTTGGTGGAAGAAACTGTGACCTGGCCCGGCGACGGCGCCACCGTGAGTGGGTACCTGGTGCACCCCAAAGCCAAGAAAAAGCGCGGCGCGGTGCTCGTAATCCACGAAAACCGGGGCCTCACGCCGCACATCAAGGATGTAACCCGCCGCGTGGCGCAGGCGGGCTACCTGGCGCTGGGCGTCGATGCGCTGTCGGTGGCGGGCGGCACGCCCACCAATGAAGACAAGGGCCGCGAGCTAATCGGGCAGCTCGACCCGCAGAAAAACCTCCATAATTACCTCGCCGCCCTCACCTACCTGCGCGCCCGGCCTGAGTGCAACGGCCGCACCGGCTGCGTAGGTTTCTGCTGGGGCGGCGGGCTAGCCAACCAGCTGGCGGTGCATGACCCCAGGCTCAACGCTGCCGTGGCTTACTACGGCCAGCAGCCCAAGGCCGAAGACGTGCCCCAGATAAAAGCCAACGTGATGCTGCACTACGCCGGCCTGGATGAGCGCATCGACGCCGGCATCCCGGCCTACGAAGCGGCCCTGAAAGCCGCGCACATTCCCTACGAGCTCTTTGTGTACGAAGGCGTTAACCACGCCTTTAATAACGATACCTCACCGGCTCGCTACAATGCCGAGGCGGCTAAACTGGCCTGGGAGCGCACGTTGCGGCTGTTTAAGGAGAAGCTGGGGTAAATAATTATCAGCTACAATGCGTGCGCATTTTATTGTAAGCCCTTTGTTATGGGCGCTACCGGCTGCTGGTTGCCTCTTTAGCTGTAATAAAGTCTATGAGGGAGAGCAATTATCCCCTAAAACGTCGCAACGCCTGCAACGCTTAGGCCTATTGAATCCTGGCGAGAAGATTTACCAGTTTTATTCAAATGCGCCGAATAAAGCGGCGGGCGCGGGCAATTTTTATACCTCAGAAAGAATTGCTCAGTATTGGCTGGATGATGATAAGCAGAAAACCCAATTAAGTTTTGCTTACTACAAGGATATTACGCGTATAGATACTACCTATTTAGACAAGACGCTGACATACATTTCTTACATGGTTATTACTCGCAAAGATGGTAGTCAATTCCAAGTTTACGTAGGTGGTAATAAACTAGTTGTCAGCGCTTTTTTTGAACATTCTATTGCGCATTGGAAGGCAGCCACTTGCTCAAGCAACTAAGCCATTCCTAGTAGCTTATCCGGCGTAATCGGTAATTCTCTTACCCGCGTACCAGTAGCGTGAAATACCGCATTCGCAATGGCGGCGCTCACGCCTACAATACCGATTTCGCCCAGCCCTTTGGCACCCATCGGGTCGAGGTAGGTATCGGGCTGGTCGATGAAAAGCACGTCGATGTCAAGCGGCATATCGGCATTGACGGGCACGTGGTAATTAGCCAGGTCGTGGTTGGTGATGCGGCCGAAGCGGTGGTCGAGCACGGCGTCTTCCATTAGCGCTAGCCCGATGGCCCAGGTGAGGGCACCGTACACCTGACTGCGGGCGGTTTGGTGGTTCATAATGCGGCCCGCATCGATGGCCGATACCACGCGGCTCATACGCACCTCGCGGGTGTGGGCATTTACGCGCACCTCCACGAAAGTGGCGCAGAACGACTTGCCCGACTTCTCCCCTTTCTCCGGCACTTCGGGCGACTCGTGCATGACTTCGAGCGCGGGCTGGCCGGCCTGGCGCAGCACGTCGCCATACGTGCGGCCGGTAGCGGGGTGGCCCGCCAGGTACACGGTGCCGCTATCGGCCACCAGGTCGGCTAGCTTAGCCTTGGCAAAGGGGGAGCCCGGCATACTAAACGCCAGCTTAATAAGCTGCTGCTTCAGTTCTACGCAGGTGTCGTGCACGGCCGCGCCTACCGAGGCCACGGTGTGCGAGCCAAACTGGCCCGGCGCCTCGGGGTAGGCCGCGTCGCCCAGCTCGAAGCGGATATTTTCGGGGGCCACGCCGCTGGCATCGGCCGCAATCTGGGTCATGACGGTGGCCGTGCCGGGGCCGACGTCGGCCGTGGCGCTCTGTACCAGCAGGGTGCCGTCGGGGAGCAGGCGGGCGCGGGCGCTGGCCTTAGCCCGCGAGGCGTGGTAGATGCCCATCGCCACGCCCTGCCCCACCAGCCAGTCGCCGTCGCGGGTGGCGCCGGGCGTGGGGTTGCGCTTATTCCAGCCGAATTTCTCGGCGCCCTGGGCGTAGCACTCGCGCAGGTAGTTGCTGCTCCAGGGCTTGTCGCCCTCGGGGTCTACTTCGGCAAAGTTCTTTAGGCGCAACGCCAGCGGGTCCATCTTCAGGGCGTAGGCCAGCTCATCCATCGCCGATTCGAGGGCGAACGAGCCGGTGGTCTCGCCGGGGCCGCGTGCCCAGGCGGGCGTGCTCATATCGAGCGGCACAAGGTGATACGTCAGTTCGGCATTGGGGCAGCGGTAGCCCGACTTGGTGGGGTGCAGAATACGCTCGGTAAACTGCTCGTAGCGTGAGGTGGCCCCAAAGGCTTCGTGCGACACGCCTACCAGGGTGCCATCGGCCTGCGCGCCCAGCGCTACCCGCTGCACCGAGCGCGGCCGGTAGCCCACCATATTGAATTCCTGCTCGCGCTGGTTCACCACCTTCACCGGGCGGCCCACCACCTTCGCACCGATGATGGCGGCCATCTCGGGCGGCCAGATGCGCGACGCGCCTCCAAAGGCCCCGCCCACGAACGGCGAATGCACCTGCACGCTTTCCTTGGGCAGGGCCCAGAGCTTCATCAGGTCTTTCTGGGCCAGCGACGGCGCCTGGGTTTTATTCCAGACCGTGAGCTGGTTGCCCTGCCACTCGGCAATGGCGGCGTGCATCTCCATCGGGTTGTGCACTTGCAGCGGCGTCTGGTACTCGTGGGCTATCTGCACCGGGGCCGTTTTGTAGGCCTGGGGCTGGCCGCGGGTATAGTCCTTCTCCTTTTTGGGCTTGTAGCTGCTGGCTAAGCCTTTGGTGATATCGGTTTGCGGGGCGGTGTGCTCGTACTGCACGCGTACCAGCGCGGCGGCGTGCTGCGCCTGCTCCAGCGTGCCCGCGATGACCAGGGCTACCGGCTGGTTGCTGTAGTGAATTTCAGCGTCGAAAAACACCCGAAACTGCTGGCCCTCCACGCGCTCATCGGGCTGCGGATTTTCGTAGCCCGGCACTTTGGGCGAGTTCAAATGCGACACGATGGCCAGTACGCCGGGTGTCTTGGCCGCCTCGGCAGTATCAAGGTGCGTGATGCGCCCGGCGGCGATAGTGCTGGTAACCAGCACCCCGTGCACGCATCCCGGCACTAAGTGCTCGGCGGCGTAGCGGGCCTGGCCGGTAACTTTCTGACGGCCGTCGACGCGGCGGTGGGGTTGCCCAATCTGAGGAGTAGCAGCCATAGTTTTACGCAAAGGCGGGCTACGTCTACGCTATTTCAGGCGGGGCGTTCGCCTGAGCATACCTGGTGGCTGAGAATATATTATAAATAATTAAATATTTATAAATATCTAACTATTTATAATCTATACATTATAGTCGAAGAAATGAACGTCCTGCTGAGCTTGCCGAAGCATCTCTACCACGCCGTATGAATCGTTCAGCGAAGCGGTAGTGATGCTTCGGCAAGCTCAGCAGGACGTTCATTTTTAATTTTCCGAAGTGCTTAATTGGAAGCAGGTAATTAAACAACACAATTACAGCTGCCGAAACCGGACTTCAAAGGCCTCAATCTGCGTTTCGCTGCCCAGCACCAGGATAACGTCGCCCGGCTCCAGGTTATAATTCGCGTCCGGACTCACGAGCAGGGCCCCGTTGTGCTGGCGCAGGCCGATAACCGTGGCGCCGGTCAGCGAGCGGATATCCAGCTCGCGGATGCTGCGCCCGCGCAAATCCTGGCGCATCTGCTCATAGCTCAGCTCTTCGAGGCGCAGCTTGTCGGCGCTCAGGCCCGAAATCATATCCAAAAACCGGATTACTTCGGGCCGCACCACCAGGTCGGCCATCTGCGAGCCGCCAATCTCGTCGGGCATTACCACCGAGTTGGCGCCGGCCGCAATCAGCTTGCGCTCCGACACTTTATGCGAAGCGCGGGCAATGATGTTGAGTCGCGGGTTGAGCGCCCGCGCCGACAGCGCCACCGACATATTATCCGAGTCGTTGGGCAGCGCCGCGATGATGGCTGAGGCCCGCCCCACCCCAGCCTGCTCCAGCACGGGGTCCATGGTGGCATCGCCCAGCACCGAGAAGATTTTGCCGCCGGCCACGCCGTCGCCGTCCACATCGACGCCGTTGCGGCCTTCCGTCAGCTCTTTTAGCAGCTGCTCGTTCAGCTCGATGACAACCACGCGCACGCTGTTCAGCACCAGCCGCTGGTAGGCTTTACGCCCGTTGCTGCCAAAGCCGCAGATGATTACGTGGCCGCTGAAACGCTTGATTTCCTGGTCGATACGGTACATATTGAATAAGCGGCGCAGCTCTCCGTCAAAAATAAACGTCGTGATTACCGACACGAAGTAGGCAACGACCAGCAGATTGTAGAGGATGTAGGCGCCGGCAAAGATGCGGCCGGCTTCCGAGAGCGGACGCAGCTGCTCGTAGCCGCCCGGCGCCACGGTAATCACGCTCATGTAGAACGCGTCGGCCAGGTTGAAATGCTCGATGCCCATGAACCCCGCCAGGCCAATGGCCAGGCTGGCCAGCGTCAGGGCAGCGGCGTATTTCAGACGAGTTAACTGGACGCGTTGCAGCATAAGCGGGAATACCGGCCGTCTCCGACACCCCCGGAGACGATAAAAAAATAAGCCCGACAAAGTTCGGGCTTATTTCTTCAGTTTCGCGCGCTGGCTACTGCGGCTTCACGGCCGCGGGCAGCGGCTTACGGGGCAGCTTCTGGTCGCGCATGGCGGCGTTGTACACGAAGGAGGCCACTACCACCGAAGCCTGCTTGAGGTCGTCGGGCACGAGGCGGTCGTAAGTATCCTCGTTGGAGTGGTGGGTACGGGAAAAGTAGTCGAGGCCATCCTGGATAAACTGGAAGCCCGGCAAGCCAACGGCGTCGAAGGAGATATGGTCGGTGCTGCCGGTGTTGCGCAGGGTTACGGTATTGGCGCCCATGTCGGCGAAAGGCTGAAGCCAGGCGGTGAAGATGGGCTTGACGGCCTCATTGCTTTGCGCGTAGATGCCCCGAATTTTACCGCCGCCGTTATCGAGGTTGAAGTACGCGGCCAGCTTCTCGTGGTCGGGCTTGAGCTGCATAGTGGCGGGGTCGGCAAAGTGGTTTTTGACGTAGTTGCGCGAGCCGTGCAGCCCTTCTTCCTCCTCACCCCAGAGCGCAATGCGAATAGTGCGGCGCGGCTTCAGGCCCGCAGCCTTCAGAATGCGCACCGCCTCCAGCATCACGGCGCAGCCGGCGGCATTGTCGGTGGCGCCGGTGGCAGCGTGCCACGAGTCGAGGTGGCCGCCGAGCATGACCACTTCGCTTTTGAGCTTTTTATCGGTTCCCGGGATTTCGGCCACCACGTTATAGCCTTTCAAATCCTGGGTCTGGAAATGGGTTTTGGTTTCCATTTCCACTTCTACCGGCACGCCGGCTTCGACGAGGCGAATCAGCCGCAGCTGGTCTTCGCTCGACATCTCCAGCTCGGGCAGCACCGGCTTGGCATCGGCGGCGTAGGGCGCGCCGTTGGTAGTGAACACCGTGCCATCGGAGCCCCGGCCGGGGCTGAGCACGGCGGCCGCCCCCTCAGCCAGCAGCATATCGCCCAGCTTCTGGCGCAGCTCGCGGGCGGCGAGCATGGCAGCGCGGCGGGCCTCAGGGTTAGCTTCGGCGGGGCGATTAGCGGCCGTGGGGGCCCCACCCGCCGGCGCGTCGGCCATCTTCTGCAACTCATCGACGGTGAGGCGCTTAGCATCGGGCTCGAAGTTGGGCTGGGGCGGCGTGGCCACCGGCAGCAGCACAATTTTATCGCGCAGCTGGCCTTTATACTTCTCAAGGTCGGCTTCGGCCTTTACGTTTACATAAGCCACCTGCTTGCGCAGGCTGCCGCTGGTGCCGGGCGTCCAGGCCTTGGGCACGCCAATCATGGCGTGGTAATACGGGGCCGTCATGGCCACGTAGCTCTTGTCGATGTCCCAGCCCCGGCCAAAGTCGCCCCAGGCTTCCACGTTGGCATTGGCCAGGCCGTAGTCGGTAAGGCGCTTTTTGGCCCAGGCGTTGGCGCGGGCCAGGCCCTCGGAGCCGGCCAGGCGCGGGCCGCACACGTCGGTGAGGTAAAAGGCCGTTTCCATCACCTTCGAGCGGTTCAGGCCCTCGTCCTTGATTTTGGCCAGGGCAGCAGCATCGGGCTTTTCGGAAGACTGGCTTGTGCCGGCCGGCGATTGGGCCAGGGCGGGCGCAGCGAGCAGGCCGGCGGCGGCCACCGTGAGTAGAAATTTTTGCATCAGCCAGAGAAGTTAGGAAACAGGATGAAATATTCCGGGAAAATAAGGGACGCTGATTTTAGCCGGGCGTTGCGCACCGCCCGGCCGTGCCGCCGGATAAGCTCGCAATCTTCTGCCCAGCTAACATAACAAAGCCTGGCCAGCAAATTGAACAGATTTATAAAAAAATAATTATATTCAAATACTTTGCTTACAAATAAACGTCCTGCTGAGCTGGCGTCCGCTAGTCGAAGCATCTCTACCGCGTCGTTAGATGAATCGGTAGAGATGCTTCGACTAGCGGACGCCAGCTCAGCAGGACGTTCTTTTACCTTGTTCCTAATTCAGGAACAGGGCTATTTAGTAACTCTATATTTACTCAGCCGCCTCAGTGGCTTTCGTAATCGCGTCCACAATGGCCTCCGAGATGCCCGTGCTGCTGAAGCCGCCGTCGTGCATCAGGTTTTGCATGGTCACGTAGCGCGTGAGGTCCGAAAACAGCGATACGCAGTAGTCGGCGCAGGCTTCGGCGGGCGCGTTGCCGAGCGGGGCCATGCGGTCGGCATACTCGTAAAAGGCGTTGAAGCCGCTGATGCCGGTGCCGGCCGTGGTTTTGGTGGGCGACTGCGAAATGGTGTTCACGCGCACCTTTTTGAGGTGGCCCAGGCGCTGGCCGTAGCTACGGGCAATGCTTTCGAGCACGGCCTTGGCCTGCGACATATCGGTGTAGTCGAGGAAGGCGCGCTGGGCGGCGATGTAGCTGAGCGCCACCACGCTGCCCCACTCGTTGAAGGCATCCTGCTTTTCGGCCACGGCCAGCATCTTGTGCAGCGAGAGCGCCGACACATCGAGCGTCTGCTGAAAGAATTTGTAGTCGAGGTCGCCGTAGCTCTTGTTCTTGCGAATGTTGGCGCTCATGCCAATCGAGTGCAGCAGGAAGTCGATTTTACCGCCAAAATGGGCTTGCGCCTCGGTAAAGAGCGTGCCCAGCTCCTCTACCGAAGTAGCATCGGCCGGAATAATGGGCGCGTCTATCTCGGCGGCCAGCACCTTGATTTCGCCCATGCGCATGGCCAGCGGCGCGTTGGTGAGCACGATGCGGGCACCTTCGGCGTGCGCCTTCTGGGCCACTTTCCAGGCAATGGATTGGGAATTGAGGGCGCCGGAGATGATGCCGACTTTGCCGGCGAGGAGGTTACTGGACATGAGGAATAGTCAGGTTAGCGCACAAAAGTAACGAAATGTGCGGCTGCTCCCCTACCCAGCCACTGCCTCCCCGCGCAGCGCCAGCAGCTCGCGGGCGCTTTGCAGGGCGTTTTCGCTGGGCTTGGCGCCGGCAATCATGTGCGCGATTTCCTTGATACGGTCTTCGGGCGAAAGCTGGCGGATGCGGCTCACGGTGCGGTCGGCGCGGTCTTCCTTGTACACGAAGTAGTGGGTGTCGCCGGCCGCCGCCATCTGGGGCAGGTGCGAAATGGCCACCAGCTGGTGCTTATGGGCCATCTGCTGCATCATGCGGCCCACCTTCACGGCAATCTCGCCGCTGATGCCGGTATCGATTTCGTCGAAGACTATCGTGGGCAGGGCCGTTTTATCGGCCAGCATGTACTTGATGCACAGCATCAGGCGCGAAAACTCGCCGCCCGAGGCGGCCTTGCTCAGGGTTTGCGGCTGGGCGCCCTTGTTGGCAGTAAATAGGATATTTACTATATCTGAGCCACTGGCGGCCAGCGGGCCGGTTTTGTGCTCCACCACGATGCGGGCGTGGGGCATACCCAGGTCAGCAAGCAGGGCGCTCAGCTCTTTCTCAAACTTCGGAAATGCCTTGCGGCGGCTTTCCGAGAGCCGGGCCGCCTGGGTGGTCGCCTGCTTCAGGGCCGCATCCGAGTCTTTGCGCAGGCGGGTTATTTCCTTATCCAGGTTCAGCACCGAGCCTACTTTCTGGCGCAGGGTTTCGCGGGTTTCGAGCAGGCCGGGCACGTCGCGGCGCTGGTGCTTGCGCTGCAGGTTGTAGAGCACCGTAAGGCGGGCCTGCAACTCCTCGGCGCGGGCGGGGTCGCCCTCGGTGCGGCGCTCGGCGGTTTCTACCTCGTCGGCAATGTCGTGCAGCTCAATCAGGCAGCTTTCGAGGCGCTGGCGCAGCTCGCGAAACTGCTCGGCGTAGCCACTCACCTGCCCCAGCAGCGTCGAGGCGTCCTTCATGGTGCCGGTGGCGCAGGTTTCGCTGTCGCGCAGGCCGTGCAGGGCCTGGCTGAGCTTGTATTTGATTTCCTCGGCGTGTTCCAGCTGCTTTACCTCCTGCTCCAGCGCGTCCTGGTCTTCTTTGTCGAGGCCGGCCTCTTCCAGCTCATTCAGCAAAAAGCTGTTGTAATCCAGTTCTTTACTAGCCTGCACCGACTGGTCTTCGAGGGCCTTGAGGTCGGTTTCGAGCTTACGGTACTGGCGGTAGGCGTTGCCGTACTGCGTGCGCGTGGGCACCAGGTTGGCGTAGAGGTCGAGCAGGTTGAGCTGAAACACGGCATCGCCCAGCAGCAGCGTATCGTGCTGCGAGTGAATGTCCATGAGGTTGGCGCCTATCTTGCGCAGGGCGTCCAGCGTCACGGGCGTGTCGTTGACGAAGGCCCGCGACTTGCCCGACGGGCTGATTTCGCGCCGCAGAATGCACTGCGTGTCGTAGTCCAGGTCTTCCGACTCGAATATATCCTGAAGCTGATAGTTTGTGATATCAAACTGCCCCTCAATCACGCACTTACGCTCGGTATTAAAGAGCATCCGCGAGTCGGCCCGGTTGCCCAGCAGCAGCCCGATGGCCCCGAGCATAATGGATTTGCCGGCCCCGGTTTCACCGGTAATAATATTGAGCAGCGGCGAAGGCCGCAGCTCCAGCTGCTCAATGAGCGCGTAATTCTGAATGCGTAAATCGACTAACATTGCTTCGACTCCTTAATATCGGCGGTTCTTGCGAGCAGAGTGCGGCAAGGACAAACCAGCCCCCTTTATTGCTTGATAACTGTCTGATACTTAGCTAAATTCCCCGGGTCCACATCGGTTAGCAGCGCCACGAGCTGCTGCTTTTGCTGCGCATCGGTGCTGGTACGAAAGATATTGGTAATCTCATCGGCCTTGGCATCAAAGAAGGCCCGCAAAAACAACGTATTGGGGCGTACTGAATTGGCTTTTTGAATACCCGTGAGAGCAGCCATAATGGAGGTACGCGCTTCCTCGGGCTTCTCGATAAAAATATCCATTCCCTGCCGGTAGTAAGCGTAGAGGCCGGTCCGGAAGGCTTCGAGCTGCGGGTCGGTCAAGTTATTGAGCAGCCAGTAGCGGTTGCGCGGACTAGCATCGGTCCAGCCAGGGTCCGACTCGCTGGTCAGCGTCTGGGTTGCTGAATACTGCAAAATAGTTCGCGCCTGGTCGTAATAAGGCGTGCCGCCGAGCCGGGCAAAGGTGTCCTGGTCGGTGCCAATAACCAGGTAAGCATAAAAGGCCAGCAGCGACGACAGGTTATTGACAAAGTTGCTGGGCGCATAATCGAGCGGCGTCTGGGGCGTATAGTTAAAATTAAAACTGCGGTCGTTGATATTCAGCAGGTTAGTTTCGTAGCCGGTGCCATATACCGGCCGCGTAGCAATGAGGCGCATGGTGGCCTGGTACGAGCCATTCTGCGGAACCGCCGTGATGCCCACAAAAACGCGCAGCTTGATGCGCTCCTCGGGCCGGTACGTCTGGCGGGTCCAGGTGCGCGTGTTGAGGAAGGCGGTCATGTCCTTCTGCAGCTGCTGCACGAGCGTGGGGTCCGTAATTGTCACATTTTCCAGCGACACGGCCACCTGGGCGTTCAGCTCCTGCGCCTGGGCGGGGCGGGCCAGCATAGCCGTAGCCAGCAGTCCGAACAGAAAGAATACTTTACGCATATATAGCAGTAAAATGAGTCAGAATAAGCGCTACCAGCGTGCGGGCCAGCTCGGTTTTGGCTTGTAGCTCAAAGCTACGCACCTCGCCGGCCCGGTCGAGCACGGTCACTTTATTAGTGTCGTGCCCAAAGCCAGCCCCGGCATCACGCAGAGAATTGAGTACTACCAGGTCGAAATTTTTGCGGTGCAGCTTGTCCTGGGCATGCGCCAGCTCGTTGGTAGTTTCCAACGCAAAACCGACCGCAAATTGTTCAGCCCGCTTGGTCTGGCCGAGCGTAGCGGCAATATCCACGTTTTTTACCAGCGTCAGGGTCAAGGTATCGCCCGCTTTCTTAATCTTTTCGGCGGCCACTGTCGCCGGCCGGTAGTCGGCCACGGCGGCGGCAAATACCCAGATATCGGCCAGCGGTGCGGCGGCCGCGGCCGCCTCATACATCTGCTGGGCCGTTTCAACGCGCAAGGTCGTTATCAGCAGGTTGGCTGGCGCCGCCAGCGCCGTGGGCCCGCTGATGAGCGTGACGCTGGCGCCGGTCGCGGCAAACGCTTCGGCCAGCGCGTAGCCCATTTTGCCCGTCGAGCGGTTGCCCAGAAAGCGCACCGGGTCCAGCGGTTCGTAGGTGGGGCCAGCGGTGAGGAGAACGCGCATCATATTCTATTAATTTTCACAATAGAATTTCATGCTTCGGCAAGCTTAGCATGACGTTCTATTTTTTTTTATCCATAAAGAACTTTTCCAGCTCTGCCACTATCTGCTCGGGCTCCAGCATGCGGCCGGGGCCGCTAAGGCCGCTGGCCAGCTCCCCGCTGGGCGAGTCAAAAACGTGGTTGCCAAACGAGCGCAGGCGCTGGATATTCTGCGTCACGGCCGGGTGGGCGTACATGTCGAGGTCCATTGCCGGAGCCAGAAATACCGGGCAGCGGGCCGACAGGTACACGGCACTTAGCAGATTAGGACACAAGCCGTTAGCCAGCTGGCCGAGCGTGTTGGCGCTGGCTGGCGCAATCAGGTAGGCATCGGCCCACAGGCCCAGCTCGACGTGGTTGTGCCACTGCCCGCTGGCCGCATCACGCAAAAAGCCCGTCAGGACGGGCTTTTTGGAGAGAGTGCCTAGGGTAAGCGGCGTCACAAAGGCGGCGGCCGCTTCGGTGAGAATAACCTGCACCTCGGCGCCGGCCTGCACCAGCAGGCGCACCAGCGGGGCGGCTTTGTAAGCGGCGATGCTGCCGCTTACGCCCAGCAGAATATGCCGTTTTTGCAATATTGATGGCACGCGGCTACCGGGCGATTGTTGGGGGGCAGTCATCAGGCAAAACGGTTAACAATCGGCAAGCAACGGCCATCGGGCTGCCTAGAACAGCTCGCGGGGAATAATTACCGGGGCTGCTTCCGGGGTTTCGTAGTGCAGCTCACCGGCAATAAACTCTTCGATAGCCTGGCTGGTAGGCTTGGGCTGACGCTCGTACTGCTTGCTGATTTCAATCTGCTCGCGGTTTTCGAATACTTCTTCGAGGTTGTCGACGGTGGTCGCAAACTCGGCCAGGCGGTCGGCCAGCTCTTCTTTCAGCTTCACCGACAGCTGGTTGGCGCGCTTCGAGATGATGGAGATGGCCTCGTACACGTTGTTTTTGTCGGTCGTGATGTCGGCCAGGTTGCGGGTGATGATGGAGGCGGAGGCGGGAGCTTTCATGAGAAATTACACTTCGTTAGAATAGATACTGAGTTGTTGCTTAGTGGCCCCGGCGGCCACCACTTCGGCCCGACGACTGCGAGCGGGGCGCGGGGGCCGTGGCATTTACCTGCTCCACGGCGGCCTGCGCGGCCGCCTGGGCTTCGGGAATAGCTTTGAGGCGCTCCAGCTCGGCGCGGCTGTCGTCGTACATGGTTTGGGCCGTGCGCAGGTTTTTGCTCTGGGGATAGGTGTCAATGAAGTGCTGGTAGAACGAGACGGCATCCAGGTAGCGCTCGCGCTGCTTCGCTTCGATACTTTCCCTGGCCCAGGCATACTGGGCCGACAAGCGGATAAAGTCGGCCTGCTCGCCGTAAGCCGAGCCCGGAAACTGCGTCTCGAAGTTGCCGAGCGCCGTTACGGCCGCCTGGTTATAGCGCAGGGCATAATACAGCTTGGCGCTTTGAAACGCCTTGTTTTCCAGCTTCTTCTGCAGCTCCTGCGACATGCTTTCCGCTTCCAGCCGGAACTGGCTGGTCGGATAGGTATTCAGAAAATCCTGAATAGTCTCCAGGGCCGTTACCGTGTTGGTTTGGTCGAGCTCGTAGCTGGGCGAGTCGCGAAACAGCGACTTGGCTCGCAGAAAAGAGGCCTCTTCTACCTGCGACGAGTTGGGGTACGTATCAATAAACTGCTTGAAGTAGTAGGCGCTCAATACGTAGTTGCGCTGCTTGTAATTCGTGTTAGCGAAGTAAAACTGCGTCTTTTCAGCTTCGGGCCGGCCTTTAAGCAACGGAATGAGCTCCTCAAGCAGGGCGCCCGAGCGGAAATAGTCGCCACTATCGTAATACTTAATGGCTGCCTCGTACTTCTGGTTCACGGTGCCGCTTTTGAGTAGCTTCTGATAGCCAGTGCACGACCCCAGCGCAAGGGTGCCGGTGAGCAGGGCGGCGGTAATCAAACGGGAGAATTGCATACAAAGGGCAAAGGTACAAGTAAAACGACGCTCAAACCGCAGGTAGTTCCGCTACGGGGCTGCGAGGCCAGGAGCCCCAAACTCAGCGGGGGGTTGCAGGCGCGACGGGCCGCGCGGACGCGGACGGCTTTATGGGCGCGGTTTTGGGCCGGGCGGCGGGTCTGGAATGCGTTGTGCGCCTGGCTTTCGGGTGGGTTTTAGATGCTTTCGACTTTGGCTTAGCTTTCGGCTTGCGGGTGAGGTCGGCGGCGAAATGCTTGCCGAAGACCACGCGGCGCGTTGGGCGCTCGGCCACCCGCCAGCGGTAGCCCTTCAGCTGCTTCACGTCATCTTTTAGCTCGTGCACCGGCGTGTAGCTGGCCTCGGGGTTGGTGAGCCAGGTAAGCTGCTTGATTTTATTATCAACAAAGCGCAGCCGCATGCTGGCCGACACCGACTTGTTCATCCCGCTCATCACGGTATCGCCGTCGAGGGTAAAGTAGAGGCTCTCCGCGTTGCCCAGCACATCAATGCGCGCCATCTGCCCGCGTCGGAAATACGCCACCATATTGCGCCCCTTCACCTGGTTATGGTCCTGCACAGTGTCTTCCTGCACGGCAAAGGCATTAGAAAACAGGTTGGCCCGGTCGAGCTGCCCGCGCCGGAAGCGCAGGTTCATCGAGTCAGACGTAAGCTGGTTGCGGGCCTGCCACACCACCGGGTCGCGGTTGAGGTAAATGATACTGTCCTGACGGTCGTAGGTGAGCGAGTCGCAGCGGCCCTGCATCTTACCCCGGAAAATCTGCACCTTGGGCCAGGCGTACAGAATGGGCCGCTGCACCGCCCGGCCGGGCCGGGTTTCAACGCTCAGCAGCGTGTCGGCGGCCATATAGAGGGTATCCTTGCCCGAGATGTTGCGCACCACCGGCCGCGAGCCAAAGAGCTTGGTGCGGCCCAGCGCCCGCCAGTAGCGGCCCTGGTCGCCGCGCAGCACCAGGTTATCTTTCTTGGAAATAAGCGAGACGTGGCCCGTGGCAATGCCGTAGAGCTTTACCTGGTCGTACACCAGCTGGTCGCCGCCGAGCAGGTAGCCGGGCGTGTCAATCTTGGCGTTGCGGGCAAAGTTGGATACGCGGGTGGTGGTGTTATACGTGCCTTTTTCGGCGTACAGGTCGCCCTGGGTGCTTTTAATGCGCGTAGGCCCATCGAAATAGGCAATCTTGGTAATGGTATTAAAAGTCAGCGTGTCGTTGCGCAGGTCGGTGGGCTGGCCCTGCTCATCGAGTGAAACCAGGTGCACATCGCGCTTAAAAACAAAGACTTTACTATTGGTATCATAAAAGCCTTGCTGGCTATCCAATGTATTCTTCGGGTCTACGATATGGCCGCCCACGGTGTAGAAAGCCGTTTTGCGGGTGAGGTCGTAGTCGAGCGCCGTAGTGGTGAGGGTCATGCGCGGGTCGTGCATCGTCACGACCTGGCCGGTCATGCGGGCCGTGCGCTTGTTACCATCATAAAAGCCGTGGTCGCCGGTGATGGTCATGGTATCGCTCTGCACGATGCGTACATTGCTAAACGCCTCTATCTCATTGCGCTCCAGGTACTGGTAAGCCGAGTCGCAGTACAGAAAAACGTCCTGCTGCTTAAAGCTTACGTTGCCAATCAGCTTGCGGATTTTTACACCGTTGAAGTCGCCGCCGCGCAGCTCGCGGGTGCCGGGCAGCAGCTCGACGGGTGCTCCTTTCACGGGCTGCGGGCGCGGACCGGGACCAGCAGGAGTGGGCGGAGCGGCCGGGCGGTTTTGGGCCTGCAGCGCCCCCAGCGGCAGCAGGAGCAGAATAGCTAAGAGAAAACGGAGAAGCGGCATTCGGCCCAAAGTTACGGCGACGGGGCCGGGGCTAACGCGCATCTTTGCAGTGTAGTGCCCTCCCTCCTATTTGTCATGCTCGACCAGGTTAGCCAGTTTATCAGCCAGAACGCTCTTTTTAACCCCGAAACTGATACCGTGCTCGTAGCCGTGAGCGGCGGTCTCGACTCGGTGGTGCTGCTCGATGTGCTGCACCGGCTGGGCACAAAGCTGGCCGTGGCGCACTGCCACTTCGGCCTGCGCGGCGAAGAGGCCGACGCCGATGAGCAGTTTGTGCGCAAGCTGGCCAAGCAGTACGAAGTGCCCTACTTCGCCGAGTTTTTCCAAACCAAAGCCTTTGCCGGGCGCGAAGGCATCTCGACCCAGATGGCCGCCCGGCTGCTGCGCTACCGCTGGTTTGAGCAGGTGCGCGCTACCAACGGCTACGCCGCCGTTGCCACCGCCCACCACCGCCGCGATGCCGCCGAAACCATGCTGCTCAACCTGACGCACGGCACCGGCCTGGCGGGCCTGCACGGCATCCGGGCCAAAAATGGCTACGTGGTGCGCCCGCTGCTGCCCTGCGCCAAGGACGACCTTTACGATTACCTGGTCGAGAACCGCCTTATCTGGCGCGAGGATGCCAGCAACGACAGCCCCATGTACCAGCGCAACCGCCTGCGCCAGCAGGTGCTGCCGGTGCTGCGCGAAATCAACCCCAACCTCGATAATACCCTGGCCGCCACCGCCGAGCGCGTGGGCGGGGCCGAAGAAATCGTGCGCCGCTACGTCGAAACCCTGGCCGCCGAGGCGAGGCGCGACGAGGGCGATACCATATATATTGAAATCACTGCACTTGCCGCTGCCGCTGCGCCGGCTTTGGTGCTGCACGAGCTGCTGCGCGAATTTGGCTTTGCCTGGCCGGTGGTGAAGGAAATAGTGGCCGCCTTCGATGGCCCGGCCGGCCGGCAGTTCGACTCGCCCACGCACCGCCTGGTGAAGGACCGGGGCCGGCTCGTTATCACGCCGCGCCGGCTGACGCAGTACGGCACGTTCCAGTTAGCTGAAGCCCAGGAAGACTTATTGGCCGACGGCCTGCGCCTGCGCGCCACCCGGCACGATGGCGCAGGCTACGAGATTCCGCGCTCGCGCAGCACGGCCGCGCTGGATATGGATAAGCTAAAATTTCCGCTCACCCTGCGGCGCTGGCAGGAAGGCGACTGGTTTATGCCGCTGGGCATGAAGGGCAAAAAGCACCTGAGCGACTTTCTCATCGACCAGAAAGTACCGCTCAATCTCAAAGAGGAAGTGCGCGTGCTCACTTCGGCCGATGGCAAAATATGCTGGGTGGTGGGCATGCGCGTGGATGAGCGCTTTAAGGTAGAGGAAACCAGCACGCGCGTGCTGGCCGTGCAGCGGCTGTAGCCTGCGCAAAACCAGACTTGCGCCTGGGCTACCCCTATTAAAAGAAACACTGTTTGATACAGCAAGTCCAAGCTGCCAGCCGGAAGCTGCTAAGCAGCAAATCAATTGCTCGGCGTATGCCTGCGGCTATATTGGAAAAAGCTCCCTTTCCCACCCTATCTTGCCCAAGGTTAAGTGGATTAGCTAAACTTTTAGCTACCTATCAACCAGCCCTCTTTCTTCTTTCTACAACTGGCTATGTCTCTTACCATTACCAACCTTTCCAAAACCTACCCTAACGGCACGCAGGCGCTGCGGGGGGTAAACCTGACGATTCCTACCGGCATGTTTGGCCTGCTCGGGCCTAACGGGGCGGGCAAAAGCTCCCTGATGCGCACCATCGCCACCTTGCAGGATGCCGATACAGGCAGCATTATGCTCGATAATATCGACGTGCTGCGCGATAAGGAGGCAGTGCGCCGGGTGCTGGGCTACCTGCCCCAGGAGTTTGGAGTATACCCCAAGGTGAGCGCCGAAGAGCTACTCGACCATTTCGCGACCCTCAAAGGCATTGCCAACGGCCGCGAGCGCAAGGAGATGGTGGCGGCGCTACTGCACCAGACCAACCTCTACGACGTGCGCAAAAAGCACGTGGGCGGCTATTCGGGCGGCATGAAGCAGCGCTTCGGCATTGCGCAGGCGCTGCTGGGAAACCCGCGCCTCATTATTGTGGATGAGCCCACGGCCGGCCTCGACCCCGCCGAGCGCAACCGCTTCCACAACCTGCTGAGCGAGATTGGCGAGAACATTATCGTCATTCTCAGTACTCACATTGTCAGTGATGTAAGCGACCTGTGCCGCAGCATGGCCATTATCAACAAGGGCGAAGTGCTGCTAACCGGCGACCCGCAAACGGTAATGAACGCGCTGCACGGTAGAATCTGGAAAAAGCTTATCGAGAAAGCCGAGCTCCCCAGCTTGCAAGCCAATCAGCGCGTGATAAGCTCGCGCCTGTTTGCGGGCAAAACGGTGGTACACGTGCTGGCCGACAGCGCGCCGGGCGCGGGGTTTGAGCAAGTCAGCCCCGACCTGGAAGACGTGTACTTTTCGGAAATCAAGAATTCAGAATTAGCAATTAAGAATTAAGGCCGCGCCAGCTTGACTACCCGCTAGTTAAGTCAGTTTTTAATTCATAGTTTTTAATTCCAAGAACCATGTTCCTGCCTATACTCCTTTTTGAACTGAAGTACCGGTTGCGGCGGCCAGCCACCTGGATTTACTTTTTGCTGCTGACGCTGCTCGCGGGCCTGCTCGTGACGGCGGCCGGCGGCGGCTTTGGCACCGGCGTGGGCGTGAGCCTGGGCGGCGACGGGCAGGCCGTAAAAATCAACGCGCCGTTTTCGGTCACTATCGTGCTGGGAGTGCTCAGCACGTTTGGTGTCATCGTGGCTTCGTCGCTGATGGCCAACCCTGTGTACCGCGACTTTGAGTACCGCACGCACCCGCTGTTCTACACCACTCCCATCACCAAGGCCGGCTACCTGGGCGGACGGTTTGTGGGCTCTTTTCTGATTGCGGCGCTGGTATTTCTGGGCTTGGGGCTGGGCGCGGCGGTGGCGGGCGCAATGCCCTGGGTCGAGGCCGACCGCTTTCTGGCGCATACGCCGCCCGGTACGTATCTGTGGCCCTACCTGATTATTATCCTGCCCAACCTGCTGTTTAGCGGGGCTATTTTCTTCACCACGGCCACGCTCACGCGCAATATTCTGAGCACCTACATCGGGTCGGTGGTGCTCTTGGTGGGCTACCTCATTGCCAACTCCTACCTCTCCGACCTCAAGAATGAGCATTTGGCGGCTACGCTTGATGCCTTTGGCCTCGGGGCCGTGGAGCTGACGACCCGCTACTGGACGGCCGCCGATAAAAATACGCGCCTGCTACCACTCAGCTCCTTTGTGCTGCTCAACCGGGCCGTGTGGCTGGCGGTGGGGGTGGGGCTGCTGGCGTTTTGCTACGCCCGGTTCAGGTTTTCAGCTTTTGCTTCGGACAAAGCTCCCGGAAAGCGCAAAAAGGCAGCGGCGACCGTGCTTGACGACGATACTGTAGTGCCAGCACCTACCACCTTGCGGCTGCCGCGCGTGGCGCAGTTATTCACTCCCTCCATGCACCTGCAACAGTGGTGGAGCCTCACCAGGCTGGAGTTTCGGGGCATCGTGCGGAGCGTGTATTTCGCTGCCATTGTAGGGGCAGGCGTCATTTTTCTGCTGGCTACCTCCTCGCAGATTGGTAAAACCTTCGACACCACGACCTACCCCGTCACGGGTGAAGCAGTGAGCGTGCTCAGCGGCACATTCTTCCTGTTTCTGCTGATAATCATCATTTACTACAGCGGCGAGCTGGTGTGGCGCGAGCGCGAGGCCGGCGTGGCCCAGATTACCGATGCCGTGCCGGTACCTACCTGGGTGCCGTTTATGAGCAAGCTGGCCGCTCTGGGCCTGGTGCAGGTGGTGCTGCTGACGGTAGTGCTGCTGTGCGGGCTGCTGGTGCAAACGGTGAAAGGGTATTTCCACTACGAAATCGGGCTGTACATCCAGGCGTTGTTTGGCCTGATGCTACCCTATTTGCTGCTGCTATGCGTGCTGGCCATGCTAGTGCAGGTGCTCGTAAACAACAAGTACCTGGGCTTCTTCGTGATGATATTATATTACGTAGCCAATATATTCCGCAGTCAGCTGGGCTTTACCCACCGTCTGCTGGCCTATGGCGGGGCACCCGGCGCGCCGCACTCCGACATGAACGGCTACGGCCACTTCATGCCCGCTTTCTGGTGGACCAAGCTGTACTGGGTGGGGTGGGCTATTCTCTTTGTGCTGCTGGCCAACCTGCTTTGGGTGCGCGGCACCGACTCGAGCGGCCGCTGGGCCGAAGCGCGCCGACGCTGGGGCAGCAGCAGCACGCTGGCCGCTTTGGTGGGGCTAGTAATTGCCATCGGCACGGGCAGCTTTATTTACTATAACACCAATATTCTCAATCAGTACCGCACGCCCAAGCAGCAAGAAAAGCTGCAAGTGCAGTACGAGCGCCAGTACCGTCGCCTCAAGGACGTGGCGCAGCCGCGCATCGTGGCCGTAGATCTGAATACCGACATCTTCCCAAGCACTAGGCGCGTGCATTTTCAGGGGCAGTTTATGCTGGTGAACAAGCATACGCGGCCCCTCGATACGGTGATTGTGAGTTTGCCCGCCGAGCAGCACCCACGCCTGCGCCAGCTGGCCCTGGGCCAGCCCGGCACGGCCAGCCTGGTGCTGAATGACACGACCCTGGGGACGCGTCTCTACCGGCTGGCCCATCCGCTGGCGCCCGGCGACTCGCTACCGCTCACCATGAGCATCGACTACCGCGAACTGGGTTTTCCGAACAGCGACTCCAACACCGACATCGTGTATAATGGCAGCTTCATCAGCTCCAATTACCTGCCCAGCCTGGGCTACCGCGAGAACGCTGAGCTGACCAACGACCAGACCCGCAAAAGCTATGGCCTCAAGCCGCGCCCGCGCATGGCACCGGTCAATGATTTGAAAGCCCGGCAGAATACCTACATCAGCCAGGATGCGGACTGGATTCGCTTCCGCACTACGGTAAGTACCGAGGCCGACCAGACGGCCATCGCGCCGGGCTACCTGCAGAAGGAATGGACGAAGGATGGCCGCCGCTATTTCACCTATGCCATGGACCGGCCGATGCTGAATTTCTACACCTTCCTCTCGGCCAGGTACCAGGAATACAAGGCCAACTGGGTCGATTCAGTGGGCCACCGCACCATCCCCATTACCATCTACTACCAGCCGGGCCACACCTACAACCTGGCCCGTATGGCAGCCGGTGCCCAGGCCGCGCTGGCGTATTGCTCCAAGAACTTCTCACCCTACCAGCACCAGCAGGTGCGCATCCTGGAATTTCCGAACTACCAGCAGTTTGCCCAGAGCTTCGCCAATACGATTCCGTTTTCGGAGGCGATTGGCTTCATTGCCAAGGTTGACCCCAAAGACCCTGAGGACCTTGATTATCCGTTCTACGTGACGGCCCACGAGGTGGCGCATCAGTGGTGGGCGCACCAGGTAATTGGGGGCAACGTGCAGGGTAGCACGCTCATGGTAGAGTCGATGGCCGAGTATTCGGCCTTCATGGTACTCAAGCACACGTTTGGTTACTACACCATGCAGAAATTCCTGAAAATCGACCAGCGGCGCTACCTGCAGGGCCGCGCCTTCGAGCGGAAGAAGGAGGTGCCGCTGGCCCTGGTCGAGAATCAGCAATACATTCACTACGGCAAGGGCTCGGTGGTGATGTACGCCTTGCAGGACTACCTGGGCGAGCAAAAGCTGAACGCGGCCCTGCACGACTATGTGAAAGCGGTAGCCTTCCAGGGGCCCCCTTACACCAACTCGACCGAGTTTATCAGCTACATCCGCCGGGCGGCACCCGACTCGCTTCAGCAGTTTATCACGGATAACTTCGACCGCATCACGCTGTACGAAAACCGTGTGACTGCTGCCTCAGCTAAAAAGCTGCCCGATGGCCGCTACCAGGTCAACTTCACGGTGAAGAGCCAGAAGTTTTACGCCGACAGCACCGGCAACCAGCGGCCGACCCCCGAGCACGACTACGTGCCGGTGGCCATTTTTCCCGCGCCGGGTCCCGGCAAGCAGCCCCTGCCGCCCCTACTACTCATCAAGCGTCGCCTCGTGGCCGGCGACAACAAGCTGCAATTCGTGGTGGCCCAAAAGCCGGCCTCCGTGGCCGTAGACCCTTACCACGAGCTGATAGACCGGAACCTGGACGATAATACGAAAGAGGTGAAGCTGTAAGCGATTCGGGCGCGGGCAACGTGCTCCTGCCAATTTGGACGTACTTTTACCGCGCCAGACTTGCTGGCACCGTTCCCTCCTACCCTTCATTTATTCTCATGAAAGTTACCGTAGTTGGGGCTGGCAATGTGGGCGCAACCTGCGCCGACGTGCTCGCCACCCGTGAAATTGCCAACGAAGTTGTACTGGTCGACATCAAGGAAGGCATTGCTGAAGGCAAAGCCCTCGATATCTGGCAGAAAGCGCCCATTATCGGGTACGATACCCGCACCGTGGGCGTTACCAACGACTACGCCCGCACCGCTGGCTCGGAAGTGGTAGTCATTACCTCAGGCTTGCCCCGCAAGCCCGGCATGAGCCGCGACGACCTGATTGCGACCAACGCCGGCATCGTGAAATCGGTAACCGAGCAGGTGGTGAAATATTCACCAAACGCTATTATTATCGTCGTATCGAACCCGCTCGACGTGATGACTTATCAGGCGCACCTCACCGCCAAGCTGCCCCGCGAAAAGGTATTCGGCATGGCCGGCATCCTCGACACGGCCCGCTACCGCGCCTTTTTGGCCGAGGCCCTCAACGTGAGCCCGAAGGATATTCAGGCCGTGCTGATGGGCGGCCACGGCGACACCATGGTGCCGCTGCCCCGCTACACCACCGTGGGCGGCATTCCGGTTACGGAGCTGATTTCCAAAGACAAGCTGGACGCCATTGTGCAGCGCACCGCCGTAGGTGGCGGCGAGCTGGTGAAGCTCATGGGCACGTCGGCCTGGTACGCGCCTGGCGCGGCGGCCGCCCAAATGGTAGAAGCCATCGTGCGCGACCAGCGCCGGGTGTTCCCGGTGTGCCTCGAGCTACAAGGCGAGTACGGCATCAACGGCGTGTACCTCGGCGCCCCGGTTATCCTGGGCAAAAACGGCGTGGAGCGCGTGATTGAACTGCAGCTCAACGACGAGGAGAAGGCAATGCTCGAAACCTCGCGCGGCCACGTGAAAGAGGTGATGGATGCGCTGGACAAGATGAGCGCCGCCCCGGCCGCGTAGGTTTTCTAAGGTACCAATTTATAAGAGCCGTTTTCCTTCGGGAGAGCGGCTCTTTTGCGTTGTACGCGGCACGCGGTGCGCAGCGTAGTACTTTAGCGCGGCCTAACTCCCTTGCATGCACTTACAACTCGTTGATACCAACCAAGAAATAACCGACGCCTGGAATAAAGTCTTTGCTGATGTGCCGCAGGTCAGCATTCATCACGGCTCAATTTTCGATTATCCGGCCGACGCGCTCGTCAGCCCCGCCAACAGCTTCGGCTACATGAATGGCGGCATTGACTTTGCCATTTCCAAGCACCTGGGCTGGCACTTAGAGAAGGACTTGCAGCGCATTATTCGCGATAAATACTATGGCGAATTACTGGTAGGTCAGGCCGAGCTGCTGCCCACCGGCCACAGCCTGTTTCCCTACTTGATTGCGGCCCCCACCATGCGCACGCCCATGACCATTACGCGGGGGCCCAACGTGTACCAAAGTATGAAAGCCGTGTTGCTGCTACTACGCTACGGCAAGCTAGCCACCGGCGAGTTGGTGAGCGACAAGGTGCACCGCATATCTATTCCGGGGCTAGGCGCGGGCATTGGGCAGGTGCGGCCGCTGGTGTGCGCCCGCCAGATGCGCCTGGCGTGGGAAGATGTACTGCACGAAAAATTCAGCACCGAAGCCGGCTGGGAGCAGATGTGCGCCAACTATGCCTACTTCTACACCCATAATGAGTCGGATATCAATTACGACATTCCATAAAAACTTGCTTGGAGAGGCAGCCGCAGTGGTTTTTATCCCAAGCCTACCTTTGGGGCTCGATTATGTCTGACTCACCCCTGGCCACCCTGCTCATCCAAACGGCCTTTATTGGCGATGTTATTCTGGCCACGGCGCTGGTTGAGTACCTGGCGCAGCACGAGCCGGGCCGGCCGCTCGATGTGCTGGTGCGACGCGGCAATGAAGGCTTGCTGGCTGGCAATCCGCACATTCGTCGCGTATTAATCTGGGATAAGAAAACCAGCAAGTACCCGAATCTGCTGCGCCTGCTTAATCAGATTCGGCGGGAGAAATACGGCCGTGTGGTGACGTTGCAGCGCTTTGCCAGCACGGGGTTTCTCACGGCGTTTTCGGGCGCGGCCGAGCGGGTGGGCTTTGCCGAGAACCCATTCAGTCGGTTTTTCACGCGGCGCGTGCCGCACGTTATCGGCGATGGCACGCACGAGGTGACGCGCAACCTTTTTTTACTTAAAAATGAAAAATTAAAAATTAAAAATACGCGTGCTGAGTCAACAGAAAATGTAGGCTCAACACTCATTTTTAATTCTAAGCCCAAGCTCTACCCCACGCCCGCCGATGAGGCCGCCGCTGCAGCCTACGCAGCCGTGGGCGAATACCTCTGCCTGGCGCCCACTTCGGTATGGTTTACCAAGCAATACCCGGAGGAAAAGTGGCTGGAATTACTGGCCGCCCTGCCCGCCGATTTGCCGGTGTACCTGCTCGGCGGCCCGCCCGACACGGCGGCCTGCGAGCGGCTGGCGCAGGCGGCCAACCGACCGGGCGTGGTCAATCTATCAGGAAAATTATCCCTATTGGCTTCGGCGGCGCTAATGCGCGGGGCGGTGCTGAACTACGTGAACGACTCGGCCCCGCTGCACTTGTGCTCGGCCGTGGATGCGCCGGTGTGCGCTATTTTCTGCTCTACGGTGCCGGCGTTCGGGTTTGGGCCGCTGAGCACGTTTTCGCGCATTGTGGAGCATCCGGGGCCGCTGGCTTGCCGACCGTGCGGGCTGCACGGGCACGCCCGCTGTCCGCTGGGTCATTTTCGCTGCGCGCTGGAGATTGAAACGCCGCAACTGCTGGCGGCGCTGGCCGAGGCGCGCGCCTGGCGAATGAGGTAAAGCTCGCTAAGCCAGCTGCTCCCAGATGGCCCGCACGCTGAGGCTACCCATTATGAGCACCACCAGCCAGCCGGCGGCCAGCATCCAGCGCGGGTGGCGGTAGCTGCCCATGAGGCGGGAACTGGCGGCGGCTACGAGTACAATGGCGAGGGCGATGGGCAGTATCAGCCCGTTGATGGCGCCGGCAAAAATGAGCAGCTGAGCAGGCTTGCCAACCAGCACGAATATACTGGTTGACAACACGATAAACACCGAAATGCAGGCCCGCTCGTAGCGCTCGAATACGGGGTGAAACGTCTTGAAAAATGACACCGACGTGTAGGCCGCGCCCACTACGGAGGAAATGGCCGCGCTCCACAATATTATGCCGAATATGCGGAAGCCCACCTCGCCCGCCGCCGACCGGAACACCCCCGCCGCCGGGTTGTCGGCTTGCAGCACGGCCCCGTGGCTCAGCACCCCCACAATGGCCAGGAAGAGCACAAACCGCATAATGGTGGAAATAACGATGCCGCTGACGGCGCTGCGCGTCACTTCGGCCTGGCTACCAAGGCCTTTTATACCGGCATCGAGCAGGCGGTGGGCGCCCGAAAACGTGATGTAGCCGCCCACCGTGCCGCCCACAATGGTGACAATGGCCGCCGCGCTTACCCTGGCCGGCAGCAGGGTATGGTGCAGCGCCTGCAGCAGCGGCGGGTGCGCGCTGAAGGCAATTCCCAGCGTGAGCAGAATCTTGACCGTCCCCAGAACCTTGGTAAAGCCGTCGAGCATCCTGCCGACTTCGCGCACCCAGAACAGCAGCAGGGCCACCCCGCAGCTGATAAGGGCGCCCTGCTCGTACGAGAGGCCGGTGAGCACATTCAGGCCCAGCCCGCAGCCGGCAATATTGCCGATGTTGAAGGCGAAGCCGCCCAGAATAACCATGCCCGCCAGGAAGTAGCCCAGCCCCGGCAGCAGGCGGTTGGCCAGGTCCTGGGCCCGCAAGCCACTCACCGTGAGTACGCGCCAGGTATTGAGCTGCGCGCCCACATCAAGCAGCACCGATACCAGAATCACAAACCCAAAGCTGGTGAGCAGCTGCTGGGTAAACACGGTGGTCTGGGTCAGAAACCCCGGGCCGATGGACGAGTTGGCCATCAGAAAAGCAGCGCCCAGACTGGCCCCGCCGAGCGTACGAAACCTCAGCTTCATCGGGCGCTGGGCGCAACGGCGGGGGTAGCACGCACCTCGATGGCGGCTTGGGCCAGCGCCGTGCGCAGCTGCCGGGCAAAGTCCAGGGCGTGGGCGCCGTCGCCGTGCAGGCACACGGTATCAGCCCGGATGGCCACCTCCGGCCCCTGCTGGGTGCGCACCCAGCCCCCCTGCACCATGCGCAGCACCTGGGCAATGGCCGCGTCGGCGCTGGTAATGAGGGCGTCGGGCTGGCGGCGGGGCGTAAGCGTGCCGTCGTGCTGGTAGGTGCGGTCGGCAAATACTTCGTGCGCGGTTTTGAGGCCGATTTTTTCGCCGGCTTTGGTCAGCTCGGAGCCGGCCAGGCCGTAGAGCTTCAGCTCAGGCTGCACTTTGTAGATGGCTTCGGCGATACTCTCGGCTAACTTGGCATTGGTAGCGGCCATGTTGTAGAGCGCGCCGTGGGGCTTGAGGTGATGCAGCTGGCCACCTTCGGCCCGCACCACGGCGGCCAGCGCCCCGAGCTGGTACACCGTCATATCGAAGGCTTCCTGGGGCGAAATGTCCAGGTTGCGGCGGCCAAAGCCTACCAGGTCGGGCAGGCCGGGGTGCGCGCCGATGGCCACGCCGTGGCGCAGGGCCAGTTGCACGGTCTGGCGCATCACGCCGGGGTCGCCGGCATGAAACCCACAGGCGACGTTGGCAGAGGTGATAAGCGGCATTATTTCGGCGTCTTGGCCCAGCGTCCAGGCCCCGAAGCTTTCGCCCATATCACAGTTTAAATCAACAGAAGGCATGGTTGCGCTAGTGAAAGATTAACGTTCGGACTCGATGAGAAAGCGAGGCATAATATATTATTTATCATATATTAATCTCAGCTGAATGGTGCTCCGCAAGGCCCGCAGCCGCTGCTGCTGCGCAAGATACAGCGCCTGCGCCTCGGCGAGGGTAATTACCTGAAAGCGCAGGCGGGTGCCGGGCAGCGCCTGCGCCAGGCGGCCCAAATCGGCCGAGATAACCTGGGCCAGGCGCGGGTAGCCGCCGGTGGTCTGGCAATCGGCCAGCAGCACAATGGGCTGGCCCCCGGCTGGCACCTGCACCGTGCCAAACGTAACGGCGCTCGACAGCAGCTCAGCGGCGGTGTGCCGGGTGAGGGCCGGGCTACTCAGGCGGCAGCCCATGCGGTCAGCTTCGGTAGTTACGCCGAAAGTCTGCGCCCAGAAATTTTGCTGACTTTCGGGGGTAAACTGCTCATATTCCGGCCCAGGCAGCGCCCGCACCAGCAGCGCATCGGCAGGTTGGGCTCGGGGCGGGGTGACATGGGCCCACCAGCTTGCCGCCGCCCAGCCACGGAGGTTTGCGGGCCGCAACGCCGCAAACAGGCGCACGCCGGTGGCCGACCACTCTCCTACCGGCAGCTCATCTCCGGCCCGCAACGCCCGGCCCTGGAAACCGCCTAGCGCGGCCCGCAGATACGTAGCGCGACTGCCCAGCACGACTGGCACGGCCACGCCGCCGGCTACGGCCAGATACGCCCGGCCGCCCCGCGGAGGCGCACCAAATGCCAGGACCGTACCAGCCCGCACGGCCACCGGCCGGCTGGTGGGCACCGGCTGGCCGTTGATGCTGGCGGCCAGGTCGGCCCCGGTCAGGGCCAGCAGCGCGTCCGTCTCAAAGCGCAGCGTGGGGCCGCGCAGGGTGCATTCGAGGCCGGCGGCAGTTTCGGGGTTGCCCACCAGCAGGTTGGCAGTGCATAGCGCCACGGCGTCGAGCGCGCCGCTTACTACCAACCCAGCCTGCTGGTAGCCAAACCGGCCCTGGTCCTGCACGGTGGTAAGCAGACCGGGTTTCAGCACGCTGATATTCATGAAGCCAGCCGCTGAAAATCAGCCTGCGAAATGGGTACAAAGCGCAGCCGCTGGCCCGCCTTCAGGAGACTGGGCTGGGCGCGGCCGGCATCGAACAGCCGCAGCGGCGTGCGCCCGATGAGCTGCCAGCCACCCGGCGTAGGCAGCGAATAGATGCCCGTTTGCATACCGGCAATACCCACCGCGCCGGCCGGCACCAGCGGCCGGGGCTGGGCGCGGCGCGGGGTAGCCAGCTGCGCATCGAGCCCGCCGAGGTAGGGAAAGCCGGGCGCAAAACCAACCATGTACACCAGGTACTCGGCATGGGCATGGAGGGCAATCACCTCTTTAGCTGTTACTTGCGCGTGCTGCGCCACTACCTCCAAATCGGGCCCAAACTCGCCGCCGTAGCAAACCGGGATTTCCACGAGTGCGCCGGGCGCATACTCCATGGCGGCAGCCCGGGCAGCCGGCAATAGGGCTGATAAGTAGCTGGCTACCTGCTCGTAGGGCGGTAAGCCACTGGCCTGAGGCAGCGCCCGGCAATCGTAATACACCGTAAGCGTGGTGAAGGCCGGCACGTATTCGCGCAGGCCGGGCAGCGGGTGCTGGTCGAGCAGCCGGGCGAAGGCCTGAATGAGGCGGTGGGTAGCCGGGTCGATAGCCTGGCCGAGCTCCAGCACCAGGGCCGCGTCGCCGAGCGGGTACATACGTAGGGGGGCTGCGAGGTCAGCCATGCCGATAGCCGCTTAGTTTTGGGAATTATTCTTTAGCTGTTTTTGCTAGTCAATGCCGGTTCACTTCCGTAAATATGGGGCGCTAAGCGGCCTGCTGCTCGCGGCCGCCTGCCAGCGCGCTACCTATCCTACCACCAGCGCGCCGCCCGTAGTACCCGGCGTGGCCCGCGAGCTGGCCGAGTTTCGCAAGCAAACCATCAGCCGCGTGCGGTATGAGGTGGAGCTGACGGTGCTCGCCGACAAAGCCGCCCCGGTGCGGGCACAGGAAGCGATACAGTTTAATCTGCTGCCTACCCACGCGCCCGTGCAGCTCGATTTTAAAGGCACCGCCGGCCAGCTGCACAGCCTCACTATCAATGGCCAGCCGGCCGCCCTCGACTACCGGCAGGAGCACCTGGTGCTGCCCGCCGCCGCGCTGCGCGCCGGCCACAACGTGGTGCACATCGGCCTGGATGCCGGCGACTTATCGCTGAACCGCAACGCCGATTACCTCTACACGCTGCTCGTGCCTGACCGTGCCCGCACGGTACTGCCGGTATTCGACCAGCCCAATCTGAAGGCAACTATCACGCTGTCGCTGACCGTGCCGGCCGCCTGGCAGGCCGTGGCCAATGGGCCGCTGCACGACTCGCTGCGCGCCGACGGGCAGAAAACCTACCATTTCCTGCCCTCCGATTCTATCAGTACCTACCTCTTTTCGTTTGCCGCCGGCCGGTTTACGCCGGTGCAGCGCACCGTGGCGGGGCGCCCGATGAATTTCTATCACCGCGAAACGGACACGACCAAAATCCGGCTTAGTGTGCCCGTTATTTTCCGGCTGCACGGCGAGGCGCTGGCCTTTCTGGAAAACTATACGGGCATCGCGTTTCCCTTCCAGAAGTTCGACTTTACGGCCATTCCCGACTTCCAGTATGGCGGCATGGAGCACGTCGGCAACATCGACTACAAAGCTTCTTCGCTGTTTCTGGATGAGGGCGCGACCAAGGACCAGCTGCTGGCCCGCCAGAACCTCATCGGCCACGAAACGGCCCACATGTGGTTTGGCGACCTCGTGACCATGCAGTGGTTCAACGACGTGTGGATGAAGGAGGTGTTTGCCAATTTCATGGCCGACAAAATGAACCCCGAGGCCTCGGCCGGCCCGGCGCAGCTGCTCAAGTTCGTGACCGACCACTACCCCACCGCCTACGCCGTGGACCGCACCGCCGGGGCCAACCCCATTCGGCAGCCGCTGGAGAATCTGCAGGATGCCGGCTCGCTCTACGGGAATATTATTTACCATAAAGCCCCCATTATGATGCGCCAGCTGGAGCGCCTGATGGGCGAAAAACCCTTTCAGGAAGGCGTGCAGGAATACCTCAGAAAGTACGCCCACGGCAACGCCACCTGGCCCGACCTCATCACTATTCTCGACGCCCACACGCCCGCCGACCTGCAAGCCTGGAACCAGGTGTGGGTAAACCAGCCCGGCCGGCCGGTGTTCGACTACGAGCTAACGCCGAAAGGAGGCCAGCCTACGCAGCTCGTTATCCGGCAGCACGCCGAAGACGGCTCGGACCGCCTCTGGCCCCAGCAGTTTGAGGTGACATTGATGTACCCCGGCGGCCCCGTCGAGCTGCCGGTAAATATGAATCAGCGGGTGGTGAGCCTGCCACTGCCCGCCGGCCAGCCGGCGCCCAGCTACGTGCTGCTCAACTCGCAGGGGCTGGGCTACGGCGTGTTTCCGGTGGCCCCGCAGGCGGCCGACAACCTGGCTACGCTCTCCGACCCGGTAGCCCGCGCCAGCACCTATATCGCACTTTTTGAGAATATGCTCAATGGCCGGGGCTACGCACCACGCCCGCTGCTCGACCGCTACCTCGCCCAGACTGCGCACGAAACCAACGACCTCAATATCAAGCTACTTACCGGCCAGCTGAGCGATATTTACTGGAAATTCCTGAAGCCCGCCCAGCGCACGGCCCTGGCTCCGGCGATGGAAAAGGCGCTGTGGCAGGCCATGCAGCAGCAGCCCCGGCCCGGCGAGCAAAAGCTCTATTTCAAAGCCTACCAGAGCATTGCGCTGACTCCGGAAGCCCAGGCGCGGCTCTACGACATCTGGCAAAGCCAGAAAGCGCCCGGCCTGGTGAAGCTGACCGAGGACGACTACACCGCGCTGGCCCTGGCGCTGGCCGTGCGCGACTACGCTGCGCCGCAACCCATTCTCCCGCAGCAACTGGCCCGCATTACCAACGTAGACCGCCGCCAGCGGCTGGAGTTTTTGATGCCGGCTCTGTCGCCCGACGTGGCAACGCGCGACGCCTTTTTTGCCTCGCTGAAGCAGGAGAAAAATCGCGAGAAGGAAGCCTGGGTACAGAGCGCCCTCGGCTATCTGCACCACCCGCTGCGGGCGGCTACCTCGGAAAAATACTTACCCGAAAGCCTCAATCTGCTGGAAGAGATTCAGCTCACGGGCGATATATTTTTCCCGGCCGGCTGGCTCCAGAGCACCCTGGGCAGCTACCAGACGCCCACGGCGGCGCGCACGGTGCGCGATTTTCTGGCCGCCCGCCCGAACTACAACCCGCAGCTACGGGCCAAGCTTTTGCAGGCGGCCGACGACCTGTTTCGGGCCGAAAAGCTGGCCATGTAGCGTGGACTCTGCGCGTCCGCGCGTGGTACTCACCTGAACGTTCTCACGCGCGGACGCGCAGAGTCCGCGCTACGGGCGCGAACTTTGCTGCTTTCGTCGGTTACTAGCTACAATGTCTGATTACCATCAATTCGAATATCCCAACGGCATTCGCCTCTTGCACAAGGAAGTACCACACACCAAAATTGCGCACTGCGGCTTTTTGCTCGATATCGGCTCGCGCGATGAGCAAACGCACCAGCAGGGCCTGGCGCATTTCTGGGAGCACATGGCCTTCAAGGGCACGCACAAGCGCAAGTCGTTTCACATCCTCAACCGCCTCGAAACGGTGGGCGGCGAGCTGAATGCCTACACCACCAAGGAGAAAATCTGCTTCTACGCCACGCTGCTCAGCACCCATTTTGAGCGCGCCTTTGAATTACTTACCGACCTGACGTTCAACTCGATATTTCCCGAAAAGGAAGTAGAGAAAGAGCGCGGCGTGATTCTGGAGGAGATGAGCATGTACCAGGATGCGCCCGAAGATGCCATTATCGACGACTTCGACGCCGTTATCTACGGGCAGCACCCGCTGGGCATCAATATTCTGGGTACCCGGGAGAGTGTGAGCGGCTTTCAGACCGCTGATTTTCACAAGTTCTACGACGAGAACGTGCGCACCGACCGGCTGGTATTCAGCTCGGTAAGCAACCTGTCGTTTAAAGAAGTAAAGCGGCTGGCCGACCGGTTTCTGGCCCCTATTCCGGCGCGGCTGGGGCCGCGGGCGCGCCTGCCCTTTGCGGGCTACGTGCGCCACGACCGCACCGAGCAGCGGCCCATCTCGCAGGCGCACTGCCTGGTGGGCGGCCCCGCCTACCCGCTCACCGACGAGCGCCGGGTGCCGTTTTTTATGCTCAACAATATCCTGGGTGGCCCCGGCATGAACTCGCGCCTCAACCTGGCCGTGCGCGAAAAATATGGCTTGGTCTATACTATCGACAGCAGCTATTCGCCCTACACCGACACGGGCTTATTTGGCATTTACTTTGGCACCGAGGCCAAACAGCTCAGCCGTACCCTGGGCCTGGTGCAGAAAGAACTCAAGCTATTGCGCGACAAAGAACTGACCACCAGCCAGCTGCACGTCGCCAAAAACCAACTCATGGGCCAGCTCGCCATGAGTGAGGAAAGCAACTCGGGCCTGATGCAGCTGCTGGGCAAAAGTACCCTCGACCTGGGCCGCGTAGAGCCGCTGAGCGAGATTTTCGAGCGTATCGAGCGCGTCTCCTCCACCGAGCTGCGTGAGCTGGCCAACGAAGTGCTGGCCGAAGACAACCTGAGCATTTTGCAGTACGTGCCGGAAGAAAAGTAGCGATGGGGGCTACTCCAACTTTCGGCCACGTTGGTACGGCGCGCCCAGGCGACTTATTCGCTTCGCGCCTCGACTTGTCGTTGCGCGGGCAGCACCGACCGCCGCGGGCCGGCGTGTGCGCCACCAGCGCGCACGGGGCCGAGAGCCTTATTCTGGCCGACCAGTACGAGGATGATGAAATCCACGACGACTACTTCTGGTATGCCGGCTATGGCAGCCGCGATGGCCAGACCGGCCGGCAGGTAGCCCACCAGGACCTCAACCACCGCAACCGGGCGCTGACGCGCAGCCAGGAAACCGGCCGGCCCATTCGGGTTTTTCGGCGTATCGACGCGGCTCCGGCAGCCTGGCAGTTTCGCTACGAAGGCCTGTTTTATATAGTAAATTTAGAATATATAACGGGTAAATCCGGCTTTGGGGTGTACCGCTTCCGGCTGGAGCCGTGGCGTGCAAAGACAAATTAAGCCATGACCGACGACGCTATTCAGGCCTACGCCAACACCCATTCCGAGCCCGAGCCGCCGCTGCTGCACGCGCTCTGGCGCGAAACCCACTTGCAATTGCTGATGCCGCGCATGGCTACCGGCCACTGGCAGGGCCGGCTGCTAAGTATGCTTGCGCACCTGCTAAAGCCAAGGCGGGTGCTCGAAATCGGCACCTTTACGGGCTACGCGACGCTGTGCCTGGCAGAAGGCTTACCTACTGATGGCCAGCTACATACCATTGAGATTAATCCTGAGCGCGAAAGCCGCATCCGGCGCTACATAGCGGCGGCGGGGCTTACCGGGCGCGTGCAGCTGCACATTGGCGATGCGGCCGATGTTTTGGCGGGCCTGGTCGGCGAAGTGTGGGACTTGGTCTTTATTGATGCCGACAAGCTGCATAATAGCCGGTACTTTGAGCTGGTTGTCAACCAGGTGCGGCCGGGCGGACTACTTATCGTGGACAATGTGCTGTGGGGCGGCAAGGCCCTGGCCGATTATCCACTCAAAGCCAACGACCACGATACCCGCGCCGTACGTGCCTTTAATGCGCAGGTGCGGCACGACCCGCGCGTGGTGCCGCTGCTGCTGCCCGTGCGCGACGGCCTGCTGCTGCTGCGCAAAACTTAACATCTGTTTGTCATTGCGGGCGCAGCGCGGCAATGGCAAATGTAAAAACCCGTAGCCCTATGCGCTTTCTACTCTTCGCCGGCCTGGCCTGGCTGCTGGCTTTCAGCGCTTCTGCCCAAAGCATTGTGCGCGGTAAAGTGCTCGATGGCAAAGACCAGAGCCCGCTCATCGGGGCCAACGCGGTGCTCATTCACCTGCCCGACTCGGTGCGCACCGGCTCGGCGGTGGCGGCCGATGGCAGCTTTGAGATAACGGGCGTGGCGCCGGGGCGCTACGTGTTTCTGGCCTCGTTTATCGGCTACCGCGACCAGCGCCAGCCGCTGACGGTGCCGGCCGGCGGCGCGCCCATCGCGCTGGGCACGGTGGCGATGCAGGCGGGCGGCGTGGCCCTGAAAACGGTGGTAGTGACCGGCCAGGCGGTGCAGGCCGTGCAGCACGGCGACACGACCAGCCTCAACGCCAAGGCGTTTAAGGTCAACCAGGATGCCACGGCCGGCGACCTCATCACCAAGATGCCGGGCATCACGGTCGATGCCACGGGCAAGACCCAGGCCCAGGGCGAGCAGGTGCAGCAGGTACTCGTCGATGGCAAGCCCTTCTTCGGCACCGACCCCGACGCCGTGCTCAAAAACCTGCCCGCCGAGGCCATCGACCGGGTGGAGATTTTCGACCAGCAAAGCGAGCAGAGCCGCTTTTCGGGCTTCAACGACGGCAATACCCAGAAAACGCTCAACATTATTACCAAGCCCTCGTTTCGCAACGGGCAGTTTGGGCGGGCCGTGGTGGGCGCGGGCGAGGGCAACTCGCCCACCAGCAGCCAGGTCGGGCGCTACCAGGCCAGCCTGAACCTCAACGACTTTCACGGCGACCGGCGCATGACGGTGCTGGCCCAGAGCAACAACGTGAACCAGCAGAACTTCGGCACCGACGACCTGCTGGGCGTTATCGGCAACTCGGCGCCCGGCGGCAACCGGGGCGGCGGGGGCGGGGGCGGCGGGTCGGGCGCCAACCCCGGCGACTTTCTGGTGAATCAGAGCGGCGGCATCAGCCAAACCAACGCGGCGGGGGCCAACTACTCGAATACCTGGAATAAAAAGACCGAGCTGACGGGTAGCTATTTCTTCAATAATTCCACTAATACTCTCAATAGCAGCACGTTTCGACAGTACGTGCTGCCGGCGCAGAGCAGCACGACGTACAGCGCGACCTCGCTCTCGGGCAGCACCAATACCAACCACCGCGCTAATTTCCGGCTCGACCAGAAAATCGATTCCATGACGTCGGTGCTGTTCCGGCCCCGGATTTCGTGGCAGCGAAACGACGCCAACCAGACCCTGACCGGCATTACGGCCCGCGCCGGCACCACCCAGAGCCAGATTAACACGCTCTACCAGTCGAACAACCAGGCCAGCAACCCCGGCGGCGACGTGCTGCTGCGCCGCCGCCTGGGCCGCCGCGCCGGCCGCACGCTCTCGCTGAGCGTCAATGGCGCGTACAACGGCCGCACGGGCACGACCACGCTGCAAACCACTAACGTCGGCAGTTCCAACGCCAACCTCAATCAGAAGTCGGACCTGACCCAGCACAGCGGTACCGTGGCCGGCAACCTGGCTTACACCGAGCCGGTGGGCCGGCACGCGCAGCTGCAAGCCAATTATTCGCTGAGCTACGCGCCCAACAACTCCCGCAAGCTCACCAACGACTACGCCCTCGGCGATACTCAGTACCTGACCCCCGCCTCGACTCGGCGCTGAGCAACGTATTCAATAATTACTATCTTACCCAGGGCGGCGGCCTGAGCTACCGCTACAACACGCGCAAGCTGCAAGCCTCGGTGGGCGCCAGCGCCCAGGTGGCGCGGCTGCAGGGCGACCAGACCTTTCCCCGTCCTGGCCCGGTCGACTACACTTTCTGGAACGTGCTGCCCCAGGCCAACCTGATGTGGCGCCCCGACCGCGAGCACAACCTGCGCCTGTTTTACCGCACCAGCACCAATCCGCCGAGCCTGAGCCAGCTGCAAGCGGTGGTGAATAACTCCAACCCCCTGCAGCTGACTATCGGCAACCCCTCGCTGCGGCAGGAGTACGCCCACAACTTCGTGGCCCGCTACACGGCCGCCAAAGCCAACCGGGCCGGCAACTTTTTTGCGTTGCTCGCGGGCACCTACACCCAGAACCCCATCTCGAACAATACCCTGGTGGCCAGCCGCGACACCACGGTGCGGCCGATTTTTTCGGACCAGTCCATCGCCGTGCACCTGCCGGCCGGCGCGCAGCTCACGCAATCGACCAACCTGCAGCAGGAATACACGGTGCGCACGCTGGCCAACTACGGCCACCCGCTGGCCGTCATCAAGTCGAACTACAACGTGAGCCTGGGGGCCAGCTTCAGCCAGAACCCCGGCCTGGTCAACAACGCCCTCAACTACGCCCGCACCCCGGCTCTGACCGGCGGCCTGACCCTGAGCAGCAACGTGAGCGAGAAGCTGGACTTTACGCTCTCGTCGAACTCGACCCAGAGCTACGTACGCAATACGCTCAGCCACCAGCTCGACAACGCGTATTTCAGCCAGCTTACCCGCCTGAAATTCACCTGGATAGTAGGGCCGGGCATTACGTTTCAGACCGATGTGGCCCACCAGCTCTACCGGGGCCTGAGCAGCGCCTACAACCAGAACTACGTGCTCTGGAATGCCTCGATTGGCAAGAAGCTTTTTCCCGGTCAGCGCGGCGAAATCAAGCTCTACGCCTTCGATATTCTCAAGCAGAACCGCGCCATTCAGCGCAACGTGACGGTGGCGTACTACGAGGACGTGCAAACCACGGTGCTCCAGCAGTATTTCATGCTGATGTTCACGTATAACATCCGCTCGGCCAACATGACCACCCTGCCCACCGCGCCCGAAGAGCGGGGCGGCGGGCGGCGCGGTGGCTTCGAGGGGCGGCCCGGAGGCGGCCAGGGCGGCCCACCCGGCGGCTTCGGCGGCCCGCCCCGCGACTAGCAGTTGTGCTGGTTTTGCGTAAACAGGGAAGTTAAGGAGGCCGTGCGGGCTGCTACAGCTGCGGTGGCCTCCCATTCACCTTCTCACTTTTTCCCCTAACTTGCCAACGGTAGCTGAGAGGGAGCGTTGACTGACTTTGCGTTATGAGAAAAATCTTACCCGTCTTGCTGCTGGGGCTGGCCAGCCGCCCGGCGCTGGCACTACCGGACACAAGTGCGCCTATAGTACCCGCCACGCTCGACGTAGCGGGCCTGCACCTGACGCTCGACGCCGACGCCCGGCAGCTGGTACAAGCCAAAGTGAACAGCCTGTGCCGCCACACCGCCTCGTTTGAGGCCCGCGTGGCACTGGCCGAGTCGGCTTTTCCGCTTATCGAGCAAGTGCTGGCTGAGGAAGGGATTCCGGCCGATTTCCGCTACCTCGTGCTGCAGGAGAGTGCGCTGCAAGGCAACGCCGAAAGCGCCCACGGGGCCGTTGGCTACTGGCAGCTGAAGCGCGAAACGGCGCTGGGCCTGGGCCTGACCGTGAACAGCACCGTTGACGAGCGCCGCCACCTGATAGCCAGCACCCGCGCCGCCGCCCGCTACCTCAATCGCAACAATGCCACGCTCCACAACTGGGCCAATGCGCTGCTCAGCTATAATACGGGCCTGGGCGGCGTGCGCCCCTTCACCCGGCCCGGCGACGCCGACGCTACCGAGCTGACTTTCACCAGCCAGACCAATCAGTACCTGCTGGATTTTATAGCTCAGAAAGTAGCCTTTGAGCCGGCCTGCGCTCAGCAAACAGTGCCCTTCGTAGCCTGGCGCGAGGTGCCCGCTGCCCCTGGCCAGAGCCTGGCCCAGCAAGCCGCGGCCTTCTCGGCCGACCCGGCCGCCGTGGCCCGGCTCAACCCCTGGCTGCTGACGGGCACCGTACCGCAGGATGGGCGTCCGTACACCCTGCTGGTGCCATTGGCCACCGGTCCGCTCCTGGCGGTCAGTCCGGCCCCAACCTTGCCCGCGGCCGCGCTTCCCGCCCCTACCTATCTGCGCATCAATGGGCTGAAGGCCTTGTTGGCCCAGCCCGGCGAATCGGCTGCGGCGCTGGCCCAGCGCGGCGGTGCCAGCCTGAGCTTTTTTCAGAAAGTAAACGAGCTGGGTGCCAACGAGGTCCCCATTCCGGGCGAGCCGTACTTTTTTCAGCGAAAGAAGGAGGCGTCCGAAGAAGATTACCACGTAGTAACTCCCGGCCAGACGCTGGCCGCCGTGGCGCAGCACTACGGAGTGCTGCGCCGGTCGCTGCGCTTTTTCAATCGCCTGCCTACTGATGAGGCAGTGCGGCCGGGCCTCGTGCTGTGGCTCAGCCACGCCCGGCCCCGTACCATTGCCGCTGAGTACCAGGCGGTACCCGGTACGCGGCCGGTGGCAGCACGGCCCGCTCCCGAGCCGGAAGCCACCGCGCCCCAGCCCTACAACCCGGCCGACGACGAGGAGCTGGCAAGTATTAATGAGCTGCCCACCGAAGTACCAGGGCCGCCCGTGCAGCCGCTGCCTGCCCAGCGCCCGACCGTACTGAGTGAAGGCTTACCCAGCCCCGCCCCAGCGACAGCGATGGCGCGCCTGCCCACGCCAACGGCTATGCGGCCGGCGACGGCCGCCGACTACAGCCACCCTTATCTGGTAGCGCCCGGCGAAACCCTGTATGCGCTGGCCCGGCGCGTGGGCATGCGCCCCGCCGAGCTGGCAGCCTGGAACAACCTTTCGCCCTCGACGCCCCTGCGCGCCGGCCAGTTGCTGCACCTGAGCCCACCCGCCACCGAGCCCAGCCCGATGGCCAGTAACGTCTCCAGCGGCGCTTATACCGTAGCGACGGGCGACACCTTTTACAGCATTTCCCGGCGCTATGGCTGCACCGTGGCCCAGCTGCTGGCTCATAATGAGCGGGCTACGCCCACGCTGCGCGTAGGCGAAACGCTGCGGGTACCCACACTATAGAAAATATATTATATCAAAAGAGCCAGCTCATCAGGGATGAGCTGGCTCTTTTGATGAGTACAAGCTGTTTGGAAAGTTATACACCTGACCCGGCTCGCAGGTCAGATGTGCGCTTAATCTATTAGCGAATTCCTCAGAATGGGCACAGCCAAAAACGTGGAGCATCAACGCTAGGTGATACTCCACTTGATTAGGTCAGTACCAGAATTTTTCCTACTTAAGCTTAGCCCGGTTTACTGGGAGGAGATTACAATTGATTAAGTGCCACCGCCCGGTAGGCGGCGGCCCGGCCCACGGCGGCCTTCAGGTCGTCTTGCAGCGCGCGGCTGCTCAGATGGCGTGGGTGCAGGTCGAGCAGGGTGCCATCTTCGGCAATGAGCACGGCGTCGGGCAGCCGCTCAATGCTATAGGCCTGGCGCAAAGTCTGGTTACTACCAGACGACAGTACGTAAGCTTGCGTCCCGGCCAGCGCCGGGCTGGCGCAGGCCACCGTTTGCTGCCAGCTGGTGGGCGACTCATCGAGCGCGGCCATTAGCACCACAATGGGCTGGCCGGCCAGGGCAGCCATTAGCTCTTTCAGATAAGGCAGCTCGCGCTGACCGGCCGGGTAGCGGCTATCCCAGAACATGAGGTACACCAGCTTACCCCGAAAGTCACTCAGAGAAAGCTCTTTGCCATCTACGGTACGCATAACCACGGGCGGAGCTGCGCTCCCGATAGCAAACGACTGGTGGTCGGCCAGGTCGGAACGCAGCTGCGCCACCCAGCCGGCCGGGGCCTGGGCCGTAGTCGCATAGGTCGTGAGCATGGCCTGGGCGTGAGCTACGTGGCCCTGCCGAATGGTTTCGAGCACGATGCGGCCAAGCACCACCGGGCGTGCGGCGGCGTGCAAAAGGTTATCCCCCAAGCGGTAGCAGGTCGGAAAGTAGTCGGGGCTACTGGGCTGGTGCCCCGTGGCCCGCGCCTGATAATGCACGTAGTCGAGCAAAAAATCCTGATAGTGTGCGCTGGCTACCGCCTCTTCATTGCCCGGCAGCAGGCCGGGCTCCTGCAGAAAAGCATAGTAACCGGGCGACAAATCGAGGCGCGGCTGGTCGGCTACGGTTTGCTCGCGCAGGTCGGCATACGTGAGGCGGTCCTCGGCGTAGGTATAGGTAATATCGGCTTCGGCATAGGCCTCAAAAGCGGGCGTAAACCTGCCGCGCCGGCTGGTTTGCTTCAACAAGTCCTGCTCATGGCTACGCCGGTAATCCAGAAAAGAGAGGAACCCTTTTTCGGCCAGCTTTATATTCTCCGGCAACACCTGGTAATCGTCGTTGTTGAGAAAGCGCCGGCTCAGCTCCTGCAAGTAGTTGTTGGCCGCGGCGGCCGGGCGGTGCGCTGCACCGTCGGCCGAGTCAAACTTACCGGTAGCGGCCAGGTCTTCGGCGTTGCCGTGCAGCTCCAGGGCATCACCCGGCTCCAGAAAAACCGGAATTTCCTCGTCGCCGTAGCTAAGCTGGGCCAGCATCGGGCGTGCCACCGGCACTGAGAGGCTGAAATCGCCATTCGGCTCGAGGTGTACCGCCCGCTGCTGCTCGTGGGTAGCCAGGGGCTGGCCCCACCAGGTCAGCAGCAGCTTTTCGGAGCCCGTATTAGTAAGGTGGCCGTGCAGTTCGGCAGTGGTTTGGGCAGCTACCGGGGCAGCCAGTAAGGTCAGGCCTGTGAGCCAGAGAGTTAGTGCTTTCATTAAGAAGAATGAGTAAGGGAAGCAGCTACGGAGCGACGCCACTCGCCACCGCTTCCGACTACGCCATCCGGAGCGTAGACGTTCCCTTTGCCGGCGTATTTCCAAAATTGTCGCCAGCTTTGCGGCCCCAAACCCTCTTCCCGACCCCATGTCGCAGCACAAAGAAGTTAAGCTCGTTACCACCCACCAGATGCTGGCCATGAAGCAGCGGGGCGAAAAAATCTCCATGCTTACGGCCTACGATTACTCAATGGCCCAGATTCTGGACGGGGCGGGCGTAGATGTGCTGCTCGTCGGCGACTCGGCCTCCAACGTGATGGCGGGCCACGAAACCACGTTGCCTATCACCCTCGACCAGATGATATACCACGCCCAGAGCGTGGTTCGGGCCGTAAAACGCGCTTTTGTAGTGGTTGATATGCCTTTCGGCTCGTACCAGGGCAACTCGTCGGAGGCGCTGCGCTCGGCTATCCGCATTATGAAGGAAAGCGGCGGCCACGGCATAAAGCTCGAAGGCGGAGCCGAGATTAAAGATAGTATTATCAGAATATTAACGGCCGGCATTCCCGTTATGGGCCACCTCGGCCTCACGCCCCAGAGCATCTATAAATTCGGCACCTACAACGTGCGCGCCAAGGAAGAGGCCGAAGCCCAGAAGCTGATTGAAGACGCCCACCTGCTCCAGGAAATCGGCTGCTTTGGCCTGGTGCTCGAAAAAATACCCGCCGCGCTGGCCAAGCGCGTGGCCGAAGAGCTGACCATCCCGGTTATCGGCATCGGAGCCGGCCCCGATGTCGATGGCCAGGTGCTGGTAGTACACGATGTGCTAGGCATCACCAAAGAATTCAAGCCCCGCTTCCTGCGGCGCTACGCCGAGCTGCACGATATTATGACGGAAGCCGTGCAGCACTACGTAGCTGACGTGAAAAGCCGCGAGTTTCCGAGCAAAGAGGAAGGGTATTAATGGCAAACCCAAAGTTTGGCTAAGATGCCCTGCCACGGGGAGCCAGCCAAACCATCCGTCGCTTATCCTTACCTTCGCTGGTAGCAAGCCAATCGTTTGGGTTATTGAATCCACAAGCCCGCGCCACCGCGGGTAGGCCGCTGGTTATCTTTTAGCGAACCGAATTATCTTTTCCGCAGCCCGCGCTGCGGCTTCTTTGCTGCGTGAATCGTCCGAACCTGTGGGCCGAAGGCCGGGAAATTATTTTTGAAGACAATCACCTGCTGGTGATTAACAAACCTGCCGGCATCCTGGTGCAGGGCGACGAAACCGGCGACGAGCCGCTCTCCAACAAAGCAGCTGAGTACTTGAAATTCAAGTACAAAAAGCCTGGCGCGGCCTTCATTGGCGTGGCTCACCGCATCGACCGGCCGGTGTCGGGCATTGTGGTGCTGGCCAAAACAAGCAAAGCCCTGAGCCGCCTGAACGAGATGTTTCGCGACAGCCAGCTGAAAAAAACCTACTGGGCGCTTACTGGTAAGCCCCCGGTGCCCGAGCAGGGTACCCTTATTCACTGGCTGGTGAAAGACCCCATGCGCAACGTCACTAAAGCCTACCCCGAGCGCCACGGCCAGGGCCAGCGCTCCGAGCTGAGCTACCAGCTGCTGGGCCCGGCCGCCAACCGCTACCTGCTGCAAGTGAACCCCATAACCGGCCGCCCGCACCAGATTCGGGTGCAGCTGGCCACCGGCCTGGGCACGCCCATCGTGGGCGACGTTAAATATGGTTTTCTGAATCCTTTGCCCGATGTGAGCATTGCGCTGCACGCCCGGCAGCTCGAAATTCAGCACCCCGTTACCAAGGAGACCATGAAGTTTGTAGCGCCCCTGCCCGATGCCCCGCACTGGGACGCGGCCCGGGCTTTTTACCCTGGCTAATAGACAGTAAGTAATGGCTACTGTCGTGCCAGGCAAGCAACGATAGTACCCGTTATTCAGTACCCATTACCTACTCCCCGCCGGTGTAACATTAGGGCATTGTTAAGCATTTGGGCAATTTGGGTTAACCAACGGCCGTAATTTTGCCTTATTGATGAACTATGCCCCACTGGAATAGCTTGTGCGGGCGGCGTTAAGCTCACTCCATACGTTCTATACCGAATGGTTATTCTGGTTTTCTTCGTTGCCCACTACTACCTGTCGCTGTTTACCCAGACGTTTTACCTGCATCGCTACGCGGCGCATAAGATGTTTACGATGAACAAGTTCTGGGAGCGGTTTTTTTACCTGTTTACTTATATCTGTCAGGGCAGCTCATTTTTGTCGCCGCGCGCCTACGCGCTGCTGCACCGCATGCACCACGCCTACTCCGATACAGAGCTGGACCCGCACTCGCCGCACTTCTCGAACAACGCGTTTGATATGATGTGGAAAACCAAGAATATCTACAACGACGTTGTAAACCACAAAAATGAGCTGGCCGCGCGCTTCGAGGGCGACATTCCGCAGTGGAAAGCGCTGGAGGCATTTGGCGGCACGGCCATTTCACGTTTGGGCTGGGGCACGGCTTACGTGCTGTTTTACATCAATTTCGCCACTGCCTGGTGGCAATACCTGCTGCTGCCGATTCACTTTCTGATGGGTCCGATTCACGGTGCCATCGTGAACTGGGGCGGCCACAAGTACGGCTACCAGAACTTCGATAACCACGATAAGTCGAAGAACACGCTGGCACTGGACTTTCTGGCTTTCGGCGAGCTGTTTCAGAACAACCACCACAAGCTGCCCATGCGCGTCAACTTCGGCGTGAAGTGGTGGGAGTTTGACCCCACCTACGTGGCTATCTGGACGCTTGATAAGGCCCGTATTATCAAGATTAAGCGCCGCAACGTGCAGCCCAAGCAGCGCGTCAAGAAGCTGGCCCAGGCCGCGTAAATTTCGCTAAACAAGCAAGTAAAAGGCTGAAGTATCCCTTCGGCCTTTTTTATTGCGCTGGCTCTCCGTACCTTTGCGGCCCCAAACAGGGAAATTATCCCCTCACCCAGACGCACGAGCTGCGTCGCACAACCCCCAAGGTTTATGGCAGTTAAAATCCGCCTCGCCCGCCGTGGCCGCAAAAAGGCCGCGACTTACGACATTGTAGTAGCTGATGCCCGTGCACCGCGCGATGGCCGCTTCGTTGAGAAGCTTGGTACCTACAACCCCAATACCAACCCGGCTACCATCGTTTACGACGCTGACCGGGCCTTTTACTGGGTGATGAACGGGGCCCAGCCCACCGAAACGGTACGGGCTATGCTGGCCTACCGCGGCGTACTGCTGCGTCGTCACCTTCAGCTTGGCGTTACCAAAGGCGCGCTGACCCAGGAAGTTGCCGACCAGCGCTACCAGGACTGGCTGAGCGAGAAAGACGCGAAAATCGAAGCCAAGAAAACCGGCCTCACCGACACCAAGGCCGAGGCCCGCAAGCAGCAGCTTGCCGCCGAAACCAAAGTAAAAGAGGCCCGGGCTACTGCGCTGGCCGCCAAGCAGGCTGCTGCCCTGGCTGCGGCTACCCCCGCCGCTCCGGCTGAGGCAGCCGCAACCGAAGGCACCACGGAAACCGCCGAAACTTCGGCTGAAGCCGCTGCTTAAGCTGGCAGCGTATGCTGTTAAAAAAGAACGTCATGTTGCGTAAGCGCAGCATGACGTTCTTTTTTAACAGCATATTAATCAGTCATTTCAACAACCTCACGTATTGCTACGCATGACGCTCGACGAATGCTTTGAACTCGGCTTCATTGTGAAGCCCCACGGCCTCAAAGGCCAGCTGGTGACGCAGCTGGATGTAGACGACGCCGCTACGTACGACAAGCTTAAGACCGTGTACCTGGCCTTGCCCGCCGCGCCGGCCCGGCTCACTGCCTACCAGGTAGAGCGGGTCAATCCGCAGGGTGGCCTGCGCGTGCTGCTCAAGCTGCGCGGCATCGAGCGCATTGAGGAAGCCGAACCCCTGCGCGGCGGCAAGCTCTGGCTGCCGCTGAGCGAGCTGCCTAAGCTGGAAGGCACGCAGTTTTATTTCCACGACGTTATTGGCTTTCAGGTCATTGATGCCACCGAGGGGCCATTGGGCGTAGTGGAGAACTTCTACGAGCTGCCCCAGCAGGATGTATTAGCCATGCGCTATAAAGGCCAGGAAGTGCTGCTGCCGGTAGTGGATGAGCTGGTAAGCCACGCTGACATGGCAGCCAGGCAGCTGTTTGTGAACATGCCCGAAGGGCTGTTGGATATTTACCTGAACCCCGGCGCTCACAAAAACCCCAACGCGGACTGACCTGTAGCGTGGACTCTGCGAGTCCGCGCGTGGCACTTTAGTGGTCAATGATGCAACGCGCGGACTCGCAGAGTCCACGCTACAACTTATGCGTATCGACATCCTCACCTGCCAGCCGGCCCTGCTGACGAGCCCGTTTGCCCACTCCATCGTGAAGCGGGCGCAGGACAAAGGCCTGGCCGAAATCTGCGTGCACGACCTGCGCGACTACGCCATCAACAAGCACGGGCAGCTCGACGACTACGTGTTTGGCGGCGGCGCGGGTATGGTGCTGCGCGTAGAGCCCATTGCCGCCTGGATTGACGAGCTGCAAGCCCAGCGGACGTACGACGCCATCATCTACCTCACGCCCGATGGCGAGACGCTACGCCAGCCCCTGGCCAACCGCTTATCGCTGCTGGGCAATGTTATCCTGCTCTGCGGCCATTACAAAGGCGTTGACCAACGCATTCGCGACCACTACGTTACCCACGAAATCAGCCTCGGCGATTTCGTGATGAGCGGCGGCGAGCTGGGGGCAGCCGTGCTCGTCGATGCCGTGGTGCGGCTGCTGCCGGGCGTGCTGGGCAACGAAGAGTCGGCCCTTTCCGACTCGTTTCAGGACGACCTGCTGGCCCCGCCCGTGTACACCCGCCCGGCCGAGTGGCGCGGGCTGGCCGTGCCGGAAATCCTGCTTTCGGGCAACACGCCCAAGATTGAGGAGTGGCGGCACGAGCAGGCGCTGGCCCGCACCCAGGCGCGGCGGCCCGATTTGCTGAAAGAGTAGCTTGCCAAGAGCATGACGTTCTTTTAAGCTGATTACTACGGCTCACGCTTGCATTTCTGCGCTTAATTTTCTATCTTTGCGCTCCGTTTCGCAAAATACCAATCCAGTAGGCAGCGGCGCTGCCTCTTCGTAATTCTTTTTTTCGCCATGAGCGTACTACTCGACTTCATCAATGCCGAAGGCCAGGAGCGCCGCGCCAGCTTTCCCAAGTTTGCTGCCGGTGACACCATTATCGTGCACGTAAAAATCCGCGAGGGCAACAAGGAGCGCATTCAGCAGTTCCAGGGCGTGGTTCTGCAGCGTCGTAACCCCAGCAGCAACGGCGAAACCTTCACCGTTCGCAAGATTTCCAACCAGATTGGTACCGAGCGTATCTTTCCGCTGCTGTCGCCCAACATCGACAAAATCGAAGTAATCCGTCGCGGCAAAGTACGTCGCGCTCGGCTGTTCTACCTGCGTGGCCTGTCGGGCAAAGCCGCTCGTATCAAGGAGCGTCGCCGCGATGTCGAGAAGGTAGCTGCCTAAGCTCCGCTTTCCTCGCAAGCTATATAGCCGGTCTTCCTTCGGGAAGGCCGGCTTTTTTGTGTTGCCTGGCCCGGCTCGCCCGGCAACGTTATCGGCAACGATTGCGCAGAAAAGTGTGGTGAGACTACGGCTTAGCGAGTAGGTTTACGGGTGACTACCCGCAATTGAGCCTTCGCTGAAGCATCGGCGCCGCTATTCTCTCGCTCCTACTCTGCACATGAATTCCCGTTTTTTATCCGTGGCGGCAGCCCTGGGCCTACTCTCGCTGCTGTGTTTGGCGCTGCTTTCATTTATACCGGCCGCCCCCGCCAAAACAAGAGTGTATCTGATTGGCGACTCCACTATGGCCATCAAGCAGGTGAAAGCCTATCCCGAAACGGGTTGGGGTATGCCCTTCACAGCTTTTTTCGACGAAAGCGTAACCGTGGATAACCGGGCGCAGAATGGGCGCAGCACAAAAACGTTTTTGGCCGAGAACCGCTGGCAGCCCGTGGCTAGCGAGCTGCGTGAGGGCGACTACGTGTTCATCCAGTTTGGCCACAACGACGAGGTGCCGACCAAAGCCAGCTACACGCCGGAAGCTGATTTTACTGCCAACCTGAAGCGCTTCGTGAGTGAAACCCGCAGCCGCAAGGCGCAGCCGGTGCTGCTGACGCCGGTGGCCCGCCGCAAGTTTGACGCAGCCGGCAAAGTTGAGGAAACCCACGCCGCCTACGCCGAGCTGGTGCGGGCCGTGGCCCGCGAAACGAATACGCCGCTTATCGACCTCGATGCGCGGAGCCAGGTGCTGCTACAACAGTTCGGACCCGAAAATTCGAAGCTGCTATTCAATTACCTAGCGCCCGGTGAGCACCCCAACTACCCCGACGGCCGCGAAGACAATACGCACTTCAGCGAGCTGGGCGCTCGCCGCATGGCCGAGCTGGTGCTGGCCGATATCCGGGACCTCAGGCTGGGCCTGGCCGAGCGCATCGTGCAGGGCACGGTGAAGAAAGCCGTGGACCCGCAAGCCCGCTAATTACATATTTTAAATATATGAAATATAATATATTAACCTCCCTTTTCAATAAGGTGGCTCCGCTGGCTTTATTCGGCTTGCTGGCGTTTGTGGCGGCCCCCCCGGCCCCTCATAAGACCAAGCTCTATCTGATTGGCGACTCCACGATGGCCAACAAAATCAGGGCTACGTTTCCGGAAACGGGCTGGGGGATGCCCTTCGGCACTTTTTTCGACACCACGGTAGTGGTGGACAACCGCGCCCAGAACGGCCGCAGCACGCGCACCTTCCTGGCCGAAAACCGCTGGCAGCCGGTGGTTGAGGCGTTGCAACCGGGTGATTACGTGTTCATTCAGTTCGGGCACAACGACGAGTCGCAGGATAAGCCCGACCGCTATACCACCCCCGAAGACTACCGCAGGAATCTGGCGAAGTTTGTGACCGAGGCCCGCAGCAAAAAGGCCAACCCGATTCTGCTTACGCCGGTTTCGCGGCGGTATTTCGACAAGCAAGGACAAATTAAGGAAACGCACGTCGTGTACTCGGCCGCTACCATGGCAGTGGCCAAAGAGCTTAAGGTGACGCTGGTAGACATGGACAAGCTGAGCCGGGACATGCTTCAGAAGTTCGGCGATGAGAATTCCAAGCTGCTGTTTATGCAGCTCGCCCCCGGCGACCATCCCAACTACCCCCTGGGCCGCAACGATAACACCCACTTCAACGAGCTGGGAGCCCGCAAGATGGCCCAGCTGGTAGTAGCCGACCTGAAAGCCCAGCACGTGCCGCTGGCCGAAGAGCACCTGGCCCGCCCCCTACCCAAAAACGCCGTTGCCACCCCCAGCAGCGCCAACTCTCAGCCCACGACTCCCTAAATGAAAACGTTTTTTTTGCTGGCTGGCTTCGGCCTGAGTACGCTTGCTGTCCGGGCCCAGGCTACCGGCCCACTCGTAGTGGCGGCCGATGGCAGCGGGCAGTTTCGCACCGTGCAGGCAGCCATAGATGCTGCCCCCAGCCAGTCGGCGGTGCCGGTTGTCATCCAGCTCAAAAAAGGCACTTACCATGAAAAGGTGACCGTGCCGACCCTGAAAACGCACCTCGTGCTGCGGGGCGACGATGCGGCTGGTACCATTATCACGTACGACGACCACGTGGGCATCAAGGACCTGACCACGCCGGCCTCGTACTCAGTATTGGTGCAGGCCAACGACTTTACGGCCGAAAACGTGACGTTTGAAAACGCGGCCGGCTACAAGGCCGGGCAGGCCGTGGCCCTGAACGTGGAAGGCGACCGGGCCATTTTTCGGCACTGCCGCATGGTGGGCAACCAGGATGTGCTGCTGCTGGCTACCGGCGGCAGCCGGCAATACTACCGCGACTGCTACATTGAGGGGACGACCGATTTTATTTTCGGGGCCAGCACCGGCGTGTTTGACCACTGCGTGATAAAAAGCAAGAAAAACTCGTTTGTGACGGCCGCTTCCACCCCGGCTGAGCAGCCGTACGGGCTGGTATTCCTGGATTGCAAGCTGGTAGCCGACACCGCCCTGGCTAAAAAGGTATACCTGGGCCGGCCCTGGCGGCCCAACGCCAAGGTAGTCTATATCAACTGTGAGCTGGGTAGCCACCTGGTGCCGGCGGGCTGGGACAACTGGAAAAACCCAGAAAACGAGAAAACCGCCTATTTTGCCGAGTATCATTCTACCGGTCCGGGAGCACGGCCGACCGCCCGCGTACCCTGGTCGCACCAGCTCACGGCCAAGGAGGCCAAAGAATATAACCTCAAGAATATTTTTAGCGGGAAGGAGCCCTGGGTGGTGAAGAAGTAAGAATCTCCTCAGCTATCCGGCCACGGATGGTACCTTTGGATGGTCATTGCTTCTCTTCCCTATCCCTCCTACCCTATGCGTATTTCCCGGCTGGCCGACCAGCTAAGCGGCTCCGAAATTATTCGAATTGGCAATGCCGTGAGCGAACAGATTCGCCAGGGCGCAGCTATCTGCAACCTGACCATTGGCGATTTTGACCCTGCGCTGTTTCCGATTCCGGCCGGACTGCGTGAGGGCATAATGGCTGCTTATCAGGCGGGCCAGACCAACTACCCGCCGGCCGCCGGCACCGCCGACCTGCGCCAGGCCGCCGCCGATTTTCTGAAAATCCGCCTGGGCCTGAGCTATTCGCCGGCCGATGAGCTGCTGGTGGCCGGCGGCTCGCGCCCGCTCATCTACGCGGCTTATCTGGCCCTGGTAGACCCCGGCGACCGCGTGGTATTTCCGGTGCCATCGTGGAACAACAACCACTACTGCCACCTGTCGGGCGCCGTGCAGGTAGCTGTGCCCACGCAGCCCGAGCACGATTTTATGCCCACGGCTGCTGAGCTGGCTCCGCAGCTGAAAGGCGCCACGCTGCTGGCTTTGTGCTCGCCGCTTAACCCCACGGGCACGGTGTTTACCAAGGAGGTGCTGGAGGAGATATGCGACCTGGTACTGGCCGAAAACCAGCGGCGGGGTCCGGATGAGAAGCCCCTCTATATTCTCTACGACCAGATTTACTGGCTCCTGACCTTCGGGCAGACCCAGCATTTCGACCCGGTGAGCCTGCGCCCGGCTCTGCGCGACTACGTGGTGTACATCGACGGCATTTCGAAATGCTTTGCGGCTACCGGCGTGCGCGTAGGCTATTCGTTTGGCCCCAAGCTGATTATTGAAAAAATGAAGTCACTCCTGGGCCACATCGGCGCCTGGGCGCCGAAAGCTGAGCAGGTAGCTACGGCGGCTTTCCTGCCCGAGACAGCGGCCGTCGACAGCTACCTGACGGAGCTGAAAGGCGGCTTGCAAGCCAGCCTCGAAGCCGGCTATCACGGCCTGAAAGCCCTGCGCGAGCAAGGGTACCCGGTAGATGCCATTGCCCCGGCTGGCGCTATCTACCTCACCGCCAAGATAGATGCGCTGGGCCGCACCACGGCCAGCGGCGAGGTATTGGCTTCTACCAAAGAGATAACCTCCTACCTGCTCACCGAGGCCCAGCTGGCCGTAGTGCCGTTCAGCGCCTTCGGTGCCGATGCCTCGGAGCCCTGGTTCCGGCTGTCGGTAGGGGCCGAGTCGCGGGATTCTATCCAGGCCGCACTGCCGCGCTTGCAGGCCGCGCTGGATAAGCTTAAATAAGCCTTCCGGGCAGCGGAAATAAAAAGCAGTTTCGGCAGGTGAAAGAACAAGTTGTTCTTTTACCTGCCGAAACTGCTTTTTGTAGCCGAAAAGTTGCGTTACCTATTCATCCGTAGCCGGTACCAGGGGCGTTTTAACGCCCGACTCGAACGGCAGGCCCGCATCCTTGAGCTTGCCTTTACTACCGAGCACCAGGGCAATGGTAGCGGCCAGACTGCTGGCGGCCACTACCCCGGCTACCACCGGGTGCAGCGTAGCCCGGGTGTAGAGGCTGGTTTTCATCACGTGGCCGGGGTGTTTACCATGAACTTTGGCATGCGGACCATTGGGCCGGTGCAGCGAGCCCGCCGGGTCCTGCGCCCGGGTTCCTGCCTGTTTCTGCTGGGCCACGCCGGTTTTGGCGTTCATCCAGTCGAGGGCACCCGGCGCAAACTTATTGATGGTGCTCATCAGCTTGCCACCGCCCCCCACATAAATGTCGCGCACCGGATGCGTAGCGGCGTGCAGAATCGCATTGGCTACTTCCTCGGGGGCATAGACGGGCGCGGGCAGCTTGGGCTTTTCCGACAAGTAATTGCGGGCATGCTCCGGAAAGGGCGTGTTGATGGCCGATGGCTTGATGAGTGTTACCGAGATGGGCGCTTTCTCATCGGCCATCTCGATGCGCAGGGCATCGGTAAAGCCTTTCACGGCGTGCTTGCTGGAGGCGTACATTCCCTGGATAGGCACCGACACGTCGGACACCTCACTGCCCAGATTGATGAGCGCTCCACCGTGCTTTTTGAGGAATTTAATGGCTTCGAGCGAGCCATTAACGATACCCCAGAAATTGGTATCATACAGGCGCTTAAAGTCTTCTAGGTTGCCTTGCTCCAGGCGGCCCCACATGCCCACGCCGGCATTATTGACCCACGTATCGAAGCCTCCGAAATGAGCGCGGGCGGCTTCGGCAATGCGGCGCACGGAGGCCGGGTCGGCGACGTCGGCAGCCACGGTGGCTACGTGGCCGCCCAGCGACTGCGCCACCAGGTCGAGGTCGGTTTGGGAGCGGGCAGCGAGCACAAGGCGAGCCCCGGCCTTGGCGGCCGCACGGGCGGTAGCGAGGCCAATACCACTGGTGGCCCCGGTAATAACAATGACCTGCTGGTCGAGTGGCTTGAGTTTGATGGACATGCTGGAAAAGGGAGAGTAGAATTAAGATGACTAGCCCCGCAAGGCGCAGATACTGTACGAACGTAGCCGCGAATAGATATGCTGAGGTTGAGCCGACGGGGGGCGCCTACCTTTGCCCCTCTATTCCCAACCTTACTTAATGGCGGATTCTTTTTCTCAAAAAACCCTGGCCCTGCTGGGCTCTACGGGCTCCATTGGCACGCAGGCGCTGGAGGTAGTACGCGAGCAGCAAGGCCGCTTTCGGGTGGCGGTGCTCACGGCCGGGCGGCAGTGGCAGCTGCTGGTGCAGCAGGCGCAGGAGTTCAGGCCGGAGGTGGTAGTTATCGGCGAGGAGTTTTACCGGGAGGTAAAAGCCGCCCTGGCCAGCCAGCCCGAAACCCAGGTGCTGGCCGGCGCGGCGGCCCTGGCCGAAGTGGTGCAGCGCCCCGAAGTAGACGTGGTGCTGACGGCCCTCGTTGGCTACGCGGGCCTGGTGCCCACGGTAGCCGCCATCCGGGCCGGCAAGGATATTGCCCTGGCCAACAAGGAAACGCTGGTAGTAGCCGGCGAGCTGATAACCAGCCTGGTGCAGCAGCACGGCGTGCAGCTGCTGCCCGTCGACTCGGAGCACTCGGCCATTTTTCAGTGCCTGGTGGGCGAGGCGCACAACCCCGTTGAGAAGATTATCCTGACGGCCTCGGGCGGACCATTCAGGGGCCGCAAAGTATCGGATTTAGCCTATATTACAAAAGCCCAGGCGCTGAAGCATCCGAACTGGACGATGGGCGCCAAAATCACTATCGACTCGGCCACGCTCATGAACAAGGGCCTGGAAGTGATAGAAGCCAAATGGCTGTTTGGACTGCGCAACGAGCAGATTGACGTGGTGGTGCATCCGCAAAGCATTGTGCACTCGCTGGTGCAGTTTGAGGATGGCTCGCTGAAAGCGCAGCTGGGCCTGCCCGATATGAAGCTGCCCATTCAGTATGCGCTGGGCTACCCCGAGCGGCTGCGCAATGATTTCCCCCGGTTTTCGTTTCTGAACTACCCCACTCTCACCTTTGAGCCTCCCGACCAGGATACGTTCCGGCACCTGCCGCTGGCCTTTGAGGCCATGCGCCGCGGCGGCACGGCCGCCTGCGTGCTCAATGCGGCTAATGAAGTGGCCGTGGCCGCTTTTTTGCAGGATAAGGTAAGCTTTCCGGCGATGGCCGAGGTAGTGGCCGAGTGCCTGCAACGGGTGCCGTATCTTGCAAGCCCAACTTTGGCCGACTATGCCGCTACTGATGCGGAAGCACGCCGGGTTGCGGCAGGGTTAATTAAAAATTGAGAAGTAAAAATTAAAAATTATCGCTCGTGCTTCTTCAGAAGGACGTGTGCCATTTTTAATTGCCTGATTTTTAATTCTTAATTTATAATTTTTAATTCTTTCTTCTCCTTTGGAAATTCTCGTTATGATTGGCCAGCTGCTGCTGGGCCTCTCGCTACTGGTTGGCTTGCACGAATTTGGGCACTTTGCCTTCGCCAAGCTGTTTAAGATTCGGGTCATTAAGTTTTACATCTTTTTCGACTTTCTGTTTCCGCTGCCGCACGTCTGGAATTTCAGCTTGTTTAAGCGTAAGGTGGGCGAGACGGAGTACGGCATTGGCTGGTTTCCGCTGGGCGGCTACGTGGCCATCCACGGTATGGTAGATGAAACGCAGGATGCCGACGCCCTGGCCGGCCCCCCGCAGCCCGATGAGTTTCGGAGCAAGCCCGCCTGGCAGCGGCTGCTAGTGATGCTGGGGGGCATTATTATGAACGTGCTAACGGGCATCGTCATCTTCTCGGCCCTCACCTACAAGCTGGGCGAGAGCTATCTGCCCTCTTCTGAGGCCCGCTACGGCGTGGTTACCACCAAGCTGGGCCGCGACCTTGGCTTCCGCGACGGCGACCAGATTGTAAAAATCAACGGGCGCCCGTTTACCGAGTTCAACCAGGTGTACGACCCCAACGTGCTGCTCGGCAACGAAAGCTACTACACTGTGGAGCGCAATGGCCAGCTGCTTGACCTGCCCAAGCTACCCAAAACGTTTTTCGACAGGCTTAACAAGCAGGGCGACAGCCTATTTGTGGAAGCGCGCTCGCCCTTCACGCTGGCCGAGGTAGTGCCCGGCAACCCCGCCGCCAAGGCCGGCATCAAGGTTGGCGACCGCATTACCCAGATTGGGGCTACGCCCATTCGCTACTACGACGAGCTGCTGCGCACGCTGCCCCGCTACAAGGGCCAGACTATTCCCATTACCGTGAGCCGGGCTGGCCAGACACTGGCGCTGCCCGTAGCCGTGAGCGCGGCTGGCAAAATCGGCGTGCGCCCCAAGCCGGAGCTGAATTTCAGCACCCGCTACTACAGCCTGGGCCAGTCGGTGCCCCAGGGAACCAAGCAGGCGTTTAGTGTTATTACGCTGCAAGCCAAGGCTTTTGGCAAAATTCTGAAACGTGAGGCTTCGGCTTCGGAAAGCCTGGGCGGCCCCGTCGAAATAGCCCAGCAGTTTGGCGGCGTCTGGAACTGGCCGCACTTCTGGACCCTGGTCGGTACGCTGAGCATGGTGCTGGCCTTCATGAACCTGCTGCCCATTCCGGCCCTCGACGGCGGGCACGTGTTATTCCTGCTCTACGAGATGATTCTGCGCCGCAAGCCGTCGGAGAAATTCCTGGAAAATGCCCAGCGCGTAGGCACCGTGCTGATTCTGGCCCTCATGGCGTATGTTATTGTGATTAAGCAGGTAATGAAGCTGTTTTAGGTAAGCCTCATTGCCTTTGGTAGTTGTCCTTGCAAGCTTTACGCTCGCAAGGACAACTGTTTTTCAGACCTTAACTGACCAGATTCTCACTACCCTTATGCGCCGTCTTCCTCTGCTTCTCAGCCTGCTGCTCGGCTTGCCGGGCCTGGCGGGCACCCGTCATGCCTATCACACCAGCATTCTGGAGCTGCGCCTCAACCCCGAAAAGCAGCAGGTAGAGCTGGCGCTGAAAGTCTTCGCCGACGACTTTACGCGGGCGCTTTCGCAGGGCCGGCCCAGGGCGGTAGACTTGCAGCAGCCCAGCGCGCTCCCCGTGGCCGAGCTGTACCTGCACCAGCACCTCAAGCTGAGTATTCCGGCCGCGCCCCGCCACCCTCGCCTGCCGCTCGACGTGCAGTTTATGGGGCTGCAACCCGAAAAAGATGCGTATTGGCTCTACGCCAAGGTGCCCCTGCCGCACCCCACCAAGGAGCTGCTGATTCAGCAGGAAATGCTGCTGGAGCTGTTCTCCGACCAGATGAATATCGTGAACGCCGAAGGCAACGGCAAGAAAATCAGCGCCCTGCTTCGCAACGGGCACGAGGAGGAAGTGCTGAATTTTTAATGGGCGATGGGTAATAAGCAATGGGTAATATTAAATTAAAAATATATTACGCATTACTTCCCGCCAGCCACTCGCAGAATGGCCCGAGCGCGCGCAGGGCGGCTAGAATGTGCCCTTGGAAGTCAGCAGCACTGAGCTGGCGTACCTCTGCATCGGGTAGCTGACAGGATAACAGAAACTGCTTGTGGCGCAGCCAGCCAGCCTCGGGGTGCGCAGCATCGTAGCCGGACGGCATCTTTTTTAGCTGCTCGCCGGCGAGGCCCTGCGGGAAGAACTGCCGGGCCGTCGGTGCGGCCAGCAGCGCGTGCAGGCCATCGGCTGCGTAGTCTATTTCCTGGCGGATGGCTGCCACCTGCTCTTTGGTGGGCTCGTAGAGGCCGCCGGCCACGAGCGTCTGGCCGTGGGGCCCAATCTGCACGTAGCGGCCGGGGCCGTCACCCTTTTTGCCGCCCGCTGCAAAATAGGCCGAGAAGTGCGTTTTATAGGGCACCTTTACTTTCGAAAAACGCACGTCGCGATATATTCTAAAAATGCACTTTTTCGCATCCAGGCCGGCCAAAGCGGGCTCGTCAGCGGTCAGCTCACGCAGCCAGTAGGCTACGTCCTGCTCAAAATCGGTGCGTAAGAGGTCGTAGGCAGCTTTGTGGTTCTGAAACCAGTCGCGCTCGTTGTGGCGCGCCAGTTTTTCGAGAAAATCGAGGAGAGCAGCAGGATTCATGGCTTAAAGATGCACCCCGTTTCAGGTATAAAGTGCCCCTCGCTTATACCAGCACCAGGCCAGTGAGCGTTTGCTGGCCAGTACCCAACTCACTCTCTTTCACTTGCGAACTACCTGCTTTTTTCTGTTGGCTGGCCTGCTGTTCAGGCCGGCGGCGGCTCAATCGACAGCGGCAGCCCCCGATTTCTGGACGCAACAGCTGGCCCACGCACGGGTGCAGGTTGCCTATGCGCGCTGCTGGCCGGAACTGGTGAATCAGCTGCACGCCCAGCACCTCGACCCGACCAAGCTCGAGCTGTTTTTTCGTCTCATCAAAACCAGGCGCGCCCTGGAGGTATGGGGTCGCAACCAGGGCGACGCTGCCTTTCAGCTGGTGCGCGACTACCCGCTAGCCGCTATTTCGGGCACGCTAGGCCCGAAGCGCCGGGCCGGCGACGGACAGGTACCCGAAGGCTTTTACCACATCGACCGCTTCAACCCGCAGAGTGCCTACCACCTCTCACTCGGCCTCGACTACCCCAGTGCCGACGACGTACTGGCGGCGGGCCTGGGCGACCCTGGTGGCGATATCTTCATCCACGGCTCGGACGTAACGGTGGGCTGCCTGCCTATTACGGATGCCGGCATCGAAGAAGTGTACTTGCTGGCTGTAGCCGCCCGGGCAGCGGGGCAAGCCAGCATTGAGGTACATATCTTCCCGTTTCCGCTGCTCGAAAGCGAGTTGAGCAAGTATCCCGATAGCCCACACCTCCCTTTTTGGCGTAGCCTGGCGCCGGGCTACGCGCACTTTGAGGCCAATCACTCCATCCGCGTGGCCGGACGCTAGGCGCACACGCCAAGCCGCCGCAACTAAGCACGCCTGATTGCCCGGCACGGTTTTTTAGTTCAGTCAGCTACCAGTAACCTTTTTATTTTGCCTATGCATCGGCTACTTTTTCTCTTACCGGCTTTTCTGTTTTTCATTCAGGCTGCGCACGCCCAGAGGCCTGCCGACCTTTGGTACTTTGGCCGCCAGGCCGGCTTGAGCTTTGCCAGCGGCACCCCTACCCCGCTGCTCGATGGCGCCATGACCACCTACGAGGGCTGCGCTACCGCCACTACCAGGCGCGGCGAGCTGCTTTTTTACACGGATGGCCAGACGGTGTGGAACCGCCAGCACCAGCCTATGCCGAGCGGCCGCCACCTCATGGGGTCGGGCAGCAGCACGCAGTCGGCCCTTATTGTACCGGACCCCGGCTCGGGCAATATTTTCTACATCTTTACCGTGGCCCCGCAGGGAGCCCCCGATGGCCTGCGCTACTCGGTAGTAGACATGACCCGCGACAACGGCCTCGGCGATGTGCCCCGCGCCAACCTGCTGCTCGTGACTCCGGTAGCCGAGAAGCTCACGGCCGTGCGCCACCCCAACGGCCGCGACGTGTGGGTACTGGCTCACCGCTGGAACTCCAATGCCTTCGTGGCCTACCTAGTGACGGCCGATGGCGTAGCCGGGAAGCCCGTGATGAGCAACGTGGGCAGCCTGAATGCCGGCCCCGGCCGCAACGCCATCGGGGCGCTCAAGTTTTCGCCCGATGGTACCAGGCTGGCCGCCGCCATCTGGCGCGAGAGCAACCGGTTTGAGGTGTACGACTTTGACCGCAGCACCGGCAAGGTGAGCAATGCGCGCAGCTTCGGGCCCTATGCCGAGGCTTATGGGGTCGAGTTTTCGCCCGACGGCAGCAAGCTCTACGGCACCTGCAACGGCAATACCGCGAGCAAAAATCCTACCGTGAGCGAAACCCAAATAATCCAGATAGACCTCAAAACCAAGGCAGTGGTACCGGTAGGCCATTCCTCCAACCATAAAATCGGGGCGTTGCAGCGGGGGCCCGACGGCAAAATCTACGTGGCCCGCGAAGACAACTCCTTTCTCGGCGTTATTGCCAGCCCCAATGTGAGCGGCCCGGCCTGTGGCTACGTCGACGACGGCCTCAAGCTGGGTGGGCGGCGCAGCAAGCTCGGGCTGCCTGGCTTCGTGGTAGAGCCCTAGCTGCCCGCTGCCGGGCCGGCACCAAACAACCGCCCCCGGCGGAACCCAAACCCGGCGCGTGTCATTATCTGGCCTACCGGCTTACTTTTGTCTAAAATCCGCTTATGAGAAATTCTTTTTCCGTGTCCCGTTTATTCATCCTGGCCTTTCTGGCACTGGCCGGCCTGCTCACTACCGCCTGCAAAAAGGATGCTGCCCCGGCCGATTACTCGGCCGCCGATAATGCCACCATTCAGAAGTACATAGCCGACAAGGCTATACCTAATGCCCAGCACCTGGCATCGGGCCTGTACTTTGTACCAGTAGTCACAAACCCCACCGCCGCCAAGGTGACGGTGGGCCAGACCGTATCGGTGCTCTATACCGGCACCCTGCTCGATGGCACCGTCTTCGATGCGTCTTCCCAGAATGGCAATCTGCCCGTTACGTTCGTAGTGGGCAGCGGCCAGGTCATTGCGGGCTTCGATGAGGGCATTTCGCTGATGCGCATCGGCGAGAAAGCCACGCTGCTCATCCCCTCGGGCCTGGCCTACGGCTCGGCCGGGCGCTCTCCCAATATTCCGCCAAACTCCATTGTGCGCTTCGATGTGGAAGTAGTCGACTATGCCCCTATCGACGACGCACTCATCACGAAGTATATCGCCGATAATAAGATTACCAACGCGCAGAAACAGCCTTCGGGCCTGTATTTTGTGCCCACTACTACCAACCCCAGCGGCACCCCGGCCACCGCGGGCAAAACGGCCTCGGTGCTCTACACGGGCATGCTGCTGAACGGCACCGTGTTTGATGCCTCCTCGCAGCACGGCAACACGCCCATCACGTTTGTAATTGGTAAGGGGCAGGTAATACCGGGCTTCGACGAAGGTATCTCCCTGATGCACAAGGGTGAAAAAGCTACGCTGCTTATTCCCTCGGGCCTGGCCTATGGCCCCAACGGCGCGGGTACCAGCGTACCGTCCAATACAGTGCTACGCTTCGACGTGGAGCTGGTTGATGTGAACTAAGGCTCGGCCGCCCCACGCTGCTGATAACTCAACGCCCCGCCGCCAGGCAGAAGCATTACGGCTTCCCTGGCGGCGGGGCGTTGAGTTATCGGGCAGTAGCAGCTGAGGTAGAAGGAGCGCCAGGTTTTTTTATTTTTATTATATATTGATTATTTATTTTTTACCAATTTTAAAACGCAGGAAGCCAAGGGCCAGGGAGGCGTACGGGTTGCTATCGGAGAAATAGCCCATTACGCTGCGCGTGCTGATACCCGCCTCCCACACCGGCGTCACGAGGGTGACGCCAAACGGCACATTCAGGTTATAGCCCGCGCCGCCGCTTACGCCGGTGCTCAGGCGCACCCAGCGAACGGGCTTGAAATCGAGGCCGGCCCCGATGAAGGGAGCCGGCAGGTTGCCAGCCACCTGGTTGAGAGGTACCGTTACGTCGAGGCCGGCCTCAAACAGCTCGGAGATGCGAACACCGCCGCCCAGCCGCAACTTGGTGGGCAGGCTGGCTTTGTGCTCCTGGGCTGCCTGGTAGGTAAAAAGCGTTTTTCCGGAATCGCCAAACTGGTTGATGATGCTCTTTACTACGTCGTACGTAGCCGTGCCGCTATATTGTGGGTAAGCCAGGTTCTGGTCAGTAGCCGTTACCACGTTGCCGGTCCAGCTCATCGAGCCAATATCGGTAATGGAGGCGCCCAGCCGCACAACCTTGCCTATCTCAGTGGCCAAGCCCAGGTCGAAGCCATTGCCATGACCCACCGGCTGCAAACCAGCGCCAGACTGATAGTTAAAGTTCGGGCTGCTGGCCAGGCTGCCGTAATTAATATTGAATACCGGCGAAAGCGACGAATAGGCCGACAGGCTGCCTCCCGTAATGCGCACATCGGCAATGCCCACGCCTTGAATGTAGCGGTAACCCGCCCCGGCCGTGACCTTGATAACGCCCGGCACATCAAACACTTCGAGCCCGTAGCCAATGTTGAACTCGTTGGTAAGCGCCAGCTGCATCTGGGTGCCATCGAGGGCCGCTGAAAGCAGCGGCGGCGTGCTTTTGGCCGTGCCGTCGGCGGCATAATATTGCTGCACAATGGCCGCGTTGCGGCCATTTACAATAAGGTCGGCGCTGTTTTGGTTGAGCGCCACGTGGCCGCTCAGCCGCTGATGCACCGATACGGCCAGGCCGCCCAGGCCCGCCGGCAGCGCTACGGCGAGCCCAAAAGCGGTAGCGTCGGCGTTGATGTTCAGCGCGTTATTACTGTTGAGGTTGGCAACCAGCGCCGTGCGCTCGGTGGCCGTAAGCGCATCGCCGGAGTGTAGAATCAGCTTCTTGAATTGCGCGTTGGTGAGCGACTGCGACCCGGCCCCCACTCCTACCTCCCCGATAGTAAAGGCAAGCAGGCTGTTGCCCTGGCGGCCCAGGTTGGCCGGGTTGATACCCAGCGACTGATAGTCGAGGGCAAACGTGTTGGCCACGCCACCCCGGCCCGTGGCCGAGAAGTTACTTAGCTCGTTTTGAGCCAGCGCCGGCAAGGTGCTCAGTAGCCCGAGGGTGGCAAGCAGCGAGGAAAAGTGTTTCATAGAATGGTCGTGGGATTGGGTAAAAAATAAGCTGGAACAGCAGCGTAGCGGCTGAATAGTAGCGCCAGGTGTGAGCAAAAATACAGGTTCTGCCAGCCATCCGGCCTCAACGGGGAGCCTGGCTCACTACTTTCACCGGCTCCCGCTCCGCCTGACGATGCAGCCCTGGGCCGGGCCCGGTGCGTATTTTGCAGTCGTGCCTGCTCCTACTCTTTCCCTTGCCGACTATGCCCAGGGCCTGCTGGCCGGGCAGCGCGGCGCCCTGGCTCGCGCCATCACCTTAGTAGAAAGCACCTTACCTGCTCACCAGCTGCTGGCTCAGCAGGTGCTGCAGGCGGTGCTGCCGCACACGGGCGGGGCCCTGCGGCTGGGCATTACCGGCGTGCCAGGGGTGGGCAAAAGCACCTTTATCGAAGCGCTGGGGCTGTATCTGGTCGAAAAGCTGGGTAAGAAGCTGGCCGTACTGGCCGTTGACCCCAGCTCGCCGCGCGGGGGCGGCAGCATCCTGGGCGACAAGACCCGGATGCCGCAGCTGGCGGCGCACCCGCGGGCATTTATCCGGCCCTCGCCGGCCAGCGGCAGCCTCGGCGGTGTGGCCCGCGCTACCCGCGAGGCGCTGCTGCTGTGCGAGGCAGCCGGCTACGACGTCATTTTTGTCGAAACCGTGGGCGTGGGCCAGAGTGAGGTAGCCGTGCATGGCATGGTCGATTTCTTTTTGCTGCTACTGCTGGCCGGGGCCGGCGACGAGCTGCAGGGCGTAAAGCGCGGCATCATGGAAATGGCCGACGCGCTGCTCATTACCAAGGCCGACCACGGCAATGAGCAGGCCGCCCGCCGCGCCGCCCGCGACTACGAGGGCGCGCTGCACCTGTTTCCGCCTGCCGCCTCGGGCTGGGCCGTGCCCGTGCGCACCTGCTCGGCTCTCAGCGGCGAGGGCCTGCCCGAAGCCTGGGAAGTGATAACCCAGTACGCGGCCCAGACCCAGGCCAGCGGCTACTGGCAGCAGCGCCGCGCCCAGCAGCAGCTGCAGTGGCTGGAAGAAGCGGTGCGCCAAGCCCTGGAGGCGCAGTTTTACGGACGGGCAGCCGTGCAGAGCACACTGCCTGACGTGCGCTCTGCGGTGGCTAGCGGGCAGCTTACGCCGTGGGCCGCGGCGGGGCAACTGCTCCAAAACAACTAGGTTTCTGCCACTACTTTGCGCTGGCTAGGGCGTGATAAGCAGTGTTTCAAAGAACTGCTCCCGCTGGGCAACGCAATTTTGCCCGGTCCCGTCTTTAGGGGTAAAGAACAGTTCGTAAATGGCTGTTCCTACGCTGAGCACACGCATGTACTTAACTACCGGAACCCCGGCACCGCTAAGCGCGCGAAATTTTATGGTAAGGATATCTAGCCCCCTTTTAGTTGATACCGACTGCGCCAACAACTCCCCGCGAGCTTTAGTCACCAGCATTGGTATAAGGCGATTTTTATAGTAGTCCAGCCGCGCTGCGGCTTCAGCTAGCATTTGCGTAACTCCAGAGAAGGGCACTATTATCACGACGTAGGTGGCGGCCGCATCTTCTCCCCGAAATGCGCGGGCTGCCTGTATCTGCGGGTCACGCTGATTTGGCGCATGAGCCGCGGCCATCGTGGCGGGCACGTCCATTTCCTGTGTCGCCATCGGGACTCGCACCTGCAGATGGCTATCTATTTTCATAAACTTCCACCGTACATCTTGCGCTTGGGCAAACCCGATAATTCAGCAAACACCAACTTAGAAAGCTATACTTCACTAGGCAAAATTAACTTAGAGCAGATTTCAGGTTAGTGTACATGATAACCACAGTGGTCAAACCAGTTTTTCGCGTCGAGCTCAGTTATCCAATTGGTGGCGTCGTGAATGACGCTTTCCAGGGCCTCGCGGGTGCGGGCCTGGGCGGTGCGCAGCCAGGTTTTGAGCTTGCTGAAGGCGAGTTCGATGGGATTGAAATCGGGCGAGTAGGGCGGCAAATACAGCAGGCGGGCCCCGCGGGCTTCGACGAGCTCGGTCAGCCCGGCCACTTTGTGGGCCGGCAGGTTGTCGAGCACGACCACGTCGCCGGGCCGCAACGTGGGGCCGAGCACCTGGTCGAGGTAGGCGGCAAACACGTCCCCGTTGACGGCCCCGCTCAGGGTCATGACCGCTTGCAACCCGTTCGGCGTCAGCGCCGCCACCAGCGTCACGTTGGGCCCGCCGTGCAGGGGCGTGGCCTGGCGGGCGCGCTGCCCGCCTTCGGCCCGGGCGTAGCGGCGGCAATACGTCAGGTTAGTGCTGGTCTCGTCCACGAACTTAAAACAGGTAAAATCCTCGGCTTGCAGCGCCTCTACAAAAGCTCGGCGCAGCTCCTTCACCCGTTGCGTGTCGCGTTCGGCGGCATGGACGCTCTTTTTTTTCGCCGCCAATCCAGTGCCTGCACCGCCCGCCAGAGTGTGGTCTGGCTCACTGCCGGACCGCCGATGGCGGCCAGCCAAATACACAATTCCGCCAACGTGGCATCGGGCTCCTGGCGCAAACAGGCCGCCAGCTGCGCTTGGGCCGCCGCGTTCAGAAACGGCGCTGGCCCACTGCGTTGCGGCAAAGCAGCCACGGAACCGCTCGTGCGCTGGCGTCGGCGCAACTTGCGCACAAACGAATCCGACACGCTGAACTGCGCGGCCACTTCGCCAATCGTGCGGCTACCTTGCTGGCAAGCGGCCGCCACGCGTTCGCGCAAGTCAGTAGAATAAGCTTTCATGAACGGAATGTACGTTATAGCCTGTACACAAACCTGAAGTTTGCTCTAGCACCTCAGCTTTCTTCATTTGCCCACAGCTAGCCCGGCCAGGTATACCTCCAGCATAGGATATCCGCTATCCCCAATTTTACTGCGGTCGGCGGCGTTCCGGGGGTTGAGCTGGTGGGCCGTTTCCCAGGCGTCGGGCATGCCATCGTGGTCGGTGTCGAGGGGTGCGGGAGCCTGCTTCAGCACGGGCCAGGCGTTGCGCGAAACCGCGTAGGGCGTGCCGTGTGGATAGCCGCCCTGCACGTCGATGATGCGGCCGGTGCGGGTGCGCACCTCGCGCACCATGCGCTGGTCGAGGGTATCGCGCAGGGGGCGCACGGCACCCGCGCCTTTCAGCACGCTTTCGTAGGCTTCGGCGGCGGTTTCGGTAGGTATGGGGCCGAAGTTGAACGGCGTCGTGACTTTGGAAAGAACGGTATCGGCGCGGGTGCCGCCGTTCATATCCACGCCGCGCCAGTTGTTGCGCGTTACTTCGGCACTGGCTTCCTGGTAGTTGCCGGCCAGGTAAAACTTCCCGTAGGGCAACGGATTGTTGCCTTTATCAACTTTGTACGGATTAAGCACGCGGGTACGCACGGCTTCCTTGGTGCTGGGGCCGGGCTTATAATAGTTATTTACTATATTATAGTTTCCGCCTTCGCCGGCATACACGTTGTTTTCGCCCCAGTCGTAAATAACGTTGTTGCGGAAGTCGCAGTTTTCGTAGCCCGCCGCGTGGGTGTAGCGGCTGCCATTAAAGCGCGGCGTGCGGCTGTTGCAGTGCACAAACAGGTTGTGGTGCATGCTGGCATGCTGCCCGCCCCAGATGCCGCCGAAGCCGTGGTGCTCGAAGTCGGTATCGCCCTTCTCGTAGTGGTACGAGTAGTTGAGCGGCGGCCCGATGAGGTTCCAGCTCAGCGTGGTGCTGTCGCCCTCATACACCGAAAAAGCCTCGTCGGTGCTCCAGCTCATCGAGCAGTGGTCGATGACGAGGCGGTGGTTGCGCAAGCCGCCGAAGGCATCGTCGCCGCCCGCACCATCCACAAAGCCCTGGTTCTGGTTTTTATCGCCCAGCCGAAACCGCATGAAGCGAACAATCACGTTCGTGGCTTTTATCTGCACCGTGTAATCGGCCAGGCAGATGCCGCCCCCGGGGGCCGTCTGGCCCGCAATGGTGGTGTTGGATTTGCTGATGGTGAGCGGCGAGAGCAAGTGGATGGTGCCCGACACCCGGAACACAATGGTGCGGCTCGGTGCCTTGGCCTCGCTCAGCTCCACGGCGTAGCGCAGGCTGCCGGGCTTGTTATCATCGAGCAGATTGGTAACTTCGAGCACCGTGGTGGGCACCGCGGCCGTGCCGCGCCCGCCCGTGGTGAAGCGCCCCGCGCCCTCAACCCCCGGAAAAGCCAGCGGCGGGGCGGCCACGCCCGGCCCGCTCAGGCGCAGGGCCCAGCTGGTAGCCATGGTGGCCAGTAACAACCCGTGGCGAAGCCCAAAGCCTATCAACATAATAAAGACGACAAAAAGTGGGGCTAAGGGCAGGCAACCTACCCGAAGGCTACAAATATGAGTAGCTGCACCGGGGCTCCCGGCGCGGGCGCGGTACTTTCTTTGCGCAATCGTTGTCGGCAACGTTGCCAGCGGCGCAGTCGCGGCGCTTTTTTTTACTATGGCTGATTCTACTTCACCCCCGGCGGCCGGCCCCCTGGCCGGCCTGAGCTTTACGCTGACCCTGGTAGCGCTGGCCGGCTACGTCGATGCGGTGAGCTACCTGCGCTTTCAGGGGCTGTTCGTGTCGTTTATGAGCGGCAACACAACGTCGCTGGGCGTGGCCATTGCGCAGCAAAACGCGGCTAAAGCCGGCGAGCTGGCCGGCGTGGTGGGCTTATTTATTGGGGGCGTGCTGCTGGGCACGCTGCTGCACTACCGCGCCGGCCGCTGGGGCAACACGTGTATATTACTACTGACTGCCGCCCTGCTGCTGCTTGCCCACACTGTGCCGGCCGCTACTATCGCGGGCCTCACCCTGGGCATGGGCACGCTCAATGCCTCGGTGCATCAGGTGGGGCGCATCAAGGTCAGCCTCACGTTTGTGACGGGCACGCTGGTGCGCATGGGGACCGGCCTGGCCGAGTGGCTGAGCGGGCGCGCGCCGGCGCAAGACTGGCTCTGGCCCGGCACGCTCTGGCTGGCGTTTCTGACCGGGGCGCTGAGCGGAGCCGCTACGCTGCGGCACCAACCCACGCGGGTACTGCTTCTGGCCGCCGGCCTAAGCCTGGCGCTGGCCCTGGTAGCGCGCCGCGCGCGGGGCATCGCGTAGGTATATAGCATAACGAATGACGAACCCTTGCTACCCGCGCCGGGACCGCACGGTGAGGTAGTCGAGGTAATACAAAATCTTCACCGACACATTGTTATTATGCGCGGTATTTATGGTACTGGCCAGGTTGTCGAAGTAGAGCGGCGTGGCTTCGCTGCCCAGGATGCTGGTGCCACCCGCATTTTTCCACACCAGGCTCACCTGCGAGCCGGGCGCAAACCACCACACAAACGCCGCGTCGATATTGAAGGCGTTGAAGCTGGTGTCGTGGTTGCGGAAGTAGCCCGGCAGGTTCTCCTCCCCGCCGTTGGGGCTCAGGCGGGCGAAGCTCAGGTAGTGCACGCTGCTGATGTAGTGCCGGGTGCGGAACGTGAGGGAGATACGGTTGGTGAAGGTGTAGTTGGCGGCCAGCGTGTTGGTGTACGTCACCACCCGGCGGCGGCCCAGCAGCACGTCGGGCGTCAGGAGCGCGCTATAAAACTGGTCTATGGGCTGCGTCAAATCGAAGCCGTCGTTCACGTAGCCTATCTGGTTCACCTTCAAAGCATAATCGAAGGTATAGCGAAAATTTAATTTATCACTGACGCGGTAGCGCGGACTCAGGGTAAGGCCGTAGGCCAGGCGGCGGGGGCGCTCCACGCGGTTGTCGAGCGCGTAGGGCCGAATGCCGGCGTTAATATCGTAGGCCAGCTTTTTGCGGTAGTCCGACGATACAAACGCGCCCAGATTCACGCTGCTCGGCACCCACACGTAGTACCCGCCCAGCGGGGCGGTGCGCGGCTCGTAAAAGTCGCGCCGCAACGGGTCCACGTTCACATTGAAGCCGGTAGTCAGAAAGCTCTTGGTAAAGGTGGTGTTGGCACTGCCGTAGAAGCCGGTATTCTGATAGAGTAAGGGCTTGAATAAAAAAGAGTGATAAATGCCGGCCGAGGTATAGAGGTTGTTGACTTTCCAGAAAGGCTGGTACTTGTTGTAGCTCGCGTTTACCGACTGCGACACGTTGTTATTGCCAAACAAGATGCCCAAATCGTTGGGGTTATAGGTATCTGATTCGATGCCGTGGTCGACGTACCAGGTAAAGTTACCCGATATTTTGCCGTAGTTGAGGTAGTACTTATAGCCGCTCTGGTCATCAATCGGCGCTTCCGAATTCAGCGCCAGGCCGTGGCGCTGCGAGTAGTTGAGCTGACCGCTGAAGGCATGCTGGTTTTTTTTATCGACGAGGCGAAACAGGCCGGCCGTGACGTTGGCGTTGTACGTCTGGCCGCCGCGCGTCACGTTGGTATTGATGAGCGATACGTACGAGTTGTGGGGCAGGCTCTGGTCGAGCACCACGATGTTGTAGTTGGTCAGCGGCTGGGTCAAAATCTGGCGCTGGCGGCCGCTAAGCGAGTCCTGCACCGTGGCGTAGCTGGCGGCCGACACGGCATTGAACACGCCGATACCCAGGCCTTTACTGGTGCGCCCCGATACTTTGGTGGCATTCAGCAGGCGCGTTACCCCGGGGTTCTGGTACACAAACTCTCCCTTAGCCAAAAGCCCACCCTGCGCCTGAAGCACCGGCACGTCGGCAAAGCCCATAGGTTGCGCGCCTATCCGGCGCGAGTAAAACAGCCCGCCCTTGTTAAAGAGCTCGGTGCCTTCGGTGAAAAAAGGCCGGTTTTCCGGGTATTGCACCTCAAAGGGCGAGAGGTTCAGCACCTGGTTGTCGCTGATAGTCTGGCCAAAATCGGGCACCAGCGTAGCGTCGAGCGTAAAGCTTTCGTTGATGCCCCATTTCAGGTCGGCGCCGCCGTTGAAGCTGGTAGTTGCGTTTTGCTTACCCAGCTCATTATAAGGATAATGATTGACGTAGGCGCTTACGTAGGGCGTGAGCGAGAGGCGTAGCGGTGGGTGCAGGTTTTCAAGATTGGTCAGCTCGCCCCACTGGTTTACGAAGCCATCGACGGCCGGATTGATAGGATTCCAGGTAAACTGTTGGTTATCCCGCTTACGCTGCCGCATAAACTGCAGGCCCCAGGTTTGCACCGGCGCCTGGGCAAAGCGGATGGCCGAGTACGGAATCCGGATTTCTACGCTCCAGCCCTTGCCACCGGGCAGCGGGGCTACGCGGCTGTCCCACACGGCATTCCAGGCGCCATCTTCGCCGTTGGCGGGCGAGTAGCGGGTGTCCATCTGCACGCCGGTACTCATCACGAAGAAGCCATAGCCGTTGAGGTGGTCGCGGTAAGGGTCGAGAAAAATGGCAAAGAAATCGGTATTTCCGACGTTATCGCGCTGCGTCAGCTCGCGCCTGATGCTATCGGGGCTGGCCTCTATCATCCTGGCGCCCACGTACATCGCGGCATCATCGTAGAGTACCCGTACTTCGGTAGGCAGGCGCTCGGCGTGGCCGGGGTGCGGCCGGTACTCGGTAAACCGGCCCGCCACCGGGGCGGCCTGCCAGGCGGCCTCGTCGAGCAGGCCGTCGAGCTTAATCGGAGCAGCTATGCGCTGGGCAGCCACCTGCCGGCGAACCGGGGCCGACGAACTGGCCGGAAGCGACTGAGCAGCCAGCCGCTCAGCAGTACCTAATAATAAACAGCTCAGCAACAGCCAGAAAACCCGTCGTAGAGCTAAAGCAGAAAACATGGCAGGCAGGTGAAGAAAGGGTGTAGTGAGCCATAGACACCGGCCGAAGTGCCAGCGTTGTCTGAGTTACCCAGTTTTTTTGGCGATTTGGGCTACGGCTGCTTTCTGAAAAACACGTCGCCACTCACCGATTCGAGCTTCACCAGCGGACCCGTGCCGCTGCCGTAGCTGCCGTGCAGCTCGTAGCCCACGTAGCTGTGCGCTTTCAGGTTGCTGAACGTCACGGCCGGGTCGGCATACACCTCCCCCGTAATGCTCTTCAGGCTGAGGTCGGCGCCCTGGGCCGGCGGCCAGCTCAGGTCTACATTACCGCTTACGGTAATGGCCTCTACGGCGCTGCTGCTCAGGTTACTCAGCTTTACATCACCGCTCACGCTGCGTACCGTAACGGGGCCGGCCAGACTGCTGAGCAGCAGGTCGCCGCTCACTGTTTTGGCAGTGAGCGCTCCGCTGAGGCCGCTCACGTCGATGTCGCCGGTAAGGGTCATGATACGCAGGGCCGTGCCCACGGGCAAGGTCACCTCGTAGTCGATTTTCAGGCAATAGCTGTACTCGCCCTGGTGGTAGCTGACACTGGGCCGCAGCCCGCCGGTTTTGGCCGAGCGGGTGTAGCCGCCGTGTATGCCCCCCGAAGAATTGGTGCGGCTGCCTTCCTGGCAGTCGCCGGTGTACTGGGTTTGGCGCAGCTTTTCTTCGTCGAGCTTTTCAACTACGGCCAGCTCCGGGCCCGTAGTTTCGGTAGTCAGGCGGTAGAGGTCATTCTGCTGATTGTCATTGATACTAACCCTGGCATTTACGCTCAGCCCCGCGCCCGGCCGCACCCGGATGGTATGGGCAAATTTCAGGTCCAGCAGCACGCGCTGGCCGGCGGTGAGGTTTGCGGTTTGGGTTACGAGGCGCTGGGCCAGCGCCGGGGCCAGGCTGCTGAGCAGTAGCAGGGCGGCAAGTAAAAAGCGGGTCATAAGAAGCTAAATCAAGGAGTGAGAAGAGGGTAAGAATGTAGCGCACACGGCTTCTACCTGGCTTTGCGCACGAAAATGTCGCCGCTGATACTCTTGAGCGAGAAGGTAGCGCCGCCGCCATTGGCGCGGCCTTCCACCGTTTGGCCGCCCACGTGGCGCAGGCCGTTGCCTCCGCTCAGGTTAAGGTCGAAATCAGTATAGATTTCTCCCGATATAGAGCGCATCGACAGGCTCACTTTCGAGCTGGCGGGCAGCGTCACGTCCACGTCGCCACTCACCGACGAGATGGCGCTGGGCTGGCTGGGCGTGGCGCTGAACTGCACCTTAATGTCGCCGCTCACGGTGTTGGCCACAATGGGGCCGCTCACGTTCAGCAGCCGCAAATCGCCCGATTGCAGGCTGATTTCGATGCGGCCGGCCAGGTCGCGCATGGTCAGGTCATCGGCCCCGCCCCAGCCGCCCTGCGCAAAGGAAATGTCGGTCTGGCGCGGAAGGCGCACGGTGTAGTGGCCTTCGCTGCGCCCCGTTTTCGAGATGCGAATGGTATTGTCGGCCCCGGCAGTCACCGCCAGGCCCAGGCGGGTATTGTCGCTGCCGCCATTATAGATAGGCCGCAACCCGGTAGCCGACGCCGGCGGCGCCTCAAAATGGCCCGAGCCGTGAATCAGCACCTCGTCGCCGTCGTAGCCCTCTACTGACACGTCGCTGCCGCGCATGTCGAGCACCACCTTGCGGTTGGTCGGGCTACTGAATTTCATTTTGTACTCCTGGGCGCGCAACGACGCGGGCAGGGCCAGGCCGAAGGCCAGCAGAGGAATTAAGGCAAATTTTTTCATGATAGGTAAAAGCGAAAGGAGTAGGAGGCAGTCGCGAAAGCAGCGTGGCACGCCGCTCCCCACCCGCTGCCAAAGCCATCGCGGTGGGAGAAGCCAGGGCAGCGTGCCACGCCGCCTGACTTATATTAAATTTATTGAATATTAAATCAGCTGTCCCAGCCCGCTCTCGGCCTGCTGCCGCACGGCCGGAAGCACTGCGGGCTGGCGGGCCAACTCCTCAAGCTGCGGCACGGCGCGCTTTTCGCGCAGAGTCACCAGAGCGTCGATGAGGGTAATCTGCACGTTGGGGTCGGTTTGCAGCGGCAGGGCTTCAACCAGCGCCGGCCCTACGCGGGGGTCGGCCCGCAGGCGCACCAGCGCCTCGCAGGCGGCCAGCCGCACATTGGGGTTCGGGTCAGTGTCCAGGGTATGAATGAGGGTGAGCACAGCCGGGTCGTTGGGCTCCACTACCATTGCCGGGGCCTGGCTCACCAGCTGCAGGCGCTCGCTGGCCGTGGCCGGCTGCTGCCGCGCCGCCGCCAGCCGCACCGATAAGCTAGGCTGCTGGGGCTGCGCAGCCTGGGTATTTTGTGCCAGCGGCGGGGCCACCGGCCCGCCGCGCAGCAGCAGCCCCAGCACCGCGCCTACTGCCACCAGCGCTACGCTGGCCGCCACGCGCAGCCACTGCTGCGTAACTGCCAGCACCCGCTGCGGGCCCGGCTGCGCCTCTTGCATGGCGGCACTTTGCAGCGGCTGGCCGCCCCGTGCGGCCGTCAGCCCGGTCGGCGAAGCGGCGGCCAGCTTTGCCTTCTCCTCGTGCAGCAGGGCCTGAAAGTCGTCGCGCATGGTCAGCGGCGGCAGCTCGGCGGGTAGCGCGTCGAGGTCGTTGAAGAGCTGGCGCAGCTCGGCCAGCTCGGCCTGGCAGGCCGGGCACGCGGGCAGATGTGCGGCCAGGTGCGCCGCTTCGGGCGGCAGCGGCCGGCCATCGGCCAGGTCGGGTAGCCAGGCCCGCAGCTCGGCACAGGCCGGGTCAGTCAGGTGAGAATTACTAGAGAAGCTCATTATTAATTATTAATTATTAATTATTAATTATTAATTGTTACTATTTTAGCTTAAATAAATCTTTCTTAGCGCGTCAAGGGCCCGGTGGGCTTTAACCCGCGCCGCGCCGGCAGTACAGCCCAGCTGTTCACCGATTTCGGCGTAGTCGAAGCCCTGGAAGCGGTGCAGCAGCAGCACCTCGCGCTGGGCGGCGGGCAGCAGGCCGAGCGCTTCGTGCAGGGCCTGGTGCTGGTCGGTGGCTGCTCGCTGGGCCTGGGCGGCGCGGCCGTGGGCGGTGGTTTTTTCCACTTCTTCCAGGTCGGCGGTGGGGCGCTGACGCTGGTAGTGGTCGGCCCACACGTGGCGGGCCAGCTGGTACACCCAGGCCCGGAAGGGCTGGCCCGGCTGGTAGCTGGCGCGGTAGCGCAGCACCCGCACAAATACATTCTGGGTCAGGTCCTGGGCCAGGTCGCGGTCGCCGTTGGCCAGGCGGGCCAGGAAGCCAAACAGTGGCCCGTGGTAGCGCTCAAACAGCCCGGTCAGCTGGTCGAGGTCGCCGGCCTGCACCTGGGCCATCAGGGCTTCATCGCTGAGAAAAGTAGCGGTGGCAGGCGGCATGGGGGCGACGTTGAAAAGGCCAGGGGAAGCAGGTTTTGCAGGGAGTACCGGCGAAGTAGCCATTCGTTACAGCGAGGTTAGAGTTTTTTCAGAAAAACCAGCAATGGGGCGGCTGGCCCATAAAAAGTGGGCCGGCTATCTGCTATCCAGACAACCGGCCCACTTTCTTATAGCCTGCTAAACAAGCGGTTAATTCTCGTCAATATTGATGTTATAGGTTGACGACTTGCCTTTGCTGCCGGCGGGCTGGTTCAGCAGCTTGCGGTAGCGCTCCACCTGAGCGGGCGTGAGGGCTTTGCCATTTACCCGGCCTCCCTTGTCGTTGAGCTGAAAGGAAAAGCTGCGGTCATGCTGGCCGATGAGGCCGTCGTGGCGTAGCGCATCGCGCAGCTCGCCCGTTTTGGGGGCGGGTGGTGCCGGGGGCGGAGGCGGACCCTGAGGAGAGAACGGCGCTAGCGGAGCCAGTGGAGCACGCGGCGGCCGGGGCGGCTGCGGCGCACGGGGCGAGCGGGCAGCGGGGCCATCCAGCGCCCGTAGCTCAGCTTCGGCGGCGGCAATGCGAGCCCGCAGCTCGGCACGGCGGGCATCAGCCTCGGCGCGGTTAGCATCACGCTCGGCGCGCTCAGCTTCGCGCTCAGCGCGGTGGGCGTCGTCATCACCCGCGAGGTTGCCCTGGCCATCGGCCCGCAGATGGTATAGGTCACCACGCTTACGGAACTCGATATGCACGCGCGGGTCCACGTGGCTGGCGGCGGCGCTATTCAGGTTAAAATGAAACTCCTTGAACTCACGGCCGTTGTCGGACCACCGCAGCCTGGCGCTGCTTTTATCCAGCTTGCGCAGCTCCTGCTCCATTTGCTGGCGCTGGTCGGCCGTCAGGTCCGGGTTGCGCAGCGTTTCACGCAAACTCCGGCGGGCGCTTTCCAAAGCCTGGCGGGCTACGCCATCGGCCGAGAAATTAAAGCTGAACGACTGATTTTCGGGCTGCTCAAGACGCTCTGGCCTCATTGGCCGCTCGAGGCGCGTTAGCCCATCGCGCGGGTCGGGCACCCGCACTACTTCTACGGTTTTCGCCACTTTGCCGTGCTTGGCTTTCTTGCCGGGGGCCGTGGTTTCAACGGGCTGCCCATCTACCAGCAAACTTACTACGCGGCCCTTCTTGTCTTTTTCGAGCACCACCGTGCTGGCTCCGCGCCGGGGCGGCCCCTGTCGAAACCGGCGCGGCTGGTCGTCGGCCTGGTCATCGTGGTCGTCGTTACGCTCTACGCGCACAATTTTTTCGGTGTGCCGCACTGTATCGCCCGGCACGGGCGGTGGGGCTGGCACTGCGGGTGGCGCGGAAGCAGCCACCTTGCGGCGGGTAGTATCGACGGGGCTGGCCACCGGACTAGCGGGGGCCGTCTGGCGCTTGCCCAGGCTCGCAGTGGCCCGCTCGGGGCTGGCGGCCAGCACCACGCCGGTGCTCAGGCCCAGCAAGCCCAGTAAGGTCAGCAAACCAGCCAGCAGCCCCTCGCCTACCGTGGGGGCCTGGGGCCGGCCCAATGCCAGCCGCCGCACCCGCGCCAGCAGAGAGCCGCGCCCGCCCGTGCCCGTGGCAGCCAGCGCCAGGCGCGGCGCAGCAACAGTCGCCGCTTCCAGCTCGGCCAGGGCCGCCAGCGCCCGGGCCACCCGCAGGCGGTCGCCGCCGCAGAGGGCAGCGGCCTGGTCGTCGCAGCAGTTTTCGCGCTCGGCCCGCAGGCAGTTGGCCATAAACCACACGGCCGGATGGTAGAAGAACAGTACCTCCACTACAGCCAAACCCAGGTTTAGCAGATAATCGCGCCGGGCTATATGCGCCACCTCATGCGCCAGCAGGGCTTCGAGCAGTGCCGGGCTCAGGCCCGCTACGGCGCCCAGCGGCAGCAGTACCACGGGCCGCAAATGCCCCAGCACCAGCGGGCCGGCCACCCGCGCCGATTCGAGCAGCGCCACCGGCCGACGTAGGCCGGCCCGGTGGGCCAGCGCCGTCAGGCGCTGCTGCCAGTCGGCGCCCAGGGCCCGCGTACCGGTGCGGCGCAAGCGCCCCGCGTAGAGTAAACCGCCCAGTAGCCGGCCGCCCATTAAGAGCAAGCCTAGCAGCCAGGCTGCTACCAGCACCGGCAGGTAAGGCTCGCAGCGGTGGCCGGCCACGCGCAGCCAGGCTGCCGGGGCCAGCCGGGCCGAAACTGCGGTGGGCGCGGCAGCTTGGCCTAAAGACTGGGTCGAATATTCAGAATAACTACTATTCCGCACTATTGCAGCAGCTCCCGGCCTCACGACCAACGACACGGCCACTGGCTGCACCACCGGCGCTTGCTGGTAGTAAAACCCGAACGTGCCGGCTACCGCGAGCGCCAGCATAGCCAGCGCGCCGGCCGCCACTGTGTAGCGCAGCTCGGCGCGCTGGCGGCGCAGCAGCGGCAGCACGCCGGCCAGCACCAGCGCCAGCACGGCCCCCTGCCACAGCGAGTGCAGCAGCGCGTAGCCCAACGCCCGCACCAGGGCGGGCGACAATACCTCTCTAAGCAGCGGGAGCGTCGTCATGGGGAGTAGCGGTTGACTGGTTAGCGTTTTGAATCTCAATGTCATTGAGCAGGCGCCGAATCTGGGCCAGCTCGTCGGGCGAGGTGCGGCGGTGGCCCAGTGCCTGCATTACCAGCTTCAGGGCCGAGCCGCCGAAGGTGGCCTCCACGAAGCGGTCGAGAAGCAGGCCCTGGGTATCCTGCTCGCGCACGGCCGCCCGGTAAATGTGACTGCGGCCTTCGTCGTCGCGCTGCACCAGTCCCTTTTCCAGCATCAATTGCATGATTTTCAGGGTAGTGGTATAGCCAACTTCGCGGTGCCGGCTCAGCTGCTCGTTTACGGTGCGCACCGTAGCCGGGCCGTGCTGCCAGAGCACGTGCAGAATCTCCAGCTCAGAATCCGTAGGTTTAGGGGGGGCTTTGGGCATAGGTTAGGGCGAAAAAGTTTCGTACGAATTATTTCGTAGGCCAAAGATTATACGAGAGGCTTCGTACTTGCAAAAGCAATGTACGACAAATTTCGTATAACAAAGCAATACCTTGATAGTCAACCGCATTATTTTCTAATGGGCCGTGTACTCTCTGCCGCCGTTGTCAGGTGAAAGTGAGCTGCCGGCTTTTTGCCGACGGTCCGCTTGTTGCCGGAACGGCTGGCGCACCCGAGAAGCGGACAGCCGGCAGCGCGCCCCCGCCCCAATCCGGGAACTGCTCTGGCTGTAAAGAGAAGCGCTCTGCTTCGCGCCTGGTTAGTTGCTGCCTTGCTTGCGCGTCAGCGTAACGCGTGCCCGCTGGCAGATGCCGCCCACCGGCGGGTTGAATTTCGACACGCTCACCCTTCCCTTGCGTACCTGCGGAAATTCACTCATCAGGCGGTCGAGGATGCGGTGGGCCAGGTGCTCCAGGAGGCGGGCCGGGCGCTGCATCTCTTCGAGCACAAGCCGGTAAAGCACCTCGTAATTAACAGTTTCGGCCAGCTTATCGGAGGCGCCGGCCGCGTGCAGGTCAGTTTTCAGGTACAGGTCGATGCCGTACTTATTGCCGATTTTCTGCTCCTCATCATAATAGCCGTGAAAGGCAAAAAATTCGAGTCCTTCAAGTGCAATCTGGCCCATCTGTCTGAACCGCGGATTTATCGGATTCGTCGGATTAACCGGATTTTGGTGACGAATCCCTTTCGCGGCCCTAAAAGTAAAGGGCTGCCCGTTGGGCAGCCCTGCATACGTCATCAAAAAATAAAGAGCTACCGGACTAAAAGCGCACTGACATCCCCAAAATCCGGTTTAATCTGACGAATCCGATAAATCCGTGGTCTATATTTCGTCAAAAAACGACTTCTCCCCTATCGGCTCAGGCTGCGCTGCCATACCGGGATGAGTAGTACGCTCGGGCTGCTGAATTTCGGGCCGGCCGGGGCCAATCGGGCTGATTTCGGGCCGCGCCGGCTCCACATAGGGCGAGGGCGGCGAGGGCACCGTTTCGGGGCCGGGCTGGTCGATGCGCGGCGCGGGCGCAATACCGGGATTTTCGGCCGGCGCGTGGGGCCGCTCAATATCGGGCGTAGGCGCCTGGCCGGGGTCGGGCTGCTGGCCCGGCTTGGGGTTGTAGCCGGTGGGTGCGACTGCTGAGGGCGGCGCATCCTGCCCGGCGCGGGCAGCGGGGGCAGCACTTGGGGCAGCAGCGGGAGCCGAAGCAACGGCCGCTGCCGAAGGGCGGGAAGAAGCAGTGGTGACGTTCATATCGGGGGCAGGGCTAGGTTCGGGCGCGGCCGCTTCATCGGGCCGCTTTACCTGTACGCTGCCGGCCCGCGAAAGGATAGCCGCTGAGCCATTTTTGGGGCGGGTTCGGGCGCGCTCCACTTTTTCGAGCGCATCGGAAGCCAGGTGGTGTAGGTCGCGCACCAACGCATCAAGCTGCTGCTCAAGGCGCTGGCACTCCTGCCCCAGGCCACCAACTTCCTTCTGCATATCGGCTACGGTGCTAGTGGCTGTCTGGTAAGCTTCTTCCACAATGGCGCGGGCGCGCTGGCGGGCTTCCGCCAGCGTTTGCTCGGCCAGCAGCTGGGCCTCGCGGCGGCGCAGGTCGGCATCGCGCTGGGCCTGCTCGGTAATGGAGTTGCCGGTGTCCTCGGCCGTTTTCAGGGTGCGGTAGAGCGAGCTTTCTACCTCGCGCATCTTCTGCACATCCTGCTGGGCGTGCTCCAGCTTGAGGCGCAGCTCGCGGTTTTCGTCGCCCAGGCGCTCCCACTGCTGCGACACCATGTTCAGGAAAGCCTGCACTTCGTCCTTATCAACGCCCCGAAAGGATTTTTCAAACGTCTTCTGCCGGATATCGAGGGCGGTAATTTTCATAAATTCAGGAAGCAAATAACAAGGAGCGGGTGACTACGAATGCTTAATGAGGGCAGCGCAACAGTAAAAACGGAACCTCAGCCCGGGCGCCGCGCACAAAAACTATTCCTACTCACTGCCCACTGCAACCTGCCACACGGCCAGGCTTCGGTCATCGCTGCACGAAACTAGCCGATGCGGGTTGCCCGGCCAAACCAATTTATTGACCGACGTGCCGTGGCCGGCCGTGCGGGCCCGGTCCAGCACCCGCAGCAGAGCCAGGCTGGCAGGGTCCCAGAGCTTGATGCTCTTATCGAGCGAGCAGCTGGCCAGGTAGCGTCCATCGCCGCTAAAAGCCAGGTGATTGATAGCGTACATGTGGGCTACTATACTATCGGCCAGCGCGTAATCCTGGGTAGTATCGTAGCGCCGCAGGTGCGCATCGCGGCCGGCCGCCAGCAGGTGGCGGCCGTCGGGGGTATAGGTAAGCGTAAAAACGGAATTGGTTGCTTCGGACAGCGAGTTTTTTATTTGCAGCGAGTCGAGGTCCAGCACGTAAACCTTCCAGTCGGAGCTGCCCACGGCCAGCTCGTGGCGGCCTTCGTGCAGGGCCAGGCAGCGCAGACTTTTAGCGCTTAGGCGCAGCAGGTGCTCAAGCCGGAAGTCGGAGCCGCGCAGCACGGCCAGCGTGCCATCACCCAGGGCGCAGTACAGACGCTGGCGCGTTTCCGAATATACTATATCGAAGATGGCCACCGGCGGCAGCGCCGTGGCGAAGGCGAGTGTTTTGCTCGGCAGGTCAATAGCCTGCACGCCCTGAAAATTGTGGCCCAGCAGCAGCAGCCCGCGGCCGGGCAGCTCGCGCAGGGCATACACCGAATTCTCGACCCGCGCCAGCAGCTCGCCGTCGGCTTCGGGCCGGGCGCTGTCCCAGGCCACTACCATGCCATCGGCGCTGCCCGAAAAGATGCGGTCGGAGTCGGGCCGGCCGGCCAGGGCGTACACCGCGTCGCGGTGCCCGGCCAGGGTGCCAATGCGGTGCGCGGTGGGGCGAAGCGGCGGAGTAGTAGCGAGCATAGCTCCTCAAAGGTCGGGCGCCGCGGCGGTATCCGCTTTAGCCGGGGCCGCCCTACCTTCGCCGCTGCTCGTTTCGTTATGCCACTTCACGCTATTACCGCCCTGCCCGGCGGCGCTCACCTGGGCCTCTGGCACCTCACCGAAGCGCCGGCCGCGCTCTGGCTTCAGCTCGCCGATGCCCCGGCCTACGTGCTGCTGCTGCCCGCCCGCGCCGATGGCCTGCGCCAGGCGCAGTGGCTGGCCGGCCGGGTGCTGGTGCAACAGCTGTTGGCGGCTACCGCCACCCCGGCTTCACCGCTGCGCAATGATGATACGGGGCGGCCCTTTCTGGCCGGGCCGGGCCGCCCGCCCGCCGTATCGCTGTCGCACTCCGGCGAGTGGGTGGCGGCTCTGCTGGCTCCGCCTGGCACGGCCGTCGGTATCGATGTAGAAATAGTGCGCGATAAAGCGCAGCGCATTGGACCCAAGTTTCTAAACCAGCATGAAATAGCTTGTTTACCCAATATTCACCTGGCAAACTCCGACCCGTGCGCTGCTTCGATAGCGCTATTTAGCCTGCTTTGGAGCGCCAAGGAAACGCTTTATAAGCTGGCGGGCCGCCGGGGCATTATCTTCCGCGAAAACCTGCTGCTCGACCTGCCGGCCGGGCCCTGGCCGGTACCCGGCCGGCTGTCCGCCCGGCTGAGCTTAGCCACAGGCATTTCCCGGCACCAGATTTGTTATCTTCGGCCGGCAGCCGGCTACGTGCTCACGTACTGCTACCAGCTTGCTTCTTCCTAAATCCTTTACCCGGCGCTGGCCCGTATCTCCTCTGCTCCTTTCTACCCTCGTCATGTCTTTTCGTAAACTTCCGGCGTTGCTGGCTGCTGCCCTGCTGCTGGCTACCGTCACGGTGGGCACCGCCTGTGCCCAAGGGACCGTGGGCGATTTTACGGTGCAAAAAAACGGCGGGGGCAGTGCCTCGCTGAGTGCGTATAACGGCCAGAAGGCAGTAGTAGTCATCTTTCTGAACCCGGCCTGCGCCTACACGCGCCTCTATCAGGAGCGCCTCTCGGCCCTGCACACTGCTTTCGGCGGCCGGGGCGTGGAGTTTATGTTTGTTAATGTGCCCATCAACCTCGACACGAACGAGGGCGGCGGGGGCGGCGCGCTGGCTACTTTCACCGACGATGGCGCCGCCAGCACCGCGCTGGGCGTGAGCAAGACCACCGAGGCCGTGGTGCTCCAGCCCGCCGGCTCGGGCTTTGCGGTGCGCTACCGGGGCGCTATCGACGATAACCCCCAGGTAGCCAGCGGCGTGCAGCAAGCCTACCTGCATCAGGTACTGGATAACCTGCTGGCCGGCCGCCCGGCCGGCGTAGCCGACAAGCGGGCAACCGGCTGCCTCATCAAGCGGTAATTTCTATACAAAGCGGGTGATGGGCGCATCTGCCCGGCCACTGGCTCAATCGGCCGGCATTAGGTCCAGGCCCAACGCTTTTACATCGACCCAGTAAATATCGCCCAGCCCATTGCCGGGACTGGTAAGCCGGTGATGCAGCTGGGCGGCCGTTTCGGGCTGCGCAGGCGCTACGAAAGGCAGGCTGCGGGCGCTGGCAAAGAAAAAAGCCTTGCCATCGCGGGTTATTTTAGGCGAAAACTCGATGCTCGATGAGCTAAACGGCATGGGCAGGCGGCGGGCCGGCTGCCACTGGCCGCGGCGGCGATAAGCCAGGTAGAGGTCGGCATTGCGCAGGTCGGCCGGGCGGCCCGCCATAAAAATCAGGAAGCGCTCCTGCGGGTCAATAAACGGCTCGTATTCATGCCCCGCCGTGTTAATGGCCGGCCCCAGGTTTTCGGCGGCGCCAAAGCCCGTGCCCTGCGGGGCACAACGGTAAAAGTCGGAGCCACCCTGCCCACCCGGCCGCTTCGAGCCAAAATACAGTGCCCCCTGGTCGGTGAGGGTCGGGTAATATTCGTCCTCCGAACTATTAACCGGAGCCGGCAGGTGCTCGGGCGCGCCCCAGCCGGTGCGCGTGCGGTGCACACGCCAGATGTCGGTGTCGCGGCGGGCCGAATCGCCGGCCTGTACCGGCCGGTACGACATAAAATACAGCGTGCGGCCGTCGCGCGTGAAAAACGGGTCCGCATCCAGGTAGCGGCCCGAAAAAGGCGCCACTACCGGGGTTGTCCACTGCCCCTGGCGGCGATACGAAAAGCACAGCGTCCAGGTGCTCATGTCGGGCGCGCTTTTCAGAAAGCACAGCGTGTCGCCGCTCGCCGTGAAGGCTGGGTGCGACTCATACTCGCCGGTGCTGATGATACCGGGCGCAAAAATCTGCGGCTGCTGGGGCAGCACGGGCTCGCCCGGCAACACCAGGGAGCCTACTCCCAGGCAACTAAGCAACATAGCGGCGCGCATCATTACAATAGCCGGATTACGCAGCCAAAAATAGTCGGGCTGCCCATATAAAGCTACGGTGCGGCAGGGCTTTAGCCCTAATCTTCGTCGGTATCGGGGCCCAGCTCGTCCTGCTCAAGTAAGATGGCCAGCAGCTGCGACACCTCGGCTGCCTTGGCCGGCTCCTGCAATTTCTCGAAGCCAACCTGCAGATTGCGCATGGCACGGCGCACAATATCGAGATGGGTGCAAGGCTCGTAAAACGACTCCTGCGAGGTGATACCGAGCTGGCCCACGTAGTGCTCAATATCTGATTTTGACAATATAACCCCCGGTTGTAGCAGTTGATGTAAAACGGCAGCACGGGCTTGCCGTGCTCATCCTTAAAGAGCTGGTAAGTCAGCACAAATAAATTGGGCAGGTTCACGCCAAAAACCGGCAGGTTGAGCCGCTGCGCCACGAGCAGGTAGATAACGCCCAGCGACAGCGGATTGCCGCGCTTGGTTTCGAGCACCCGGTGCAGCATGGAGTTGGCCGGCGAGTGAAAGTGCTGGGTATTAGCCGAAAACTTATGGTTGCGGAAGATGACGTGGTTGAGTATCTGCACCTGGTCGGCGGGGTGCATCTCGGGGCGCAATAACGTCCAGGCCTCGAAGCGCAGCTGCTCAATGGCCCGGTTAAGCGCCTGTAAGTCAGCATCGGGGTACTGATACGAATTGAGCAGCCACATGCCTTCGAGCAGGTCGTGCGCGCCCGAGTCGCGCCACACGCGCAGGCGCTGCTGCACGCCCTCAAACTGCAGCTGGTGAATGAGGTCTTCGAGCCGCTGCTGCTGCTGGGGGTCGAGGGTTTCTTCCCACGATTCTTCCAGAAACGGAATAATGGCCTCGCCCAGATTCTGGATTTCTCCCTGAATCTGAGGAGCGATTTCCGGGTCGTCGAGCAGCGAGATGAGGGCTTTGATTTCGTTGGTAGTCATGCAGGCAAATTCGGCCCCTGGCGGGTGGCGGGGCTGAATTTAACACCAAAAATCACCTTTTTTGTTCAGCTCGCCAGCCCCGGACTTTCTCACCACCCTAACTCGCCAGTTGATAAGCCGTTAGCGCCCCAGGTTGGTTTTGGCCATTTCGAGCAGCTCGCTGCCGCGGCCGTTCATCAGCGCTTTGAGGGCGTACAGGCCAAAGCCCTCGGCTTGCGCGGCGTCGATGCTGGGCGGCATACTCAGCTCCTGGCGCTTCACTACGGCATCTACTATTACGGGGCCGTCGTGGGCCAGGGCCTCGCGCAGGGCATTTTCCAGCTGGGCCGGGTCGCTCACGCGCAAGCCTTTGATGCCGGCCGCTTCGGCCAGGCGGCCGAAATCGGGGTTGTCCATACTGGTGCCGTACTCGAGAGTACCGGCCGCTTTCATTTCCAGCTCCACAAAGCCATAGGCGCTGTTATTGAAGATGATAACCTTGACCGGGACCTTTAGTTGCCGCAGGGTCATCAGCTCGCTCAGCAGCATGGTGAAGCCACCGTCGCCGCACAATGCCACTACCTGCCGGCCCGGAAAAGCCAGCGCCGCCCCAATTGCCTGCGACAAGGCCCCAGCCATGCTGCCGTGCACGAAGGAGCCCAGCAGGCGGCGGCGGCCATTCATGTGCAGGTACCGGGCGGCCCAGATAGTGGGCGTGCCCACATCGCAGGTAAAGATGGCGTCGTCGGCAGCCAGCTCGTCGAGCAGGCGGGCTACGTATTGCGGGTGCAGGCTGGTATCGCCGGCCTCGCCGGTGGCCAGCTCGGCCAGGTGCTGCTCGTCTTGCTGGTGGCGCTGCCGGGCCGCTTTCAGGTGTGCGTCACTGCTGCGGGCTCGCAACAGCGGCAGCAGCTGGCGCACCGTCTCGCCCACCGAGCCGTGCAGGCCCACCTCTACGCGGGTGCGGCGGCCCAGGTGCAGCGGCCGGGTATCGACCTGCACCACGCGGGCATCGTCGGGGAAAAACTGGCGGTATGGGAAATCGGTGCCCAGCATCAGAATGCCATCGGCCTCCATCAGCGCATGGTAGCCGGCGGGCATGCCCAGCAAGCCGGTCAGGCCCACGTCAAACGGGTTATTGGGCTCGACGCACTCCTTGCCGCGCAGGGCGTGTACCACGGGCGCTTGCAGCGCCCCGGCTATCTGCAGCAGCTCGGCGTGCGAGCCCGCGCAGCCGATGCCCGCCAGAATCGTGACCTTTTCACACTCGTCGAGCAGCTGCGCGGCCCTGGCCAGTTGGGTTTCGGCGGGGCGCAGGGCGCTTTCGTGGCCCAGGCTGGGCAGGCGCGGCGCGGGCGCTTCGGCTTTGAGGTGGGCTACATCGCCCGGAATAACTACCACGCCCACCCCACCCAGCCCCAGCGCCGCCTGAATGGCCGACTCAATAACGCGCACCGCCTGGTCGGGCCCGGCAATCACTTCGCAGTAATGGCTGCACTCCCGAAAAATGCGCTCGGGATGCGTCTCCTGAAAATAGCCGCTGCCAATTTCGGCGCTCGGAATCTGGGCGGCGATGGCCAGCACCGGCACCCGCGAGCGGTGGCAATCAAATAAGCCATTGAGCAGATGCGTGTTGCCCGGCCCGCACGAGCCGGCGCACACGGCCAGCCCGCCCGTCAGAAACGCTTCGGCCCCGGCCGCAAACGCCCCGGCTTCCTCGTGCCGCACCTGCACAAACTCGATGCCCTCGCGGGTCCGGATAGCATCAGTGATGCCATTGAGCGAATCGCCCACCAGGCCAAACACGCGCTTGACTCCAGCAGCTTGCAGGGTATCGACAAGGATTTCGGAAATGGATTTCTGGGACATAAGATAAGCCTGGCAGAAGCGGTCAAAAGCGGCTTTCAGGCTTACGGGCGTGAGCGTCTTTGCGTTCCGCCCGTATAGGCAATTCTTCCTACTTCATTTGAAAGGCTATGAATCGTTTAGAAGGAAAAACCGCCGTTATCACCGGCGCCGCACGTGGCATCGGCCGTGCCATTGCCGTGGCTTATGCCCGCGAGGGGGCCGCCATTATGGGCATCGACCTGGCCGCCGAAGTCAGCCACACCACTGATTACCCGGCCGCCACGCCCGCCGACCTGGCCGAAACCCAGCGCCTGGTAGAGGCGGAAGGTGGCCGGTTCGTTCCGCTTACGCTCGATATCCGCAACGTTGAGGCGCTGCGGGCAGCCGCCCGGCAAGCTCAGGAAATATTCGGAAAATTGGATATTCTGGTTGCCAATGCGGGCATCCAGGTGTTTAGGCCGCTGCTGGCCATGACCGACGAGCACTGGCACGATGTCATCGACACCAACCTGACCGGCACGGCCAATACCGTGCGCGCTTTTGCCCCGCTCATGGCCGAGCGCAACCAGGGCAGCATTATTGTTACGGCTTCGGGCCAGGGCAAGAAAGGCTTCCGCCACGGCAGCAGCTACGCGGCCTCCAAATGGGGCATTATCGGGTTTATGAAATCGGCCGCTATTGACCTGGGCCAGCACCATATCAGGGTAAACGCCCTGGTGCCCGGCCTCATTGCCACGGCCATGACCATGAACGACACCCGGCTGCGCGAGGCGTATCAGGACTACCGCTCCGACCCGCCCGAACCCCTTACCACCGAGGTAGTTGCCCAGGTGCGGGGCCAGCGCACCGCCATGCGCCTGCCTTGGCTCGCCCCCGAAGACCTGGCCCCGATGGCGGTATTTCTGGCCTCCGACGAGGCCCGTCACATCAGCGGCGCCAGCTTCGACGTCGATGCCGGCGACAGTGCTCTGTTCACGGCTTAGGCTTCACAAAGCCTTCACAAGCAAATAAAAAGCCGCTGGCATTCGTCCACTGGCCGAGGTTTCGCGTATGGGTTTCTGGTAGTTTTTTAGCGGTCGTCAGGCCACTTTATTTTCCACTTTATTTTGTATGGCTGCTTCCCAATTTCTCTTCGCCACCGGCATCGAAAACAGTTACCCAACCATTCAGAACGGCAAGGTGCGCCAGGACGAGATGGAAAAATGCGGGCACTACAAATTCTGGCAGAAGGATTTTGACTTGGTGCAGGAGCTGGGTATTGAGGTGCTGCGCTATGGCCCGCCCATTCATACTACCTGGATGGGGCCGGGCAAATACAACTGGGATTTTGCCGACGTGACCTTCAACGACTTGCTGCGGCGCAACATCCTGCCCATCGTGGACTTATGTCACTTTGGGGTGCCCGACTGGCTGGGCAACTTTCAGAATCCTGATTTTCCGGCGCTGTTTGCGCAATATGCCAGCGATTTTGCCAAGCGCTTTCCGTGGGTGCAGCTCTACACGCCGGTGAATGAGATGTACATCTGCGCCGAGTTTTCGGCCCTGTACGGCTGGTGGAACGAGCAGCTTAGCAGCGATAAGGCATTCGTGACGGCTCTTAAAAACATTGTCAAAGCCAACGTGCTGGCCATGCACGCCATTCTGGCGGTGCGGCCCGATGCACTGTTTATTCAAAGCGAATCATCGGAGTATTTTCATGCTTCTAATCCGCAGTCTATCAAGCCGGCAGAAATTCTGAATGCCAAGCGCTTTCTGTCGCTGGACCTGAACTACGGGCGGCGCGTCGACTCCGATATGTATGAGTATCTGCTCGATAACGGCATGACGCGCGACGAGTACCACTTCTTTCTGGATAATAATCTCAAGCACCAGTGCATTATGGGCAACGATTATTACCGGACCAATGAGCACCGCGTGCGGGCCGATGGCAGCACCGTGGCATCGGGCGAAATATATGGTTATCACGTTATTACGACCCAGTACCACGACCGCTACCAGCTGCCGGTAATGCACACCGAAACCAACCTCTGGCAGGGCCCCAACGGCGACGAGGCCGTGTTCTGGCTCTGGAAAGAATGGGCCAACGTGCTGCGCGTGCGCAACGACGGCGTACCCATCGTGGGCTTTACCTGGTATTCGCTCACCGACCAGGTAGACTGGGATACGGCGCTACGGGAAAACAACAATAACAACAATCCCCTGGGGCTCTACGACTTAAACCGCAATATCCGGCCCGTGGGCGAAGCCTATAAAAAGCTCATCAGCCAGTGGAAAGAAGTGCTGCCCACCCAGACTGCCTGCCTGCAAATGCCCATCATTATGCCGCAGGATAACAACGAGGCCTGGGCCAAACAGCAAAAAGCGGCGGCCCAGCAAGTGCTGAGTCAGCCGGGCGCGTCCAACGCTAACACGTCGCTGCAAGACCTGCATTAAGCTACATAGCCTGGCCTCCGTGCGCTGGCGCATGCTACCGTTTCTACGTACCACGCGCGAACTCTCCGGGTTCGCGCTACACCTCCCCAATTTATGCGTTTTCAGGATAAAGTTGTCATCATTACGGGCGGGGCCAGCGGCATCGGCCTGGCCATTGCCAAGCGAATGGGCTCGGAAGGAGCTCGTATTGTGCTGGCCGACATCAATCAGGATAATCTAAACAGCGCCGCGCCCGAGGTAAAAACTGCGGGCGCGCCCGATGTGCTGACCTGCATGTGCAATGTGGCCCAGGAAGACCAGGTAATTGCCACGGTGCAGGCTACCCTGGCCAAGTTTGGCCGTCTCGATGTGGTAGTAAATAATGCTGGCCTTATGCAGTTTAAGGCACTTGATGAGCTCACCGGCGACGACTGGCTGCGGGTGCTGAGCGTCGATTTGCTGGGGGCGTTTTACTTCACCAAGCAGGCTTTTCTGAACATGAAGCCGGGCGGAAATATCGTGAATGTGGCGAGTATCCACGCCATCGCCACCGAGGCGCTGGTGGCGCCCTACGCGGCGGCCAAAGCCGCCGTACTCTCGCTCACGCGCTCGTCGGTGATTGAGGGCAAGCCCAAAGGCATTCGCACCAACGTGGTGCTGCCGGGCGCCATCGACACGCCTATGCTCTGGAATAATCCCAACGTAAAATCGGGCGTCGAGAAAATTAACCCTAGCGACGTAGGCAAGCCGGAAGACATCGCCGCCGCCGTGGCCTACCTGGCCTCCGACGATGCCGCCTTTGTGCAGGGCGCCGAGGTGCGCGTGGATGGCGGGCGGCTGGACCACTTGTAGTGGTTAAGACTCCGGAGCCGAAGCCAGGATTTGCTTGTTAACAACAGCTACCGTCGTGCTGCGCGCAGCGCAGCACGACGGTAGCTGTTGTTGCGTGCTGCCTACCCACTCCAGTGCAGATTTAGCTACCTTTTACTAGCTTACCCACCCCGGCAAACTGCGCTGGCCTAAAACTCCAGAAACACCGGCCCCAACCCGGCTTTCGGGACTTTATAAGTCTTCAGGAACGCTTTTAACGCGGCCGGGTCGTGCTCAAAGGCCAGCACCTCGGCCGCCAGCTGCCGGATTTTCTGTTCCAGCTGCGCCTTTTGCCGGGCATAGTCATAGTCCATTGCGGCGGGCGTAGGCGTATAGTAATAAGGCTTGCCGGTGAAACCCGACAGGATTTCCTGCTCCCGGAACATGGCTTCGTCGAGCTCGCGGGCCTGCTCTTTGAGGAGCTTATTGTAGTAGTGCAGCTGGTCTTCGGCCAGGTTTTCGAGGTGGGTCTGGTCGATGCGCTGCAATTCGAGCTGGAGCCGCAGCAGTGTCAGCAGCTCGTTGGCTTCGTAGGCCGTCGTCACCTGCTTCATCAGCTCGGTTTTGCGGGCTTTTTCGGTTTCATCGGGTTCGAGGTCGGGGTGCAGAGCCTTCACCAGGTCGCGGTAGAGCGTACGCACGGCCTGGGTAATATTTTGCTCCTCCGCCTGTTTTTTCTCTTCGGCCGCCTGCTGCCTGGGGCTTTTCTTACGGCTGGCCCGCCGCTCGGCGCGCTCGGCTTCTTCCTGCTCGTAGGCGGCCTGCTCAGTGGCCATTTTCTGGTGCAGGTAAGCCTGAAACTTTTCGGGCGTGCTCACGTCGGCATCAGCGTCGAACTCGATGCCAAACTGCCGGCTGAACAGCTGCTTCATCATCTCGGCCGTTTGGGCATCGGCCGCAGCAGCTTCTTCGGGCGTTTCGGGCTCCTCGTACTTATCGAAGATGGGTTGCAGGTCGGGATGGCCTTTTTGCAGCAGGTCGTAGCAGCCATCGAGCAGCAGCGACACGATTTTCGTCCGCTCGCCTTTGGTCAGCTTATACGTGTCGTGGGCGCGGTCGAGCATACGCACCAGGTCGGCCCGCACCTCGTTGTGTCGGGCTTGCAGGGGTCGGTACTCGTTCTGCACGCGCTGGCGCAGCCGGGTCGCCGCTTCCCGAAACTCGGCCACGTCTTTTTCCAGCTTGGAAATGCGCTTGGTGAGGCGGTTGAACTCCTTCTGCGCCTTGGAAAGCGCCGGGTTATCGGCGCTGGTCGTTGGGATGTGTACGAGTTGGGGCTTGGGAGCAGCAGGTTTTTTAGCCATAAGGCAGCAGAGTAAGGTAGCTTCAGCGCAAGCAAACTTACGGATAGACCTGCTTTTTTTGCTGATAAAAAGCTTAGTGCCGCGTAGGTTCTTTGTTGCTAATCGGCGCGGTACGGACTTGCCGCTGGCGCGGCAGTGGAAGCACAGCCTATACGGTAATTTGGGGTAGTACTGGCTATTACTGGCGCGAGTTTAGGCGAAGCCGTAACTCGTGACAGGTTTTCGGGGAGGCTGTGCCTCCCACAGAACGAGCTAGCCGAACGGCCCCAGCGGCACGGTCCCGCTTTGCCGCTAGCGCGGCAGTGGAGGTGCAACCTCCACGTTATAGTCGGCACGAGTTACGGCTTCGCCTAAACTCGCGCCAGTAATAGGCTAGCGGAAAACAGTTAATCCATAATGAAAGCTGTTAGCCCTTCATTACGCCAATCATTTGTTAGTCGGCGTATCTCCTGCATTTCATAGCTTGAGTTTACTTTGATTAGAATAGTCTTCTCTTCGTTACTGCTTTTATTGACAACTGTCAGCTTACCGAAACCAGTAACTCCCCCTCTTTTGCCAGTGCCAAGTTGACCGGCATAGCCATCGCATTCTATAATAATACTTTTAAGTGTTGTTACGGGTATTTCTTGGGGCCCAATTAATAAGCTATGCTGAGTAAGTCCTATTTTCTCGATGGGCTTCGGGTAATAAAACTTGGCAGGACTCCTCTTAGACTCCTGCTCCAGCCATATCACATACCCAATAGTCAAACCACAAATAATTGCCATACTATTAAACGCGTACATAAGTATAGTCGGCAATTTAACTCCTGCTTCTATGAGCAATAGAGCGAGGGAAAGAATCTCCAATCCTAAAGCACCCTCCTTTAATTTAGTATACCACGCTTTTTGCTCCGCACGCACTTCTAAATAAACAGTAGGTTCCATTTCTCACACCTGAATAACCCCCACATTATATGCCTTCTCAATCGGTGCATGGTCTATTACTGGCGCGAGTTTAGGCGAAGCTGTAACTCGTGACAGGTTTTCGGGGAGGCTGTGCCTCCCACAGAACGAGCTAGCCGAACGGCCCCAGCGGCACGGTCCCGCTTTGCCGCTGGCGCGGCAGTGGAGGTGCAACCTCCACGTTATAGTCGGCACGAGTTACGGCTTCGCCTAAACTCGCGCCAGCTTGGGGCAAATTTTTATATATTTTCATATTACAAATTTTATAAACGGCGGCCAGCGGGCGCCGAACGGCTTAATCCATTACAAAGGCTGATATGCCTTGTGCACGCCAGCTTTCCGCGAGGTGGCGCAGCGAATGTAATTCGTCAGCTGATTTAATGGTTATCAAATAGATAACCTCTTTAGCGGAGCTTTTATCGACAACTGTGATTTTACCGTTACCTGAAAACGGGCCGCGCCTACCTGCAGCTACCTTACCCGCATAACCATCCGATTCGATTACAATACTTTTCAGGGTAGCGGTAGCTGTTTCCTGCATCCCGAGCACTAACGACTGCTCATTAAGACCAATGGTTTCCGCAACCTTAGGGTAATAAATAATTGAGCGTTTCCAGTAAGCTATCAGCATTAACCCGAACTGAATACATAGGCAAAAGCCCATGATAAGTAGCGCTAAATAAAGGATTTGCAATCTTTTAAGGACTCGAGCAAAGAAAAGGCCAAACGCCGCTAACCAAGCAACGATATTACATACAGTAGCCAGATTTCTGGCCCATTCCTTTTTTTCGGCGCGCGTAGCCAGGCAAATAATTGGCTGCATTTCCATCACACCTGAATCACCCCCACGTTATATGCCTTCTCAATCGGTGCATGGTTAGCCGCCGAAATTCCCTCCGAAATAACCTTACGCGTTTCCAGCGGGTCAATTACCGCATCGACCCACAGCCGGGCCGCCGCGTAGTAAGGCGATAATTGTTCTTCGTAGCGGGCTTTGATGCGGTCGAGCAGTTCCTTTTCGGCTTCGGGGGTGATGACTTCCCCTTTGGCTTTCAACGACGCTACCTGGATTTGCAGCAGGGTATTAGCCGCGGCTGCGCCGCTCATTACGGCGAGCTGGGCGGTGGGCCAGGCCACGATGAGGCGCGGGTCGTAGGCTTTGCCGCACATGGCGTAGTTGCCGGCACCGTAGCTGTTGCCGACCACGACCGTGAACTTGGGCACTACCGAGTTGGCCATAGCATTTACCATCTTGGCGCCGTCCTTGATGATGCCGCCCTGCTCGCTGGCCGAGCCCACCATGAAGCCCGACACGTCGTGCAGAAACACCAGCGGGATGCGCTTCTGGTTGCAGTTCATGATGAAGCGGGCGGCCTTGTCGGCCGAGTCGGAGTAGATGACGCCGCCCATCTGCATGCCGGTTTTCTTGCTTTTCACGATTTTGCGCTGGTTGGCCACGATGCCCACCGCCCAGCCGTCGATGCGGGCGAGGCCGCAGAGCAGCGTTTGGCCATAGAGGTCCTTGTAGGGCTCAAACTCGGAATTATCGACCAGGCGATTGATGATTTCCATCATATCGTAGGGCTTGGCGCGGTCGCTGGGCAGCAGGCCATAGATTTCCTGCTCGGCCAGCCGGGGCGCGGTGGGCGCCGCGCGACTGAAGCCCGCGCTGGGCTGCGCCCCCATCTTGTCGAAAATGTTGCGGATATGGTCGAGCGCCTCCTCATCAGTGTCGAACTTGTAGTCCGTTACGCCCGACACCTCGGAGTGCATGGCCGCGCCGCCCAGGGCCTCGTTGTCGATAGTTTCGCCGATGGCTGATTTCACCAGGTATGAGCCGGCCAGGAATACCGAGCCCGTGCCGTTTACTATCATGGCCTCGTCGCTCATAATGGGCAGGTAGGCCCCGCCCGCCACGCACGGCCCCATGATGGCCGAAATCTGCACGATGCCCATGCTGCTCATCACCGCATTGTTGCGGAAGATGCGGCCGAAGTGCTCCTTGTCCGGAAAAATCTCGTCCTGCATGGGCAGGTACACGCCTGCCGAGTCCACAAGGTAGATAATCGGCAATTTATTCTCGATGCTGATTTCCTGAGCGCGCAGATTTTTCTTGGCCGTGATGGGAAACCACGCGCCGGCCTTCACCGTGGCGTCGTTGGCGACTACCACGCACTGCCGGCCCTGCACGTAGCCGATAACGACGACCACGCCGCCGCCGGGGCAGCCACCTTCCTCCTTGTACATACCCTCGCCGGCAAAAGAGCCGATTTCGACCTGGGCCGCGCCCTTATCTAGCAAATACGCTATACGTTCGCGGGCCGTGAGCTTGCCCTTGGCTTTGTGGGCAGCAATGCGCTTTTCGCCCCCGCCGAGGGCCACGCGGGCCAGCTTCTGGCTGAGCTGGAAAGAGAGTTGCTTGAGCTGGTCTTCGTTGCGGTTGAACTCGACGTTCATAACTGGGCTGGGTGGGATGGGGTAGAAAGAGTAGTGAAACTAAGAATCGCTCGTGGCGCAGAACTTAAAAACCCGCCTTTGCGGGGCGGGTTTCAAAGGTAAAAGGGAAATCGGGGCCCGGCTATTTTACTACGGCCGGCGTCGTGCTTACCTGCTTGGTTTGGGTGGTCACGGTGCCATCGGGGGTCTTGGTAGTTTCCTGCTTGGTTTTATCCTTGCCGCCGCCAAATACCGAGAAGTGGACATAGCGCTTGGGGTTGGCTTTCATGTCAGAAATCAGCGCGTTGGAGCTGGCCGCCGTGGCATTCAGGTTATTATAGAGCGTAGTGTCGTTGATGAGCTTGCCGAGCGAGCCTTTCTGGTCAGTCAGAGCGGTACTCACGCCCTTCAGCGAGGTTTGGGCTTCAGCTAGGGTTTTGTTCAGGTTGCGCAGCGTGGGGCCAACCGGCGCGGTTTTAATAGAGTCCGACAGCTGGGTGAAGTTGTTGGCGATGCGGTCGAGCTTGGCCGTGCTTTTGTTGAGGGCCGCGCTCATGTGAGCCAGGTTGCGGGTAATCTCGTTGATGTTGGCCTGGTTGGAGGTAATAAGCTTTTGCAGGGCCTCAGTGCTGGCGCGGGCCCCGAGCAGCGTGCCCTGGATATTGGTCTGGGCATCCTTGTTGAGGAAGCCGTTGATATGGGCCAGCGTAGCCCCCACCGTATCGAGCACGGGCAGCGCCTTGGCCTGAAACGCGTCGGCAATGCCGATAGCCGTGGTCGTTTGCAGGGTTTCGCCGCCATGAAACTCCTTGGTATTCTTGCCCAGCAGCAGCGTAATGGTTTTAGAGCCCAGCAGCGAGCCGCTGAGGCCCGCTTTAGTCGAGTCGCCAAGGGTAATGCCCTTTTCCATTTCCAGGGAGGCCCGGATAGCATTATTCTTATCGGGCTGTAGCTCCAGGTTCTTTACCTGCCCCACTTTAATACCATTAAGGATAACCGGTGCACCGACATTGAGGCCGTCCACATTCGGGTAAATGGCATAGTAGGTGCGGTCATTGGAGAGCAGGTTGCTGCCCCGCAGAAAGTTGAACCCTACAGCGAGGGCCACCAATGCCACTACGGCCAGGAGGCCCACTTTTATTTCTTTAGACACAGGAAAGTAATATTAATGCGAGAGTACGCCGACGATTAGATGAATTGCCGGGCCTGAATGGTTGCGTGCAGGCCCCTATTTAGAGACCTTAACGGCAAACCCCGGCCGTATGTTAGGCCTGTCGGAAAGCTGAGGTGCATCTTACTCAGCCCGAGTACCCTCCAGGTCGCGCTTATACGCCCGGAATGCCTGGTAGATACCGCCCGCAATGGCCTGCTGACCGGCCCGGTCGTTGAGGTAGCTTTCCTCCTTGCGGTCGGTCAGAAAGCCGGCCTCTACGAGCACCGAGGGCATAGTAGACTTCCACAGTACCAGAAAGCCGGCCTGCTTTACGCCCCGCGAGGTGCGCCCCACATCGGTGCGAAACTGGTGGTCGATGCGCTGGGCCAGGCGCAGGGAATTTGTAATATATGCGCTCTGAAACAGGGAAAAAAGTATGTGCGACTGCGGCGAGCGCGGGTCGAAGCCGTCGTAGCGCTTTTTATAGTCCTTCTCCTGCAGGATTACGGAGTTTTCGCGCTGGGCTACACTTAGGTTGGCGTCGGTTTTGTGCAGGCCCATTGTCCAGACCTCCGTGCCGTGCGAGCCTTTCGGGCCGGCATTGCAGTGTACCGAGATGAAGAGGTCGGCGTGGTTGCGGTTGGCAATAGCCGCCCGCTCGTCAAGCTCCACAAACACGTCGGTTTTGCGGGTGTAGATAACCCGTACATCGGGCAGGCCATCCGAAATCTGGCGGCCCAGGTCTTTGATAATTGCCAGCGCCACGTCGGCCTCGTGGGCATCGGCCCCATTGCAGCCAATGTCTTTGCCGCCGTGGCCGGCATCGAGCACCACCGTGCGCAGGCGGTAACGGTACGGGGCAGCCTCGGGGCGGGCCGCCGGGTCGCCGGCCGGCCCGCCCGGCCGCAACGACGCCCCGGCGGCGAGCGAGTCCTGGGCATTCAGTACCGGGCACTGCGCACTCAGCAGTATACAGGTCAAAGCAATAATCCGCACGTTGGTCGTTGGGGAAAAAACAGGCCGATGGCAACCCTTTGGAGGGTAATCGGCCTCTTATCTTTGTGTCTAAGCCTCAAAAGTAATTCGCTCAGTGGCTTTATTTAATTTGGCTTTTTCCTACGCTGTTTTTCCGGGCCTTTTTTGCCGTCGTCGCTGGGCGCTACCGGGCGCCTTAAGCTTGTGCCTGTGGGTGCTGGGCAGCCTCACTACGGCCCACGCCCAAGCTACCACCGACTCGACCCGCACGACCAATGCGCGCCGGCCCGGCTCGGTGCCGACGCAGCCGGTGCGCAACCTCAACTTCGACCGCAACGCCCCGCAGAGCCCGCCACCCCCCGGCGTGCGAAACACGGGCCGCCCCGACGTACCCGACGTGTCGCGCAAGCCGGCCCCGAGCCTGACGCCCGATAGCACGGGCCTGCTCGCCGATACCAGCCGCCGCGCCCGGCGCAGCCGCGACTCGCTCAACCTGGTGGTGCTGCGCCGCCGCAGCCAGGTAGAAACCACGGTAAAATATGCCGCCAAAGACTCGATTCAGTTCGACGTAGCCACCAAGATTGCCCGGCTCTACACCAAATCGACGGTCGATTATGGCAAGATGAGCCTGAAGGCCGCCTACATTATCGTCAACTATGGCACCAGCACGGTGCAGGCAATAGGCCGCCGCGACTCGGTAAAAAACAAGGTGGAAGACCAGCCGCTGTTTAAAGATGCGGATGGCACCTATTCGGCCGGAACAATCAACTACAACTTTAAAACCAAGAAGGGCAAGATTGCCGATGTCGTGACGCAGCAGGGCGAGGGCTATATCCACGCCGAGGTAGTGAAAAAGCTGCCCGACAACGACTTTTTTGGCCTGCACGGGCGCTATACCACCTGCAACCTGGCTCATCCGCACTTCTACATTGAGGCGGGTCGCATGAAGGTAATACCCGGCCAGAAGGTGATTACCGGGCCTTTTCACATGGTTATTGCCGATGTGCCGCTGCCGGTAGGGTTGCCGTTTGGCTATTTTCCTACTCCGCACAACGGGCGCGGCTCGGGCTTCATCATCCCCACCTTCGGGCAGGGTGTGCAGCGCGGCTACTCGCTCACGAATGGGGGCTACTACTGGGCTCCCAACGACTACATTGGCCTGCGCGTGACCGGCGACATCTACGCCGGCAATGCCGACCGCTTCGGCGGCTACGGCCTGGCCACCGAGCTTACCTACCGCAAGCGCTATAAATACCAGGGCAGCTTCCGCTTTACGTATGCGCAGCAGCCGGTGTCACCCATTCTCAACACCTCTACTACGGTGGGCGGCACGGGCTCCGAAGGCCTCTACTCCAATTCCGTTAATACCTTCTGGATAAGCTGGAGCCACTCGCCTACCCCGCTGCCGGGCGGGGGCGTGTTCTCGGCCAGCGTGCAGGCGGGCAGCAGCTCCTACAACAAGGTAAATACGCTCAATCCGCGGCAGCTGCTGTCGGCTACCTTCAACTCAACCATCAGCTATAGCAAAACCTCGCGGCGGCTGCCCATCAACTACTCTATTCAGCTGGCCCAGAGCCAGAACGTGCAAACCGGCGTGATGGACTTTACGCTGCCTTCGCTCAACGTGGGCGTGGCCCGTCAGTATCCGTACCAATGGCTGGGCCTTCAGCCCAGCGGCCGGTTTTACGAGCAGTTTGCCATTAGCTACAACCTGGTGGCCCAGAACCGCATCAGCAGTCTGGTGCCGGCCCACACGCTATCGGCCGATGTGCCGCTGCTGGGCGGCAGCACCACCGCCTACAACATTCCGGTGGGCTTTAAAAACATCGGCCAGCTGCTGCGCAATGCCCAGAATGGCTTGCAGCACCAGTTTCAGATTACCCTGCCCTCGGCCACCGTGCTCAGTCGCCACATCCAGATTCAGCCTTCTATCAACTACGGCGAAACCTGGTATCTGCAGAAGCTGCAATACAATTATCTGCCAACTATCCGCGCCGTTAAAGTGGATACCATATCCCCGGCTTTTGAGCGGGCTTACTCCTACTCGGGAAACGTATCGGCTTCTACCAACTTCTATGGCCTGGTGCAGATTAAGGGCGACCATTACATCAAGGCCATTCGCCACAAAGTAACGCCGAGCATCAGCTACTCCTTCTCGCCCGACTTGGCTAAGAACTCGAAGTACGATGCCTTTGTGGGCGGTCAGGGCACTTACGAAAGTCTTTCTTCTGCTTATACCAGTCGCCTGCTCGACCCCCGGCAGTTTTCGCGCTACCAGGGCGTGTATGGGGTGCCCGCCAGCGCCCGCGTAAGCCAGCTGAGCCTGAGCGTGCAGAACCAGATTGAGATGAAGGTGCGCAACAGCCGCGACACGACCGGCACCAACCCCTACCGGAAAGTAAGCCTGGCCGACGGCATCGACCTGAACCTGAGCTACAACTTTGCCGCCGACTCGCTACGGCTCTCGCCGCTCAACCTGGGCTACCGGGTGCAGATTGCCAAAAAGCTTAACGTAGTGGCCAGCAGCTCGTTTTCTTTCTATCAGCGCGACTCCACCGGGCGCACGCTCAACCGCTACCTCTTTGAGCAAAGCAAGGTGCGCCTGGCCCGCCTGCTCAATGCCAACCTGAGCCTGGGCTACCAGTTTAACCCCGCCGCCCGCCCCAAAAGCAAGGCCAATATTCCGCGGGCCGTGGCCCCGAGCAACGACCCGGTGCTGGGCTCACCCCTGCCCCAGGCCATTTACGCCGATTATATCGATTTTGATATCCCCTGGGAAGCCAGCGTGCAGTACACGGCCAGCTACAACACGGCCACGGCTCCCATCAGGCCGGTACTATATAATACGATTCCGCTATTATCGGGCAACTCCATCACGGCCAGCGGCTCGGTCAAGCTCACGCCCAATCTGCGCCTGAGCACCAGCCTCAACTACAACTTCACCCAAAGTCAGTTTGTGTACCCAACGGTCAACTTCTACCGCGACCTGCACTGCTGGCAGGTGTCGGGGCTCTGGATACCGGTGGGGCCGTACCGGGGCTACAACTTCACCATCGCCGCCAAGAGCAGCCTGCTGCAAGACCTGAAGCTGAACCGGAACAAGACTATTCTGAACAGATAATTTTTTACTGGTTGATGGTTAATTTTATTCAGAGCTCTTGAACAATATTAACCATTAACGAATTATTTTCCCCCAAACTCAAACACCACTTCGCGCACAAACATGTCGCCGTCGGGGCGCAGAATGGCGAGGTTGCTGATTTCCAGCTCCAGGTTGAACGTCTGGTTATTCAGAAACTGCAATACGGGGCCCAGCAGCTCGGGCGTGGTATCGTGCAAAGCCAGCGATACGTGGGGCAGCCACAGGTCGGGAGCGCTGAACTTATCGGTGCGCGAGCACAACGGCGCGGCCACCTGTAGCACGCGGTGGTGCAGCAGGTTGAGGTCGTCGGAGCGCAGTACCGGAATATGAATCACGGGGTTATCGCCCGGAAACATTCCCAGCCCGGTTGTATGGGCCACAAAGGGCTTGGTAGTGCGCGCAATTTCCTGTAGCGCCGCCTTCAGGGTTTCGAGGTCGGCGGGCTCCACAATCTGGTACGTCAGGTGCGGCTCGGGCGTGGCCTGCACATCGGTGAGGCCAAACTTCGTTTCCAGGCTTTTGATAAGCGTGTTGATGTGGTCGGAAGCTGGAGACGGCAGCAGCGAGGTAATGGCAAGCATAGCGCAAAAAGCGAATCGGAAAAGAAAAAAGCGCGGGAAAGCCGGGGCTACCGGCCTCAAAGCTACTGGGCGAGGCGCAAGTTAGAGTCAGCGGGGATTGATTTTACATAGTAAATTTAATATATAAAACTCAAAAGTAACGGGCCGCATACGTCCAGGAACGAGGGCGGCTGGCCCCTGTACGGGCAGCGGGGGGTAGAGGGTTAGGCCGGAGGCAACCCCAACCAGTAGTTTTTGCGTTAGCAGAGGCTCAGCTTAGTTCCGTGCCCGACTCTTCCCTCTCCCCCGCTGCTACTCGCGCGCGCCCCTGGGGCCGCTGGGTTTTATTTGCACTGGCACTACTCATAGCGGCCGCCCTGGCCTGGCTAAAATGGGGCCTCGACCCCTGGCTGCGCCGCAAGCTCGAAAAGCAGGTGGCCACCCAAACCCACGGCCAGTACGCGCTCTCCGTGGCCGGCCTGCGCACCCAGCTGCTGGCGCGCGCGCTGCACCTGCGCGGCGTGGCGCTGCGCCCTGCCACCGCCACCCTGGCCGATACACTGCCCCGCCTTAGCCTGCAGCTCGCCCGCCTCGACCTGAGCGGCGTGGGCCTGCTGGCGCTGCTGCGCAAGCAAACCGTTCCTATCGACAGCCTCACGCTTGACTCGCTGCGGGTGCAGGTGGCGGCGCTGGCCCGGCGGCCGGCGCCCCACGCTGCTCCACCGCTGTTTCAGCAGCATCCGCTGCGGCTCGGCTACCTGGCGCTGCGCCGGGTGGGCGGCAGCTTTGGGCCAACGGCCGCCCCGATTGGTCGGCTGGCTACCGCCGATATCAGCGCTCGCGACCTGCTCTTTACCTCGGCCGGGGCCGCCGATACGCAGCGGCTGGCGTTTGCTGCTGCCTGGCAGGCAATGCTGCACGGGCCGGCCGGCCAGCTGGGCGGGCACAGGATTACCGCGCAGCTGATTCATTTTTCGAGCGATAAGCACCTCTTTCAACTTGATTCGCTGCGCATTGCGCCGCCCGCGCCCGGCCAGGGCAAGCCGGGCGCAGTGCGGGTGGCTTTTAGCCTGCCGCGCTTGCAGGTGCTGGGCCTGCAGGCGGCTCACTGGCAGCACCTGCGCCGGTTCCGGGCCGACTCGGCGCGGCTGAGCAATCCCAGCCTGACGTTTCGGCCGCCGGCCCAGGCCCCGCCGCCGCTCTGGAAGCTGCTGGCGCCGCTGTTTCGGCAGGCCGACCTCCGGCAGCTCGCCATAGCCAACGGCTACCTGGCCGTGGCCGGTGTGAAGGAGGGCCCGGCCGTGCGGCACGTTTTCGCCCTGGGCCGTAGTATCCGCGTCGATTCGGCTGCCGAGCAGGATGGGGCGCGGCGTGTGCTGTACGCCCGCGGCTGGACGGGCCGCACCGGACGCATAACAGCCGTGTTTATGGCCCCACTCTACCCGGCCAGCATCGGGCATCTATTTTTGAATACCGAGCACCAGGCCCTGCGGCTGACCGATTTAGCCGTGCGCCCCACCCTCACCCCGGCCCAGCTTAATATACGCAGCGGCTACCAGCTTACGCAGCTCACAGCCCACATTACGGAGCTGAACGGGCAGGGCGTCGATTTTTACCAGCTCTCCGACAACAGCCACCTGCGCGTGGCGCGGGTAGTTGCCGAGCGCCCTTACCTGAAGCTGAGCAGCGACGGGCGCGGGCCGATAAACTCGCAACCTTCTATTCTGACGCCCGAGGCGATGCGGAAGCTACACGCGCACCTTGATGTGCGACGGCTGGACCTGCGCAATGGTACTATCGCGGCTTCTTATCGCAGTCCGCGTACGCCGCTGATAGGCACTTGCACTATAAATCGCCTGAACGCGACGCTGCGCAACGTCAGCAACGACCCGCGCCACATGACCATGGCGCAGCCGCTTACGGGCTCGGCCACGGCCTACATTGAAAACCGCTGCCGGGCGCAGGTGCAGCTTACTACGTCGCTGCTCGACCCGCAGGGCCGCCAGCATCTGTGGGGCAGCTTTGGGCCGGCAGCGCTGGCTATCCTCAACCCCATTATGAAGCCCACGCGGCTGATTGAGTTTAAAAGCGGCGACGTACAGGGCATTACCTTCGACGAGTACCTCGACCGCCAGCACATCACGGGCCAGATGCGGGCCAGGTACAGCGGACTGAAATTTGAGTTTCTGGGCTACAAAAAAGGCGAAGTAAAAAAGACGCTGCTGGGCCGCGTCAAGAGCGGCGTGGTCAACGGTCTGGTTATCCGCGACCAGAACCCGCGCCCCGACGGCCGCTTCGTGGTGGGCGAGCTGACCTCGCGGCGCGAATTGCAGTTTTCGGTGTTTACGGCCTGGCGGCAGGGCCTGCTCAGCGGCCTGCTCAACAGCACCGGCGTGCCCACCAAGCTGGCCCAGAAATACAGCGAGTCGTCGGATAAAGGGCCGCTGCCGCCGCACTAGCAACACCCTTTTCCTGGTCCCCGAGCTTTACTCATCGTCATCCTTGCGCTTGGGGGTGAGCTGCAAAAAAGCGCCGCGCCGGGGCGCCGGCATGGCCGACTGCTCGCCTTTCACCGACTTCCAGACTACTTCATTGAGGTCGAGGTCGGGCACGGCATCTTCGTGCGCAAAATCAAATTTGGCCGACCGCTCGGCGCTGCGGTTCCAGGCAGTGTTGCGGGTATCGAGGGGCACCTGGGCAGCTTTGGCCTGGTAAGGAGTCGCGTTGGGCGCGGCCTGGAAGAGGCCGAATAGCGGGCGGGCCGCCGCGTCGTACTGGCTCATGGGCGGCAGGCCCAGCAGCAGCTCGATAGTGCACATCACGCCGGCCGTGGTGTAGAGCGTGTGGTCTGCGGCCTGGCGGCGCACGTAGGGGCCGATGACCAGGGCCGGCGAGCGGTGGGCGTCGATGTGGTCGGGGCCGTTCTGGGCATCATCCTCCAGTACAAAAATGACCGACTCGCCCCAGATACGGCTGTGGGCAATGTGCTCCACCAGCTGCCCCAGCGCCAGGTCGTTGTCGGCCACGGCCGAAACCGGGCTGACCTTCCCCAGTCGCTGCCCACTGGTGTGGTCGTTGCTGAGGCGAATGGTGCTGAGCTGCGGCACCTTGCCCACGGCCAGCAGCGAGTCGAAGTCCTGCGCCCAGATGCGCACCCGCTCCACGTCTTTTACATCCAGGTCAAAGCCCGGCGACCTGGGGCAAACGTGTCCGCGCAGCGACTTAAGGGGCGTTTTGCCATTCTCGGCAAACTCGCCGTAGGTGCGGTAGCTGAGGCCGGCGCGCTGGCAGTAGTCCCAGATAAAGCCGTCGCGCGGGTAGGCAATCTTGCGGGTACCCTCGAAGTCGTAGGTGCCCCCGCGCCCGCCGTAGCTGATGGGCCACGACTTCTCCACGTAGTCGGTGGCGTAGGCGGCGGTGCTCCAGTTGTGGCCGTCGGCGCTCACCTCGGCGTTGACGTAGAAGTTGTCGAGCAGCACAAACTCGCGGGCCAGGGCGTGGTGGTTGGGCGTCACTTTTCGCGGAAAAATGCAAAGCGAGGAGTCGCCCTCGCCTTCGCGCACATCGCCAAAAATCTGGTCGTAGGTCCGGTTTTCTTTGATGATATAAAAGACGTGCTTGATGGGCGACTTCTCGCCCGCCCGGCGCGGCACGGGGTTGCCGGCCTCGCCGAGCGCCAGCTTTTCGCGCTCCTTGGTGAAGGGCGTATTGGCGTACACCTGCTGCGAATAGCTTTTCAGCCGCGCCGCGTCGGGCACCGGAATAAAGGAGAGCGTGCCGGTAAACAGGCTGCCGATGTACTGAACCGGCCCATCGGCCAGGCCATTGCCGAGGTGGTGGCCGCTGCTGTCGGTTTTCTTCACCGGCTGCGGGCCGCCGGGGTTGGCCTGGCTGGAAAAGCCTTTCCCATTGGCTACCAGTATTTTATTACCCAGCGTGCGCACGCAGGTGGGGTACCAGCCAGTCGGGATAAAGCCCCTGGCCGCGCTGCGGCCGGGCTGGCGCACGTCGAACACCGCCAGGCAGTTGTTGTCGGCGTTGGCGATGTAGAGCGTCTTTTCATCGGCTGAGAGCGCCAGGCCGTTGGTAGTCGAGCCGGTGAGGCGCGTAGGATATAGCGAAGTGGAGATATTTTCCAGCACCTTCCAGCTCTTCACATCAACTACCGAGACGGAGTTGTCATTGGCATTGGCCACGAACAGATAGCGCCCGTTGCGGCTCTGAATCAACTCATTGGGGTGGCTGCCAGTGGCCAGCCGGGCCCGGATGCGGCCGGTGGCGCGGTCGTAGGCCAGCAGCTTGTCGCCGCCCCAGAGCGTGATGTAGAGTGTTCGGCCGTCGGCCGACAGCAGGCAGCCGTACGCTTCGGCGCCCAGCTTCAGGCGGCTGAGCGTGCGCCTGGCTTTCAGGTCGAGCACGTAAAGCGCGCTGTCCTCCTTGGTCACGGTGTACAGGCGCTGCCCGGCGGCGTCTACGGCAATGCCGACGGGGCTGATTTTGGCCCTGGGCCAGGCCGGGCCGAGGCGCAGCGTGTCGGGCGCGCCGAGCTTGCGGCCGGCTGTGGGATAGGTCAGGATAATATTGTCGTTGCCGCCCGAGGCGTAGAGGCGGTCGCCCTTCGCACTGAATGCCAGCCCATACCAGGCTTTGCCAATAGGGCGCTCGTCGAGCAGCTTTTCAGTAACCGGGTCAATGAGCTGGAGCTTTTGCTTGCCCTGTCCGTTGTTCGTGATGGCCAGCATCTTGCCACCCGGGGCCAGCTGCATATTCAGCGGCAGGTCGCCGAGGGGCAGCGCGGTGCCGGCCGGCGTGAGCGACCAGCCATTGGGCAGCAGTATTTTCCGGGCCTGGGGGTCGTTGGTAGGCCGCTGGGCCTGGGCTGCGCCCGTGAGCAAGGCCAGAACAGCAAGGGAGAGCACGCGCTTCATAGCAGGAAGGTAAAAGTGGCAACGCGCAAAGGTCTGCCCGCCAGGTGACTTCCGGGTTAAGCCATTGTTAGGTAAGCGGGCCGCCGCCTCAAAACGTGAGCCCGAGCATAGTGGTGGCGGCCGCATCGGTACGGCGGGCTACTTTGTCTTTGACATAGACCTCGTTGCGGTCTACAAATTCTTTGACTTCGGCCCGCAGGATGACGCGGGGCACGGGCAGATAATCGAAGCCCAGCGAGTAGCCCGTGGTGTGCAGGCCGCCCACCCGCGTAGGGGCCAGCACCCCGCTCGGGTCATGGTAGTATTCGACACGGCCCACCAGGCCGGCCCGCTCCCAGAGGCGGCGGCGCACGATAAGTACCCCGCCCTGCCAGGCATCGTAGCCGCCCTTGCCATCAAGCTTTTCCTGCCAGCCCGTGTCGTAGGCGGCGGCAATTTTCCATTTCCTGGAAGGGTCGTAGGTGAGGTAAAAATCGTGAAAATAGCGGAGGCGGATGCCCAGCGAGTCGGGCACATTGCGGCCCTCTCCTACAAAAGTGCTGGAGTTGAAGAGCAGCTTGGCACTGGGCCGGAACTGGATTTGGGTGCCTATGGCCTCGTTCTGGTTACGGTCGCGGATAACCTGCCAGCCGTTGACGGCCAGCACCGAAAACAGCCACTTCTTGCCCTTGTCATACGTGAGCTTGGCCCCGGTTTCGTAGTAAGGACAGTTGTCGGCCATGATGGAGCGCGTCAGGGTGAGGTTATCGCGCGAGTTGGGGCCTTCCAGGCCAATGTGCGAGAGAAAGATGCCCGCATCGAGCCACAGGCTTTTGGCCACGCGCACGCCGCCCCAGGCCTCATAGATGTTTTTGAATACTCCCGGCTCGGCAGCGTAGTTGGCATCGGGGTAGGTGCCGGTCTGGATGGCAAACGTGCCGCGCACCCGGTCGCTGGTGTAGCGGGCGCCGAGCAGAGCCAGGTTCACGGCAATCTGGTTGTGCAGGTTTTCAGAGTAAATAAAGCCGGGCCGCTGCAAGCTCGCCGGGTTGTTGAAATCGTAGCCGTAGTACACGCCCACGTAGCCAAAAAACTCGGGCTTGGGGTCGGCCCTGGCCGTGTCGGCGGCGGCAGCGGCCGTGGGCGCAGCTGCGGTGGCCGTAGGGGCGGCGGGCGGCGCCGTAGTGGTAGTACTGGTAGGCGCCGGCGGAACCGTTTGGGCCAGGGCGGGCCGCAGAAAAGCTGTGCTGAGCAGCGCGGTGGCAAAAACTCGGATAGAAACGGGCATAGGCGCTTATTCGCGGGTGAGGTGTAATTCGGGGCGCTCGGGGATGAGCAGCGGAATATTTTCGATGGTGAGCGAGGAGTTATCCAGTCCAAAGCTTTCCTGCTGGCTGGCCCCCAGCCAGCGCAGCACGCCCGCCAGCCGGGCCACCAGCCGCTGCCAGCTGGTCAGCGACTGCGCGTAGGGCAGCGTGCGGTTCAGAATCACGAACTGGAAATCGCCCACCACGTCCTGGTCGCGCAGCGAGTTGTAGCGCGAGGTGATATCGACCTCCTTACTCTGAACCAAATCCGTGACCACCTGCCGGAACATATAGTTAATGGCGTGGTCGACCCGGAAGCCCAGGTGAAACTCAATGCGCACTAGGTCGTCGGGCAGGATAGTGTCGACGTGGTAAGTCTTCGTATAAGGCTCATCGGTCGTTACGATGTGGATAAGATAGTACACATCGGCCCGCTTGGGGCTTTTCTGAAAAATGCTGTGCGTAATGCCCCGCTCAATCTGGCTCGGGTCTACCGAATCGGTGAGGTACACGAGGTGAGTAGCAAACTTGGGCACCGATTCATCCCGGCTCAACTCCTTAAGCAGGGGCAGCCAGTCGGCCAGCGGCACGTATTTGACAAAAGCCTCGCGCAGGCGCTGGCCCTGAATCCAACTCACCATCACGGCCAGCAGCACTAGGCTCATGAGTACGCTCACGTAGCCGCCTTCGGGAAATTTGCGCAGGTTGGCAATCAGAAACGAGCCTTCGACGGTGAAATACACCAGCAGCAGCAAGCCAATCCAGACCGGGCTAACCCGGCGCAGGTACAAAAAGAAGGCCAGCAGCACCGTGGTCATGAGCATGGTAAAGGTGATGGCCAGGCCGTAGGCCGCCTCCATATTCGAGCTTTCGCGGAAGTGCAGCACCACGCCCACGCAGCCCGCGCACAGCAGCCAGTTGAGCGAGGGCACGTAGGCCTGCCCGCGCAACTCAGTGGGGTACAGCACCTTCACCTTAGGCCAGAAATTCAGCCGCAGCGCCTCAATGATAAGCGTGTACGAGCCCGAAATGAGCGCCTGCGAGGCAATGATGGTCGCCAGCGTGCACAGCCCGATGGCCGGCAGCAGGCCCCAGGCCGGTATCATGGCAAAGAAAGGGTTATTATCGCCGAGCGGCTTGCCCATATGCTGGAGCAGCCACGCGCCCTGCCCCAGGTAGTTGAGCACCAGGCATATTTTTACAAACGTCCACGACACGTAGATATTCGGCCGGCCCACGTGGCCCATGTCGGCGTACAGCGCTTCGGCCCCGGTGCTGCACAGGAAAATAGAGCCCAGCAGCCAGAACCCACCCGGAATAGTGGCCAGCATGTGCAGGGCGTAGTACGGATTGAAGGCCCGCAAAATGCTTAAATCGTGCAGCATAAACTGCACACCAAGCACCGCTATCATACTGAAAAACACGAGCATGACCGGCCCGAACAGCTTACCGATTATGGCCGTGCCGAACTGCTGAATGGCAAACAGCCCCATCAGGATAGCCAGCACGATGGGCACCGTATGCAGGTGGGGCCGCAGAATCCGCAGCCCCTCAATGGCCGACGACACCGAGATGGGCGGCGTGATGACCCCATCGGCCAGCAGCGCCGCCGCCCCCACGATGGCCGGCAGGTAGAGGTATTTGAAATTGAGCCGTTGCAGCAGGGCGTAGAGCGACAAAATGCCGCCCTCGCCGTTGTTGTCGGCCCGCATGGCAATGAGCACGTACTTGATGGTCGTGAGTAAGGTAAGCGTCCAGATAATGGCCGACACGGTGCCCAGCACCACGTCTTCCGTCACGGGCCGGCCCTCAAACACGCCCCGCACGGTGTAGAGCGGCGAAGTGCCAATGTCGCCGTACACAATGCCGAGGGCGATGAGCGTACCGGCCGCCGATGCCCCGGCTTTTAAAGCCTGGTGACCACCGGACTCGTCAACGGCAGGCAGGGTGGAAGGAGGAGAAGTTTGCATAGCCAGGCTGCTAGAGTAGTTTGTCAGCGGATGTCCGGCACTTGCCGGCCGTGCTTCCTACGGCCCTTACCCGCGGAGGTTGACGGCAGAAAAGCAACCGCCTGCCTGCAAGAACGAACAACCCTGCTCTTACTCGATGCGCGCTGGCTGGTTTATTCGTAGCTCATAATTTATTCATTTTATAGCACAGCATCGCTAAAATTCATTAAATAGTAAATTTATTATATTTTAAATACCCAATAAACAGCCACCTGCTCGAAGTGCGGCAGCTTACTCTCCGACCGCTACAGGCGAAAGTTGACGGCGAAGATGAGGCGGTTCTCATAGTCGCGCAAATCGGGCACGTAATGGGCCGGCAGGGGCTGGTCGGCGTAGCCGCTGGGCGAAGTAGTGCCGCCCGGCCCGGCGAAATAAGGCACGTTGGCCGAGCGGTGCAGGTACTCCACCCGAAAGGTGACGTAGTCGCTAGGCATCACATCGAAGGTAGCGGTTGCCTCTTTGGCCGTGAGCTTGCTGGCATCGGTATCGGTGAAGCCCACCACCGACGGGTTGAAGCTGAGGTAGCGGCCAGGGTTTTTAACAAAGCCCACGCGGGTAGTGAGCGCCAGCTTATTTTTGGCAAACCAGATGCGGTTGGCCAGCGACGAGCCCACCATGTAGTTGTCGGCCCGCTTCACCTCATTGCCGGCGGCATCGGTGCCGCTCTGGAAGCCGTAGTGCGTGTTCAGACTAAACGCGGCCTGCGTAATGCCGCGCAGCGGGCCCTTCTTGTCTTTGTGGTAATAGCGCGCCACAATGGAGTTGTCGTGGTGAAAGCGCTGGATATTAGGGTAGGCCGCGCGGCCCACGGCCAGCGAGTCGGCGCCGGGGCGCGAATCGTTGCCGTAGTAGAAGTTGGCCACCAGCTGGATATTTTCACTGGGCCGGTAGTAGTTCGAGTTGCCCAGCGCCGGGCGGTTGTTAACCGTGTTATAGGTTTGCCAGCCGTTCATCACCCACAGCTCGGTCTTGAAGTTTTTGGCCGGATAAAACTGGGCCCGCGCCCCCTGAAAATAGAAGGGTGTAAAATCGCAGACCAGCGAGCGCTGGTAGCTCCAGTTTTCCTGGGTCACGTAGCTTTCCAGGCCGATGTAGCTCATAAAAATACCCAGCTCCAGGTTCAGGCCATAGGCCACGTTGAAGTGGTAGCCGGCCGCCGCCTCGCGGATATACTTGAGGTTGTTGGTGGTGATACCGGTGCCGACGTTCACGCCGTTGGCCCCGATGGTAGTGCCCGTGTTGCGCCCGCGCAGCACCGAGGCGTCGGTTTCCTGCACCACGTTCAGCATGGAGCCGGTTTGCAGCCATAGCCGGCCGATAATATTCTTGTAATTGCTCTCGATGCCGATGCTGGCCAGCGCCAGCGAAAACTCCTGGGTGCGGCCCGTCACGGCCGAAATCGTCTGGGTATGGTCGAGCGGATTGGCGAAGTTGTAGTTGTAATAGCCATCCAGAAAAGTGGTGGCCGTGAGCACAGTTTCACCCGCCTGGTCCTTAAACTGGAGCGGGAAATTCTGTTGGCGGTTCTGGCCATTGACCCAGCTCAGGTCCATGCCGTCGAAGGGCACTTTGGCCATTACCGTGTCGGCTTTGGCGGGAGCCTTTGCCGCAGTGGCAGCCAGGCGGGAGGTGGCGCTGGGTTCGGTAGTCTGAGCCAGAGTCTGAGCCAGGGCTGCACTACTGGCAGTAAGGGCGGCTAGTAAGCCGCAAGCAAAGAGATTATTCATTCAAGAGCCATGAGAGGGCAAGCCAGCCTATGCCAATTTCAGCCCTTCATTTAGTGTCCGGGAAATCTTACTTGCTAAGCGCCTTTCTTTCAAGCAGTAATAATAAAATAATCGAGGCTTTAAACCGGTTTTAATCCCCCAACCAAGTCATTTTGACCCAGCGTCTGGGCATAATAGCCCGGTTTGAACACGAACAGCCGCCCGGCCAGTCGTGAAATTTTCCCGCCTCTGCGGGTGTTTTAACTGCTCGTCACGAGGGGCGAACTTCACTACCGCGCCCGGATAGCCCGGGCCGGGCCGTACCTTTGCCCCGCCACTGGTATAGGCCAAGCTAGCCGTTTAGCCAAACCTTTCGTACCGCGCCTCGCTCGCTACCAGTGGCCGCAACCGGCCCCGCCATGATTTCCATTTCCGACCTCGACTTCCATTTTGGCTCGCGCACCCTCTACGATGGGGCCAGCCTGCACATCAAACCCAAGGATAAAATCGGCCTGGTAGGCCTGAATGGTACCGGCAAATCGACCTTGCTGCGCCTACTCGTGGGCGAGTACAAGCCCGACGGCGGCTCCATCTCCATGAGCAAAGACGTGAGTCTGGGCTTCCTGAACCAGGACTTGCTGAGCTATGACTCGCACGAGTCTATCCTGGTGGTGGCCATGCAGGCCTTTGCCGAGGCGCTCGAATTGCAGAAGAAAATCGACGAGATTCTGCTCAAGTTTGAAACCGACTACACCGATGACCTGGTCGATAAGCTCGCCAACCTACAGGAGCGCTTTGAGGCACTGGGCGGCTACACCATGCAGTCGAAGGCCGAAGAGATTCTCGAAGGCCTGGGCTTCTCGACCGACGACTTGCAGAAGCCGCTCAAGACCTTCTCGGGCGGCTGGCGCATGCGCGTGATGCTGGCCAAAATTCTGCTGCAACAGCCCTCGCTGCTGCTGCTCGACGAGCCTACCAACCACCTGGACCTGCCGAGTATCAAGTGGATTGAGAACTATCTAGCCGGCTACGAGGGCGCGGTAATTATTGTGAGCCACGACCGCGAATTTCTGGATGGCACTACCAACACCACCGTGGAAGTGAGCGGCGGCAAGCTGCACCCTTACGCCGGCAACTACTCGTTCTACCAGGAAGAGAAGGTATTGCGCACCGAGATTCAGCAGGGCGCCTACGACAACCAGCAGGCCGCCATCAAGCAGGCCGAGCGCTTTATTGAGCGCTTCAAGGCCAGCGCCAGCAAGGCCAAGCAGGCCCAGAGCCGCGTGAAGGCGCTCGACAAGCTGGAGCGCATCGAGGCCGTGGCGCCCGACGCAGCCAAGGTGAATTTCAAGTTTACCTTCTCGCAGCAGCCCGGCCGCCACATCCTGCGCATGGAACATGTAGGCAAAAGCTACGGCGACAAGCTCATTTTCCGCGATACGCACTTGCACATCGAGCGGGGCGATAAAATCGCGCTTATCGGGGCCAACGGCAAGGGCAAATCGACGCTGATGCGCCTGGTGGCCGGGGCCGAGCAGCCTACCGCCGGCAAGCACCAGTTGGGCCACAATGTGATTATGGCCTTCTACGCCCAGCACCAACTCGAAAGCCTGACCATCGACAACGAGATTATCCAGGAAATGAACGAGGCCGGCTCGAAGCGCAACGAGATGGAATTGCGCGGCGTGCTGGGCTCGTTTCTGTTCACGGGCGATGATGTATATAAGAAAATCAAGGTATTGAGCGGCGGCGAGAAAAGCCGCGTAGCGCTGGCCAAAACCCTGATTTCGGAAGCTAACTTCCTGCTGCTCGACGAACCGACCAACCACCTGGATATGCAGTCGGTGAATATCCTCATTCAGGCCCTGGAGCAGTACGAGGGCACGTTCATCGTGATTAGCCACGACCGCTACTTCGTGGAGAACGTGGCCACCAAAACCTGGTACATCGAGGATTTTCAGCTCAAGGAATACCCCGGCACCTACCACGAGTACGAGCAGTGGCAGGACGAGCGCGAGAAAGCCGCTAAAAAAGCGGGCCTCCCCAGCCCCTCGGCCGCCAAGCCCGCCCCAAGCCGGAGCCTAAAGCTGACCCTACCCCCGCCAAAACGCCCTCACCCGACCAAAAGAAAGCTCTGCGCGAAATAGCCGAGGTAGAAGCCAGCATCGACAAGCTGGAAAAGGAGCTGGCCATCTACGAAAAGCAATTGGCCGACCCCAAAATCTACCAGAATGCTTCGCAGTTAAAGGACACTACCCTCAAATTTGAGCAAACTAAAAAGGAATTGGCGCGCCAGAACGACCGCTGGGAAATGCTGGCCGAGATGTAATGTTTTCAGTAATAGAAAAGCCCTGCTGGCATCTGCCAGCAGGGCTTTTCTGTATATTAGGCTAGCTCTATTGAGCTGCCAGGATAGTTTTCCAAACGGCGGCCGAAGTCATTGCCAACGTGGTTTCGCTCAGCTTTTCGTAGGTATCGGTGGGTTGGTGGTAATGCCTGAATAGCGGGGCCTGCGCTAGTATTTGCATCAGCTTAGCAGTGTCTGCCTGCTGTGCAATTGCCTGGAAATAGTGCTGCGCAACCGCCATATCCTGGTCTGTGATGCACGTAACAGTAAAAGCATCGCGCATCCCGGCTTGGCGAAAAGGCACGTGGTCGGCGGTATTCGTCACTATCTGGTCAAACCGGTGACAGCCCACCTGCTGCCAGGCGACTGCCTCAAACCGCTCCAGTAACGGCCCGCTGCGTGTGGCCTCCACGGGCCATAAGGCAAACTTATTACCCATACCAACCATTTCCAGATTTATTAATCCGGTTAGGTCTGCTACGCCATATTGCGCCACGTAGGCGCGCGAGCCTTTCAGGCCCGTTTCTTCTTCATCGAAAAAAAACACCCGCACGCCCGCTTTGCTGCCTGCTTCCAGATGCCTGCGAATAATATCAAGGCCGACGGCGATGGCCGAACCATTGTCATTCGCACCGGCCGAAACAGGTACGCGGTCAAAATGAGTACCTACGCCAACCTTGGTTTCTGGCCGGCCCAAATCAACGAACAGGTTAGTACCAGTGGCATATTTCTGCATTACGCAATGAACCCCAAGTGCATCAAGGTGCTCTCTTATTAAAGCACTACGCCCGGCATTGGGCTGGTTATCAAGCAGCTTTACGATTTCCAGAAGTCTCATTGACTTGAAAACAAGAGTATTCCTGAGGTTAGCCGGTTGTAGCTAATAGTACAACAAAATATGTGTCGTCAGAAACGTCGATTACTTATGAAGGCGCTATTAGCGTACTTAGAGCCTGTCCAGAAAATGAAAGATTTTCTGATAAGCGTCTTTCAGCTCATTCGCGTTCGGGCTGTGCTGCCCTTCGGGCACAAATAGCACTTCATTTTTCTTCGGCTCCTGTTTGAGCAGCGCGACAAACTTTTCAAACGTTACGGGCGGAACCTGGTCGTCCTTACCACCTTGCCAGATAAAAAAGGGCGGGTCGTTTTTATCGAAATACGTGATGGGTTCAAATTTGCGGATGTATTCTTTCGGCGCATAGTCGGTAGTTTCCGGGAAAAGCGCGACGCCGATTGCCTTCATTACCGGCACGTCGTTGCTCATAAATACTTTCTCGACGACGTCCAGGCCATCGACCGGCCCCGAAAAATTAACTACGGCGGCAATTTTAAGGCCGCTGGATAATTTAAAGGGATAAGTCGGGTCGTTGGCCGTTACCGCTACCAGGCTGGCAATGTGCGCCCCGGCCGAAAAGCCCGAAACCACTATCTTATCCAGGTTCAGCCGATAAGCTGCGTTATTAGCTTTTAGAAAATTCAGGGCATACGTCAAATCTTCCGAGGCAAGGGGAATACCGCGTTTGATACGGTAATTCATATTCACCACATTCATTCCTTTTTTCAAATACGGCTGAATGTACCTTTCCTCTTTCGACTTGTCGCTGACGTAATACCCGCCGCCGTGCAGAAAAACGATGGTCAGGTTTTTATTTCCCAGCTTCTGCGCGTCCCTGGAAAGATAAATATCCATCGTTTCTTCCTTATCAGTGCCATAGGCTACATCCTTGGTTATGGAATAAGTCGTTGTTAGCTGCTCGGGGGTTTTATCAGCCAGCGAAGCCAGCTTAGGCGAGCAGGCGCTTACGGCCAACGAAATAGCGAAGCTGAGAGAGAGGATATTCTTGTTCATGGAAAGGCTATGCGCTGGGTCGTAGAAAGGTAGACCTCAGCCGTTTTCAAGCTACCGGGGCGGGCAGGTACCGGGTGCCACGAATATAAGGGCCGATTCCCCAGCCAGGGTTTAGGCCTGAGCGCCAGCCGCCAGCAGGGGCGGCCTCCAGGCGCCCGGCCCGGCAACTGAATGGGCCGTGCGTAACGTTGTAGTATCGTTCAACGGCTCGTGAAGCAACGCTTCGCGCTACTACCTTATGCGTTTTCGTCTTCTTTGCCTTTCGCTGCTGGCTACGGCCTGCGTGCCCCTGGGCACTCCCATCACCAACCCCAACCTGCCCGCCAGTCAGCAGCAGAAACCCGCCGAGTATTACGCTGACCGCACCTTGCGCTACCAGGACTACATCTATGACCCCAGCGTGCGCAGCGTGCAGTGCTACGTACCCACCGGGCAGGCCAACGGCATCTTCAACCCGCCCATTGTGCCCCTGAGCCAGGACCAACCCGTGACGCTGGAGTTTGACGTGCTGGGCGAGCAGGCGCCGCGCCTCACGGCCAAGCTTATTCACTGCGACCTGAACTGGGCGCCCTCGCAGCTCACCGACATGCAGTTTTTGAGCGAGATAAACGAGTTTACGCTCACCAACTACCAGACTTCCGTTAATACCAAGACGCCCTACTACCACTACACCCTGCAGGTGCCCCGCGTAAAAATCAGCGGCAACTACCTGCTGCTGGTGCAGAATCAGGCGGGCGTGCCGCTGGTTTCGCGCCGGATGCTGGTGTATGAAAATCAGGTGGTTGCTACGCTCCAGCAAGGCATTCCGGCCGGCGGCCTGGATGCCCGCTATGCCTATCAGCAGCTCGATTTTACCATCAACTATAGCGCCGTGGAGCTGGTGAACCCGGCCGCCGAGGTGAAGGTGGTGCTGCGCCAGAACTACCGCTGGGATAATGCCCACTACAACCTCACACCCACCTTCGTGCGCGATGCCGAGCGCCGGCTCGAATACCAGTATATCAACTACGAGAACGCCTTTCCGGGCCTGAGCGAATATAGGTATTTTGATATGCGTTCACTACAAGCCAACGGCCTGGGGGTGTCACGACTGCTGCGCCAGACCAACCCCGTGCAAGTAGAGCTGCTGGAAGAAACGACCCGCAATGGCCTGACTTACAACCAATACGTGGATGCCAACGGTCAGCGGGTATTTGAAAACCGGGAGTATGGCAACGGCGCTTACAACGGCGACTACGCCCAGGTAACGTTCAACCTGAAAGCGCCGCAGCCCGCGCCCGGCCCGGTGTATGTGTTCGGGGCCCTCAGCGACTGGCAGCTGCGCGACGAGTTCCGGCTGACCTACGACTCGACGCAGCAGCGCTATACCGGCCGCGCACTACTCAAGCAGGGGTACTACAACTATAGCTATGCCGTGGCCCCCAGGCGGGCTGGCGGCGTGCCCGACGAAGTATACTTTGAAGGCACCCATACCGAGACGGAAAACTTCTACGACCTGCTGGTATACTACCGCCCGCCGGGCACCCGCACCGACCTGCTCATCGCCTACCAGGCCCTCGACCTCAATAAGCGCTAAGCACCGCCTGCCCGCGCCATAAAGCCGTGTTACCCGCAATCCGGGCGGCACGGCTTTTGCGTATATCACCTGGATATACTAACAAATGTTAGCCAAATAAATTAGCACTCAGACGCTTGAAGTTCCACTTCTTTAACCAGACTTAATTTCATGCTTTTAGCCTACTAAATCGCGGAATATTAGGCTAAATTTTTCTTGCCAATATTTTTAGCTTAGCAATCTTTTTTGTATCTTTGGCTATGCGTAAGACCCAGCTCCCGACCCCTCTGCCCGTGCAGCAGTTTGCCCGCTGCATCGACGACACTGCCCGCCCCACCGGCTATATTGGCGACTGGCCCCAGGCCGGCCGGGTGTACCCGGTGCGGGTACTGCCCCATGTGCGCACCGGCAAAAAACAGGTGCACGTACTAGGCTTTTATGCCGAGCGGCCCTACGGGGCCTTTGCAGCCCACCGCTTCGAGGAAGTGGCTACTCTGTGGATGAACTAGCCCCGCTGCCAAATGCCGGCAGCCCGCCCCAGCCAAGTTGTACGCGGACTTACAAACCGCGCCAAGGCTGACTAGTCAACAATGCTGCGGGTTGGGTAACCGGAGTAACTGCAAGAGCCCGCTGCACTTGGTGCAGCGGGCTCTTGCAGTTATAATATGTTATTTTTTCTATATTATCACCTGCGCGGCCACGTCGAACGTGGCGGCTGGTGGCTTGGGGTGCATTTCGGCCAGCGCAGCCACTACGATTTCGGCCACGGCCAGGTCACGGGCCCGCTTGTCGTTGGCGGGTATCACATACCATGGGCATTCAGCCGTGGAGGTAGCGGCCAATGCTTCCTGGTAGGCCACCTGGTAGCCCTCCCAGAGCTGCCGTTCCTTAAGGTCGCCGGGCTCAAATTTCCAGCGCTTCTTAGGATTGTCGAGGCGGGCCTGCAGGCGGGTAGCCTGCTCTTCTTTCGATATATGCAGAAAAAACTTTAGTACCCGGGTGCCGCTGTGGGTGAGCAGCTGCTCAAAATGCACAATATCCTGGTAGCGCTGCTGCCAGACGAAGGGCTCGATGAGGCCGTGCACCCGCGTTACCAGCACGTCTTCGTAGTGTGAGCGGTTGAACACGCCAATGTGCCCCCGCCCCGGCGTACGCTGGTGGATGCGCCACAGAAAATCGTGATTCAGCTCCTCGCTGCTGGGCTGCTTAAACGCCGCTACTTCTACGCCGGCCGGGTTTACGCCCGTGAGCAGCGCCCGAATGGCCCCATCCTTCCCACCCGTATCCATGGCCTGAAACACCAGCAGCAGGCTGCGGTGGTGTTCGGCATAGAGCTTTTCCTGGTAGTCGCTAAGCTGTTTGCGTAGCTCATCCAGGCGCTTATCGACCTTCTTTTTATGGTCAAATGGCTCATTGTTAGCCGGGTCGATGTCGGCAAGGCGCAGAGGTTTGCCGGGCTGCACAAGCACGGCGGGCGTAGTAGCGGAGGGGGTAGCTGCCATAGAAAAGTGACAAAAAAACGGCCAACAACAGCCGCCGGTTTATTAAACGAAAAAGCCCATTGGCAACGTTGTATAAATAAGCTGCTGGCCGCCAACAGCCGTTCTTTCTGGCGCTGATTTTGCACTTTCCAGCTGTCTCTATCCTGACTTTTCGCCATGACTAATCTTCCCCGCTTTTTTCGTCGGCTGGCCGTTACGCTCGGGCTGCCGACCCTGCTGCTGGGCTCAGTAGCATTGCCCGCTAATGCCCAGGCCCAGACTCTCGCCGCTGACGTGCCGGCCAGCCAGGCCGAAGGCATTATTCGCGAGATTACCGATGCCGTGGGTTTACAGCCGCGCTTCGAGCTGCGGGCTACTACCCAGGTCGATAATGCGGCTGCCGTGGTGTACGATGGCCGCCGCTACCTGCTTTATAACCCGAATTTTCTGGCGGCCGTGAACCGCGCCGGCCACACCGATTGGGCCGGCATCAGCATTCTGGCCCACGAGATGGGCCACCACCTCAACGGCCACACCCTGCGCGCCGGCGGCTCGCAGCCGCAGGATGAGCTGGAGGCCGATGAGTTCTCCGGCTTTGTGCTGCGGCGCCTCGGGGCTAGTCTGGCCCAGGCCCAGGCGGCGATGGCCGCCGTGTCGCCCGAGGCGGGCTCGGCTACGCACCCCGGCCGGGCACCGCGCCTGGCGGCCATCAGCCGGGGCTGGAACCGCGCTACGGCCCAGATTGTAGCCAGCACCCAGGCCGGCAGCGCCCAGCCCTCGGCGCAGCCTGTTGCCATTGCGCCGCGCCCGGTGCAGTCCAGCGCCCCGGCCAGCTACGATGACATGGCGGAGTCTGCTCCCGCTGCCGTGGCCCTGGCCAGCAGCCCCAACGCTGCCCCGGTGCGCGTGGTGGGGCAGCTTACTTTCCGCGACAACCCCGAGATGCCTTTTTACCTCACCAGCTCGCTGAATGTCGTGCGCCTGGCCGATGAAAGCAGCGCCGCCGAGGATAACGCCGTGCGCGATGCCGAAGTAGTGGGCCACCTGCGCCGCACCGGCAACGCGGCCTTCCCCTTTGTACTCGAAGATGCCCAGCAGCGCCCGCTGTTCGTGACGCCCCGCGGCGACGTGTACAACCAGGCCGGCCAGCGCGTGGCCAAGCTGCACGACTAAAATCAGTGAGCAGTTAGTAGTGAGCAGTGAACAATGAGCCTGGCCTCAACTGTTCACTGCTCACTACTAACTGCTCACTGATTTATAATGCCCGAATTACCCGAAGTCGAAACCTATCGCCGCTTTATTGATGAAGTGGCCGTGGGCCAGACGATTACCGGCCTCGATATAGTTGATAAGCATGTGCTGGCCGTGCCCGAAGACGAGTTGCGCGCCGCCGTGCTGGGCCGCACCATCACGGGCACCGGCCGGCTGGGCAAAAACTGCTTTCTGGAGCTAGACAACGGCCGCCTGCTGGTGCTGCACTTTGGCATGACGGGCGACATTGGCGCTTACCGCGATGCGCCCGATGCGCCGCGCTTTACCCGCGTAGCCTGGCAGCTGAGCGACTCGGGCTTAAATCTCGCGTTTATCGACCCACGCAAGTTTGGTCGCATCCGGCTGGCTGATAGCGTCGAGGCCTATCAGAAAGCCAAAAAGCTGGGCCCCGACGCGCTGCAAATAAGTGCCGCCGAGCTGCACCAGAAGCTCAGCCGCCGCAAGGTATTGGTGAA